>CAYNZA010000001.1:0-23471 GCA_964401595.1 uncultured Desulfomonile sp.
CAATCAGCCATGCTGTCAAAAATACTTTCGACAATGAGTGGATCAATCATTTGGAGCTACCTGATAGTAATGAACCCACTGGCACAGATGCAACAAAGCCGAGGACACTGATTCCTGGCCTACGCAGATTCTTTTTGTGGCTCGACACTCATAAGATCAACCTGTCAGTTAAAAAACCTGTTTGGATCTTTCAGGAATTCCGAGTAAAATTTGAAACTGTCGGTGCTTTGCCACAGAGCGGGCTTGACACCGCTACGGTCAAAATTGAATATCTGGCTGTCAGGACATGCAAGAATTACGGGAGAAAGCGTAGAAATCAAATACTGCTTATCTCCTTTTTTTATGTTTTCTCTCAATATTTTCACAAATTCCACCTGATTCAGCGGGTCCAATGCTGCTTCAGGTTCGTCTATCATATAAAGTCCATCCAGATTGAAGCTATATCCTTTAAAAAATCTCAGAAAAGACTCCCCATGAGAGAATGTGTTCAAGGAAGCGCCTCCGAAATATGAAAGCCTCCCTGGGTCGTCAAGGCAAATGTCGTCAAGACTTGCGGCAAAATTAAAGAAGACTTCCGCACGAAAGTATGATCCATACGGCTTGCGTTTATCCCACTCCAGAGATATGTGCTTGTACAAAAGCGATTCGTGAGGATTTTCATGAGATGAGTGTGTTTTGACGCCACCCCATGGTAGCAAACCGCTTTTTCTGGCCAATGCGTCCAATAGGGTAGATTTTCCTGAACCGTTATGCCCAGTGAAAAAAATTATGTTACGAAAGAAACGGAGTCTTACCTTTTCACGCAAACTCGGAATGTCATACGGATACCGGTCCGTAAACGGGAATTGTTCAGGATCTATAACAACAGATTTAATAAACATTGTGGTTTGTCAAATGGTAAATTTCCACTGGCAAAAACGTTCGGGAGGATGAGGATCCAGTGGAGCGTGAACACATTCCACCTTAATATTGGGATCTACAATGTGGGCGAATCCTTCAAACTCTCCCAAATGCATTTCCTTGCACTGATATTCAGGCAAATTTCTTTTCAGTCTGGATTCCTGAGTTACACAGTGAGGAACAGACAGTATTACAGAGTCCTCGTTTCTGGTAATCTCGTAATCAACTATAATCTTCCACGGAAAATAATCGAGCGCTTTTACAAATCCATCAAGTCCTTTTTCTGTGATTCCATATCTTTTTAATATATCTTTTGCAGCGATTCCGGCGACCCGTCTCCACACCCTCTCATTCAAGTGATTGGCTACATCAGTCCCATATTCCTCTTCCACGAAGATGTACCAGAAAGAATCCACCACCCTGTAATGCCAAAAAAGAAAGTCGAGATAGTTCCTGAGGTCTTTTCGTTCCAGTTCATCGATAATCATTGCAACATCCCCCAAAAGTTGATACGAAGGCTTTACTTTGAAATATTATTTCATTATTGTCAACGAACTTCGACCTCTCTGGCGCCTTTACAAGATAACAGTCAGAGATAAACTATTATTCACATCCACATCTACAGATGACGAAGGGGCTTAAGAAATGCCTGTAAGATATGCGTTGTGTTATACTCTTATTACTCTAATGTTGAGTATTCCTGAAGTCTGCGCTCAACAGAGATTCCAGATGCCGAATGTCAGCAATCTGAAGAGTCTTACCACCCAGATGACAGACCGAGCGCCCGACATACCTGGAAAAGAGACTACCATGACCTTTTATTCAGGCGCCAACGGGGACATAATAACCGTCTATACCTACAAAGGAAGAAATATAGCTTTCAGCACCCACAACAACAGCGATATTCAAAAAACCTACAGATTATTTGTAGATTTTACAGGGGAAAGACTGTTCCAGGAAATTCCTCCGGGTTCGAACTGGACTTTGCCTCCATGGTCCAGATGAAAAAGCCAACTGTCGGATAAATAGATAATTAAATCTTGTTCAGGGGTTTGAATGCATGAGTTAGCCATAGTGGAATCTATCATGGAGACTTTGAAGGACCAGCTGATAATACATGATTGTTCGAAAATAATTAGCGTGAATCTTGAATTTGGCGCAATGACTGCTGTAATGCCCGCCGCAATTGATTTTGCCTTTGAGGCTTTGTCAAAAGGAGGCCCAGCAGAAGGCGCAGCCATCCACACGACAATTATTCCCATAAAAGCCCTGTGCATGGACTGTGGAAAAGAGTCAACCCTAGATGACTATGTTCCGTTTTGTCCTGCTTGTGGTACTGGAGTTCTCCAGATTGTGCAGGGCAGAGATGAGATGCGTATCGCTTCCATTGAAATTCAGTAAGGGCCTTAGCCGTGGCGGGGGCATTCACAGACTCGAGATGTCCCGCTTCATGACGCTTCTTGCCTGAGACACTTCCATCCGCCATCCCTGACTTTCCACGTTAAAGGGCAAAAATCGTAATGAGGTCTGCTTCATGAAATTGGCTGTCTTCAGTGATGTTCACGCAAACCTGGAAGCCCTGGATCTGTTCATTGTTCATTCAAGGAGTCAGGAAGTCGATCGTTACGCATGCCTCGGAGATATGATTGGATACGGTCCCAATCCAAATGAGTGTCTGGAGAGAATCAGATCATTGAACAACTACAACCCTGAGATAACGGCAAAAAAGATATTGACGACTGACTTGCCTCCTGAGTGCGCGTACTATCTGATAAGGTAGACTGGTCTGAGATCGACCAGTCCACATCACTATGAAACATTATCTTCCGAGGATTCCAAAGCATATAGCGCAGCGCCAAGCGCCCCTGTGATCTGCGGTTTTGGCGGCGCCACTATCGGACATGAAGTGTGCGTTTGCATCAGCGTCATCAGAAAAGGATTGTGCTCAATCACACCTCCGGTCATGACAATTTTATCGGTTAGCGTGTCCATTTCGAGTATCCTTTTCACCACAGAGTGAAAAAGTCCTCTCACTATCCTGTCCACCCTGTGACCTGCCTTAATTTTTTCCAGCACCTCAGTCGCGGAAAAAACCGTACAATAACTGCCCAGAACAATTTCTTTGTCAGCCTGCTGGGCTAACGAGTTGAGCTTTTCTATAGGTAGTCTCAACCTCAGTGCCATTTCTTCAAGAAAAGCGCCTGTGCCGGCTGCGCATTTTCTGTTCATCTTGAAGCTTACACGTCTACCGTGAGAATCGAGCTTGATCACCTTGTTGTCCTGCCCACCTATGTCCACTACGGTTATGGGACCACCAAAAAAATGGAAACATCCCCTGCCATGACAAGCGATCTCCGTCATTGAACCATTGGCAAAAGTGACGCTGTTTCTGCCGTAGCCGGTCGAGTAAACAACTATGTCATCGTCGGCAGAAAGATTCGCTTCAGCAAGGCAATCATTCCAGACACTTTTTGAAGCGGCTACGAAATCAGTAGCCGAATAAGCGACCCTGGTGGCGAGAATTGTTCCATCCCTGTCTATGATGACACCTTTTGTGGTGCATGACCCGACGTCCACTCCGCCTGCAAACTGAGATTTCATGCCGAGTTATCTCACTTTTTCGTCAAGTTGCTCTACAAAAGCCTCAATGTTGGTCCTCGCCTGCTCTTCTGAATAGCAACGCATGTCGTTCAGGTCACCATTGACCACCAAAACTGGCAGGTTAAGCCTGTCACGCATCCTCTGCGGCATCATGTATCTACTGTTGGAATTATTCGGACAAGTCTTGGCGTCATGAAATATGATGCCATCTATCGAAAATTTCCTTATCCAGGCTTCCATGTATGCTTCTTTATAAGAATCGTCGCGCACTATAAACAGTTCTGTGTATGCCCTGGCCATGGATTCCAATGGCCTGGCGGGATCGAAAGCATCGAATATCCAGCTATTACAATATGTTGAAGCTACGACATTTGTCTTAAGTGAAGAAAATTGCTGACTTAAGTCTCTGAGTTTACCCCATATAGGCATCCCATCCCAATAGATCCGGTGGGACTCACCTTCAACAGCGGCAACATTGTCTGTTATTCGCTGCTCCAATTCTTCAAGCAGGGTTCTGTAATAATCCACTGCCTGTGGAAGTCCTCTAAGGACCACTGCGGGGCCCATATGAATAGTGGAGTCAAAGAATGTTAAAGGAGCAGGTATGGTTGCCCCGCACTCCAGGACCTGCCGCCACAATCGGGTGCATTCCAGTGAGAGTGCGACAACTTCCCTGAGCCTGTCGATATCGAATTTCGCTCCGGAAACGTCTTCAAGGACCGGAATCATGGTTTTTATCTGAGCTACGAGGTCGTTTATATGATAATCTTCCACAGCCTGAATATTCCTGTGTGTATGAATACCCACTATTGGGACATTCCACTCTCTGGCGTAATAGGCAAACCAGTCCTGAACATCCCTGCACTGGTTGGTGTTGTAAACCAGGACGTCGGCTTTTGGAACTTTCTCTATGCCGTATGCTTTGGTTAGTGGAGTGCATCCTCTGACGTATGCGCCGATGTCGGCAGTGAGATAAGAGCAAATGTCAGGAGAATAGCCCATGGCGTTAGCAGCCGGAATCAGATCGGTGGCCATTCTTGTGGCGCCCAGCATAGCGCCGTGGTTTTCGGGATAATAGACTTCGAATCCCATGGAATGAAGAAGTTCAGCTGGGCCGACGGAAGTGCACCAGGCTATCTTTTTGCTCCTGTCCTTGCTAATTCTGTCCAACCCAATGAAATGATCCGCCATTATCTGCTTCATCTTCGATGTCGCAGCTATCGTCTTTGTCTTTGTTTTTTCTGATTCAGCCACAATAAACCCCAACCTCAATTGGTTCCATTTCTTTAAAATAGCCTGGCCACTGCCAAAGGCGAACGAAGTAGCCCATCTGATCCGGACTTGCCCGAATGGTCGCAATGTTGAGACGCGTAAATTGGCGTCAAGTTGTCAAAAATTCTAAAGGCGTCGAATAATAGTCATCAAATGACCCTGCGCGGGCCGCATTTTTTGATCCATCTGAACTTGGAGCATTTGCCCCACCGGTTGACACGAACACACTGCTTCACGTAATAACAGCCAGTCGCCGGGTAATAATAGCGATAAGACATTTTGGTCCCGCTTGCTGACACAGTGGAAGCGGGTGAGCCTGTCTGACCGTTTTCAGATGCCATTGTCGTTGAACTCATGAACAGAAACGACGCTATCACTGCCAACATGATATTCGTAATACGATGTTTCATCTGCGACCTCTCATTATGATTTTTGACTATTCTTATATTATCCCTGCATTGAGGATTTCTCAAGGTGTTCGACTAAAATTCTGACAGACCTCATTGATTCAGTTCTCTCAAGCGCTTGATGTCAGTGGCGTTTTTCAAAGGCTTGCCTAAATTTTTCCTTTAGGATAAATAAATGCGCATGAACCTTTTCATGCAAAAGGAGTCCTAATTGTGGCTTGATTTTAAAGGTTTTCCGGAACCGGGGCCTTATCTTTATTATTTTCATGGAAGTGAGCATGAAGGCAATCGGAAGAGCTGTCATTTACCTGGCTAAAATTGGGGCGTATGTGATTTTCCTGGTGGCGGCCGTTGGAATTCTTCTATGGGGCATGGAGAAATTCTCCGCTTATGCCTTGAGTAAGTCATATCTCGGCACGGTATACCACCACGACTTCGACATGGTTAGAAAGGACGCCACACAACCGGTTTCGAACTATGATTACGATTTCACTCCGGGAGCCTGCGTTGAGTTTAACATATTAAAAGGTAATCAGTATGAATACGCCAACAACGCCGGGTTTCGTGAACCCAGGGAAATAACGGTGGACAAACCTGAAGATGAGTACAGGATATTTCTTACCGGAGGATCTACCGCTTTTGGACTCGGCGCCATAGGGGAGGCCGTCAATCTGACCAACCATTATAGTATAGAATACCGGGAAACCATTTCTCACATCATGGAGATGATACTGAACGCCACGGCTCCCATCGAGGGCAAGAAGATCCGGGTTTACAACACGGCAGTGTGGGGACACGCATATCAGCACCTTTTGATAAGATATCCCGTAAAACTGCGCCAGTTTAAACCCGACCTGATCATTTCTCTTGACGGCGCCAATGAATTGCCACTAGTAAGCAAACTGATACCTGACTGGAACTACTTCCAGGAAGGCCAGTATAATAATATCATTAGAGATATCTATTCTTACAGCAACTCAGGGTTGGCGTCTTACTTGACATTGTGGTTAAAAAACAACACATTTTTGATGACGTATCTATGGGCCGGTCAGGACATTTTCCAGGAATTGAATGTCAGGGCTCCTGTTCATAAAGCAGTTATTGCAGAAAATGAAGCCGACACAAAATCTTCGGGGAACACGGTTGAGGAAATGTCCAAAATGCTGGACAGAAACATAGACACAGTTGTCCGGGTGGTGGAGGACTATACATCGTCAATACAGAATGATGGCATTCCACACATACTGGCTTTGCAGCCCTGGCTTTATTTGAGCAAAAAACCAATGAGTCCTCAGGAAAAGGCGGTTAACGAACTGCCGGGATTCAAGCAGTATTATGGAGTTCCATCCGATAAAACTTACAAACTTCTAGTAGATAAAATTGTTGCCAGCGCTCAAAGAAAGAACTATTTTATTGCGGATTTTTCAGATTATTTTGACGATGTTTCCGAATGGGTTTTTCTGGATTGGTGCCATTTGACAAGCGGAGCCAACTATCTCCTTGCAAAGGAACTTTCAAACCTCGTCAAGGAACACATATTTCAACGGCAACTTTCAGCTGGAGATTCCACGACCGACAAGAATTCTTTCTTTTGGGATCTGGCTGCGTCGGCAAAAGTGGTTTATCCGGTTTCTGAAACAGACAGGGCTAATCTGGCGCAAAATGCACTGAGAGGTTATCCTGGAGATGCTGTCTTCGAATTCACGCCGAAAAGTCCTGATGAAAAAGGTGAAATCATTCTGGACATGCAGAAAATCTACCCCATCAGCAGGATCAGGATAGTGTGGGGAGACGAAAATTCAACTCCCGCTGAATGGGAAATGGAATATTCTTCGGACATGAATGACTGGCAAACATTTGTAAAATCTGCGTCCAGTGAAATAGACTGGTACTCCAGATGGCCCGGTTATGAACATTATCTCGCTGAACCCGTGAAAGCGAGATACTTGAGATATCGGCCCATCAATGATCCCAATCCGGGAATCAAATTGAGATTAATCAGCGCATATCGGTAGGTCTAAATGAATATACTCGGTCTTTCAGCTTTCTATCATGACAGCGCGGCATGTCTCGTAAAAGACGGGGAAATAGTCGCTGCGGCTCAACAGGAACGTTTTACTCGCGTTAAACATGACCATCGCTTTCCTATGGACGCCGTCAATTTTTGCCTGAAAGCGGGCAAGATCAGCTCAAAGGATCTGGACTACGTGGTCTTCTATGACAAGCCTTTCATAAAATTCGAGCGCCTGCTGGAAACTTACGTCTCTTATGCGCCCAGGGGATGGGCGTCATTTCTCATGGCCATGCCGCTATGGCTAAAACAGAAACTCCACATGCCCAAGTTGATCAGAAAAACTTTGGACTACGACGGCGAGATAATTTTTCCTGAACACCATGAGTCACACGCAGCGAGCGCATTTTTTCCATCACCATATAACAAAGCGGCCTTTCTGACAATGGATGGAGTCGGTGAGTGGACCACAACCAGTTTCGGAGTTGGAGAAGGATCAAAAGTCAGGATTGATTACGAAATCAGATTTCCACATTCCCTGGGACTTCTTTATTCAGCTTTTACATATTTCACCGGATTCAAAGTCAATTCCGGAGAATACAAGGTTATGGGGCTGGCCCCTTATGGGGAACCAAGGTATGTAGACACAATAATGAATGAACTCATCGACATCAAAGAAGACGGGTCATTCAAACTTAACATGAAATATTTCACCTATCCTTATGGCCTGACCATGACAGGACATACCTTTGAGAAACTGTTCGATGGCCCGGCACGTAAACCGGAGAGTCAGTTGACCCAACGGGAGATGGATATTGCCAAATCTGTCCAGGTGGTTACTGAAGAAGTCATGCTCAGGACATCACGACACATCCACAAGCTTACGGGTGAAAAGTACCTGTGCATGGCCGGCGGGGTGGCGCTGAACTGTGTAGGCAACGGCAGAGTTCTCAGAGAAGGGCCATTCGAGGATATATGGATTCAACCTGCAGCCGGTGACGCCGGGGGAGCGCTTGGAGCCGCGCTGTTCGTGTGGCACCAGTTACTCAACAACAAAAGGGTGACCAACGATTCCACGGATCTTCAGCATGGCTCTTACCTGGGGCCTGAATACTCAGAGGATGATATCAGGAAATTCCTGGATTCCCACGGTTACCCTTATCATTACATTGGAAATGGAGACGGTTTTTCCAGAGTGGCAGACCTGATCGCTGATGGAAAAGTGATCGGTTGGTTCAGCGGACGCATGGAATTCGGGCCTCGTGCTCTAGGATCAAGGTCGATCATAGGCGACGCCAGAAATACGCGGATGCAAAGTCAGATGAACCTTAAAATAAAATACCGAGAGAGTTTCAGACCCTTTGCCCCATCGGTGCTGGCGGAACAGGTAGAGAATTATTTTGAACTGGACAGGCCTTCGCCTTATATGCTTCTGGTGGCCGACGTCCAGAAGAGTATAAGGAAATCGATGGACGAGGATCAGCAGAAATTATGGGGTATAGACAAACTAAATGTTGTCCGCTCCGATATACCGGCCATAACTCACGTTGACTACTCTGCCAGAATTCAGACCGTGCATAGAGAGACCAACCCCAATTATTACGATTTAATAGAGGCATTCTTCAAAAAAAGCGGTTGTCCGGTCATCGTAAACACGTCCTTCAACGTTCGTGGAGAGCCTATCGTGATGAGTCCGGAACACGCTTATCTCTGCTTTATGAGAACCGAAATGGATTTTCTCGTCCTTGGAAAATTCCTCCTGGATAAAAAGGATCAGCCGAAGTTGAAAGACGATGAGGACTGGCGATCCCAATACGCATTAGATTAAAAGAGATCATTAACCTGATGAACATCATCCAAGAAATTCGTGAAGAGATCAAGGCAGCGGTAGTAGTCCCGACCAACCGGGATATGAATATTCTAGCCGCATTATTCTTAATAATTCCTTGCGCTATTGGGGCTCATCTCATCTATTGGCGAGACTCCACTTACGGATATGTGTGGTTAGGAATCGGCGTTTCGCTCTTCGCAGCTCGCTTAGTCCCTCCCTTGTTTAAGTTCATTTTTAGTCAGTGGGTGGCTTTCTCTGTTGTAATCGGTTATTTTATCTCAAGAATTTTGCTGACGCTAATATTTTTCCTGGTGATTACTCCGACCGGCCTGCTAATGAAGCTGTTCGGAAAAGATCCAATGGATCGGAAAATTGATCCCCAGGCATCCACATATTGGATAGAACACGAACAACCTTCGGATTCGACTATTGAAAGATACAAGAAACAGTTTTAAAATTCATGGATTAAATTAGGAGGGACTCTGTATGTCACTGGTTAGAGAATTTTGGGATTTCATGAAAGTCCGCAAAAAATTCTGGTTGGCCCCCATCTTGATTGTTCTGGTCATACTCTCCGCCTTCATAATACTTGCGGCTAGTTCACCCGTGGCGGCGCCCTTCATCTATACGCTATTCTAGGAGGTTGAAGGCCGACCTATAGGCTAGACCGGTCCGGCTGTTTTCTATCGCCAGTCTAGTATACTTTTTCACGACAACTGGCGTCTCCTGCTTCTGGATACATCTGAAGCAGGGGGCGCTTTTGTTTTGTCTCAGGGCACAGACTTGAAAAAATGAAAAATCTGATTTTAAATAGTCAGCGGATTGACATTCATACATGAGCGAGGAACTGATGTGAAGAAGTTCATATTCGTCACGATCTACATAGCATTTTTATTGATGATTGCAGTCGGACTTATTGCAGGACTGGAATATTACGCATATTTGAAAGTGAAGGAGTCCCCCTTGGGCCAGGCCTATTCAGGCCGAGACATGGACCTGGCAAGGCGAAGCTCGCAAACTGTAGCTCCGCAATACGGCTATGAACCCACACCCGGGTTCGCCGCTGTCAGAAATACCAAATTGGGGAATTCATTAGAGTATATAAACGAAGAAAGCTTCAAGGACTTTGATAGCGTACCTGTGGAAAAACCGGTGGACGAGTTTCGGGTCATTGTGACGGGCGGTTCAGTTGTGTATGGCCGAGGTCCTGTCCCGCCTGCTGACGTCGTTTGTGATTTTTATGAAGTGACATACCGTTGGACTATTCCCCATATCATGGAAAAGCTGATGAATGCGGACCCGCAGATCAGAGAAAAGATTGGGGGTAAGACCGTCCGGGTAATAAATGCGGGTGTCGCCGGTTTCGTTTATCAAAATAACCTGATGAGATATCTGGCCAAGCTGAGGCTTTATCAGCCTGATCTGGTTGTGGCCCTGGACGGAGCAAATGAAGTACACACGGTTGCAAGGCCCTTGAAGGACTGGAACTATTTCACTGAGGGCCCCTATTTTGAAGTTGTGACCGAGGTCATGGACATGAGCAAGACAGGACTGATGAACTACATCACGCTCTGGCTCAAAAGAAACACCTATTTTTTTACATGGCTTGCAATGAACAAAGGTGAAGGACCCGGCATCTTAATGGAAAACAGGGGCTTCGCTGCCCACCCTCAGGATCCAACGCCTGAAATGATTGAATACCTCAACAAAAATGTGGCTCAAGTGGCCGATATAGCCACAATCTATCACAAGGCGCTGCAAGCAGATAGAGTACCCCATGTATTTGCCCTCCAGCCGATGTTCAAGAATTCCAAAAAGAAGAGGACTCTTCTCGAACAGGAAATTGAAAAAGTCACCGGCATGGACAAGATCGGTTTTTACGATGCCGCAAAGACCTATGACACACTGGTGAGTCAGGTCATAAAACGAGCCGCTGAAGATGATTTTCAGGTTGTGGACCTAACCACAATCTTTGACTCAACCAACGATTGGGTTTTCACTGATTGGTGCCATTTGACTAACGGAGCCAACTTCATAATAGCCAAAGCGCTCGTGGCAAAAATCAAGAAACAGGTTTTCGGGATCCCTCTGAAACCCTTCGATGAACTTCGGGAACCGTATGATTCGTATTTCACCGACTATTCCAAAAATGCCAAAGTTTTTGTCGAAGGCAAGCCAACAGACGCCGGACTGAACATACTGAAAGGCTATCCATCCGCAAATGGACTCGAGGTAAAATCAACGTCAACCACCAAAGCTGATGTTTCGCTGGACCTCGGAGACATCCTGCCAATCTCCAGACTCAGAATAGTCTGGGGTTCACAAAACACTGCGCCGCAAAAATGGAGAATCGAAGTATCGACAGATGGAAATACCTGGGAGCCATGGGTGAATGTTGAGGAGAATGTTGCTGATAGCTTCGATCAATGGCCCGGTTTCGAATATTACTCCGACAGAGAAACCAGGGCGCGTTTTGTCAAATACACCCAGCCATCCGGACCGGACGAGATTTCATTGAAGCAGATCAGTCTTTTTAGATAGGATGGACAGGAACGTGTATGTCATTACCAACTTCTCAGTTACGGAGAAGAGTCCGATCATGGGAATGTAATGCGCCCATGGATTCTAACAGACTGAATTAACGATTTTCTCGGAACTTTCTGAATTGAATGGAGGTGTTTAATGCGATTATCGGGCAAGAGAGCCATTATCCTTATTGAAGACATGTACAATGAATTTGAGGTCTGGTATCCGTACTACCGTCTCATAGAAGAAGGTTGCAAAGTGACCATAGTTGGACCGGGGCATTCCGCTACCTACCACAGCAAATATGGTATCCCGGCAGTGGCTGAAAAATCGGCGACCGAGGTTTCCATAAACGATTTTGACACCATAATAATTCCAGGTGGCTTTGCGCCTGATAAAATGAGAATTCATCCACCGATGGTGAAACTGGTCAAAGACGCATTTGACCGGAAAAAAGTTGTCGCATCCATTTGTCACGGAGGCTGGATGCTGGTGAGCGCCGGGGTTTTGAAAGGATTGAGGGTCACATCGTATGTCGCAATAAGGGATGATATGATAAACGCTGGCGCAATCTGGGAAGACGCAGAATTGGTTCAGGACGCAAATGTGATTACATCCAGAAAACCGGATGACCTTCCGGCCTTTTGCAGAGCGATAATAGCCGCAACTGCAGCTTGATGGGCGTTTGCAGGGAGGCCGCCGGACTCAGTCTCTCGAAGTAATGTTTCAGAAGGGAGGTGTATCCTGAGTGGACGATATCATTTTCGAATCCAATGTTATTCTTGAGGAGGGTTCCTCTGGCGCCAGAATCACTGTTACGGATGGAATCATAAAGAAAATTGAGAAACTGGATACAGGTCTTGACACCAATCTGGTGACTTTTCCGGGCTTCATTGATGCGCATGTTCATGCCAGAGAATATGCTTTGCCCTCTGAGGCGAACAATGTTCAGAAATCAGACTGGCAAAAAATGACTGCAAAGGAAACTTTTCGCACTGCCGCAATGGCTGCTCTGAACGGAGGAGTGGTTTTATACGCGGCTATGCCCAACGATCCGATTCCACCCGACAACGAAGAGACCTACAATGCCAAATTGCTGTTGACGCAAACATCCCCGTGTCCAGTAATCCCATTGGCCTGCATAACATCAACTTCGGAACCGTGGGGCAACATCCCCTGCAAGCTTTATCTGGATCACAAGCCCGCACTGTCTTCATTCTCATGTTGGGACGATGTTGAGAGCGCTTTGAGTCGATATTCCGGTCGTCACGTTTTCTTCCATGCGGAGGACCCGGTCATCCTTCAAGAGAATTCGAGCCTCACCGAGCGTTGGAGAAACAGGCCTGCCATTGCTGAAATCAGCGCAGTGCGCAGAATTCTTGACCTCACGGCAAAGCATGGTCTGAGCGCCCATATCTGTCATGTTTCCACTATTGAAGCCGTGCAACTCATCCAGGAGTTCAACAGGGCGTCATCAGCCAAAGTTACCAGCGAGGTTACTCCACACCACCTGTTCTTCAGTGTAGATGAATCCGGCGTCTTCGGAGATGGAGCGGTTGTTCATAGCAACCGCTCTTTTTTTGACTGTAACCCGCCATTGCGGTCTGAGCGGCAGAGGAGTGACCTTCTTGAAGCGCTTCGAGACGGTCTCATCGACATGGTCGCCGGTGACCATGCCCCGCACACTGTTGAGGACAAAAGGAACGGCTCGCCCGGCATGCCACAACTCGATACCTACGGCCCGTTTGCTGCCTGGCTGATCAACAGATGTGGTTTTTCATACAATAAAATAGCTGAAGTTTTTTCTAAAGCCCCGGCACGGCTAATCTCTGACTACATTTCCGGCGACTTCGGTTCAGTCAAAGTGGGCGATCAGGCCAACCTTACCGTTCTGGATCTGTCAGGAAAGACCTTGGTGAAGGATAACATGGTAGTGGGCAGGGGCCCACTTCAAACCAGATGCGCCTGGTCGCCCTTCAATGAGATTCCCCTACCTGGAGCTGTTTTCAAGGTAATTCTGAATGGAGTGACCTACGATTCACCCATGAATTTGTCTGGACATCAACTACCCAAACACGGATAAGAAAAGGCTATGATCAATGAACTTTAAGGGAAAAGACATAATTTCCATGAAAGATCTCACCAGAACTGAGATCGATCACATTCTGTCAAGGGTGGAGCCAATCAGAAATCATCCTCAACGGAGCAAACTGTGCAAAGGAAAAGTCTCCGCCATGCTTTTTTTTGAACCTTCAACCCGCACCAGAACTTCTTTCGAAGTTGCAATGCGTAACCTTGGAGGAAAAATAGGCGGCTTTTATGACGCCAACATAACCTCGGCAGTGAAGGAGGAGTCACTCTGGGACACAGTCAAAATGCATGACGGCTATGGCTTCGATGTGATTGTGATCCGCCATCCTTTGAAAGGGGCAGCCAGAGTCGCATCCGAGGCCGCTGTCATTCCTGTCATTAACGCCGGTGACGGCCCCAACCAGCACCCTACTCAAACTCTTCTCGATCTTTACAGCATTCAGGAGACCCAGGGGCGCCTCGACGGCATTACAATAGCCATGGTCGGCGACCTCATGAATGGAAGGACCGTTCATTCATTGTCGGAGGCGCTGTTAAAATATAATAACTGTAATCTCATATTCATTTCGCCGAGAGATCTGGCAATGCCCCGGTCCCTGATCGACAAATGCAAGAAAGAGATATCCGAAACAGGTGGATCTGTCACGGAAGGCAGCAGAATTGAAGATTTCATCTCCGACGTCGACATACTCTACATGACACGCATACAAATGGAGCGTCTCCAGGAGAGCGCCCTGGCGGAAAAATTCCGTAGCATCTATCGACTTGAGGCGTCCATGCTGTCAAATGTTAAAAACAACATGAAAATAATGCATCCCCTGCCTCGAGTCACGGAAATAGCTCAGGATGTTGATGACACTCCATACGCATACTATTTCCAGCAGGCAAGAAATGGGCTTCTGGTGAGAGAAACTCTCCTTGCTCTGATTTTGGGGGCTATAAAATGAGAAGAGAAACCTCTATTACGATTGCTAAAATTGATTCAGGAATAGTCATTGATCACATTCCGGCCGGTAAGGCCTACCAGATTTCCCAGGTATTGGGGTTGGGGGAATTCGCCCGAAAAACTGGCGACATCATCGCAATCGGTATCAACTTTGAATCTCCATCCATGCTCAAAAAAGACATTATCAAGATGGAAAATCTCAGTCTGACGAGAAATATGCTCAAAGTAGTAGCTTTGATTGCGCCTAACGCCACAATTACGCGGATTGAAAACGGCAAGGTAACTGAAAAACACAAGGTGGAGATTCCGGAGTCCGTTGGAGACGTGGTAGTATGTCCCGATCGTTTCTGTATCACCAACCATGAACAAATAGCGGGAAAATACCACGTCGTCTCAAGAGAACCTCTCACACTCAAATGTCACTATTGTGAGACCGAATTTTTTGGTCGGCTCATAAAGTATAAAGAAAAGAACTGATCAAAAATGAAGGCGGATTAAACCTTAAGTGGCTTTACCATCTTTTCCGGGACTACCCATTCATCATATTGTCGTTCCGTCACAAAACCTAGCTCAAGCGCTGCCTGCTTGAGCGACAACTCATTCCTGTACGCATGAAGCGATATTTTGGCTGCTTTTTCATAGCCAATGTGGTGATTTAAGGCTGTGACCAGCATTAAAGAGTTATTTAGCTGCTCTTTTATCCGATTATGGTTTGGTTCTATTCCTGTTGCGCATTTATCGTTAAATGTCGAACAAGCCTCGGACAGTAACTGGATTGATGTGAGCACGTTGTATAAAATCACCGGTTTGTAAACATTAAGCTGAAAATTACCCTGTGATCCTGCAAAGGCCACGGCGGCGTCAGCTCCATAAACGTGAACGGCGACCTGAGTCATGGCCTCACACTGGGTGGGATTTATTTTCCCGGGCATTATTGATGATCCCGGTTCATTGGAAGGAATGGTTATTTCTCCTAACCCCGCTCTGGGGCCACATGCGTACCATCTGATGTCATTGGCTATTTTTATCAGTGCGCAGGCCAGAGTTCTCAAGGTCCCCGAGACCTGAACCATGGCGTCATGCGCTGAGAGTGAGGCAAACTTGTTTGGGGCGCTTACAAAAGGTTTCCCTGTTTCATTGGCTATCTTCCCGGCTGAAACCCCTGCAAAATCGGGATGAGCATTTAACCCCGTTCCTACTGCCGTTCCTCCGAGAGCAAGGTCATATAGCCACGGCAAAGCTCCTTTGATAGCGGCCACTGCCTGATCAAGCTGGGCAACCCAACCGGAGATGACCTGTCCTAGCGTCAATGGGGTGGCGTCCTGCAGGTGAGTTCTTCCTATCATTACAATCTCTTCAAACGCGAGCGCTTTTGATTGAAGTGTGTCCCTCAACACTGTAACAGCCGGGAGAAGGCTTTCGGTTATCTGCTCAACGGTCGCTATATGCATGACGGTCGGAAAAACATCGTTTGATGATTGGCTTCGATTAACATCATCATTCGGATGAACCGGACTCTTGGAACCCAGAGGACTGCCAACCAGTTCATTTGCGCGGTTCGAGATAACCTCGTTGGCGTTCATGTTTGACTGTGTGCCTGACCCTGTCTGAAAAACCACCAGAGGGAAGTTGTCATCCAGCAATCCATCTATAACCTCTGTTGAAGCCTGAACGATCAAATCCGCCTTTTGCCTGGGCAACTGATCAAGTTCCAGGTTAGCCAGAGCCGCACATTTCTTGAGGATGCCGAATGCCCGGATGACCGGCCTACCCCACTGAAAATGTTCAACGCCGATAGGAAAATTCATCACCGATCTTTGAGTCTGCGCCCCCCAATACTTGTCGGCCGGCACATATACATCACCTAACGCGTCATGATCTACCCTGAAACCAGCATCCGGGTTGCTCTGTGTCATGGAAAAATTCTCCTGGATAATTAGATATTCAAGTATGAGCGAGTGAATATTAAAGTCTCTCGTCCCATGTTCCTGAAAAAAGACAGCCGAACTCCTGTTGGCTACGCGTTCCGGCACGCGAGTCCTTTCGCCGCCATGAATCCGCCTGGCTTGTAATGATCTATATTAACTTCATAGCACATTACTTATAAATGAAAAGCAGGGCATCCAAAAAAAAAGCGGCCACTGGGCCGCTTTTTTGAGGATAGAAATCTATTAATACATGCCACCTGGAGGCATACCGCCACCGGGCATAGGGGGCGCGTCTTTCTCTTTTGGTTTCTCAGCAACCATAACTTCCGTGGTCAGCATAAGGCTGGCAACTGAAGCCGCATTCTGAAGGGCAAGCCTGGTCACCTTTGCCGGGTCGATTACGCCGTTCTCGAGCAGGTCTTCGTACACTTCCTTGTGAGCATTGAAGCCGAAAGCTCCGGATGCGTTCTTGATCTTGTCCACTACTATTGATGCGTCATGTCCTGCGTTGGTGGAAATCTGCCTGATAGGCTCTTCGAGAGCCCTGATCACTATCTTGGCGCCGGTAAGCTCGTCCCCTTCGAGGGTGAGATCTTTTATGGCGTCCAGACACCTGAGGTACGCAACGCCGCCGCCAGGAACTATGCCTTCTTCCACTGCGGCCCTTGTGGCGTTAAGAGCGTCTTCTACGCGGGCCTTCTTTTCCTTCATTTCGGTTTCAGTAGCTGCGCCAACATTGATAACCGCAACACCGCCCACCAGTTTCGCCAAACGCTCCTGCAGTTTTTCCCTGTCATAATCGGAGGTGGTCTCATCGATCTGGGTTCTGATCTGTCTCACGCGGCCTTCAATTTTCTCTTTTGCGCCGGCGCCGTCTACGATCGTGGTGTTGTCTTTGTCGATGGTTACGCGTTTGCAACGCCCAAGGTCATTCAGGGTGACATTCTCAAGCTTCAGACCGAGATCTTCGGATATAGCCTGACCACCCGTGAGCACAGCGATATCTTCCAACATGGCTTTACGTCTGTCGCCAAAACCAGGGGCCTTGACTGCGCAGGCATTCAGGGTGCCACGAAGTTTGTTTACCACCAGCGTCGCCAAAGCTTCGCCTTCTACGTCTTCCGCCACGATAAGAAGCGGACGACCCATTTTTGCCACCTGCTCCAGCAGCGGAAGCATATCTCTCATGTTGGAGATCTTTTTCTCATTGATGAGAATGTACGGCTCATCAAGAACGACTTCCATTCTCTCAGGATCAGTCACGAAGTAAGGTGAAAGGTAGCCACGGTCGAACTGCATACCTTCGACGACATCCAGAGAAGTTTCCATCGCTTTGGCTTCTTCTACTGTAATAACGCCTTCTTTTCCGACTTTTTCCATGGCTTCAGCAATGATGTTACCAATGGTAACGTCGTTATTGGCTGAAATTGTTCCGACCTGAGCGATTTCTTTCTTGTCCTTGGTGGGCTTGGACAGCTTCTTGAGATTGGCCACAACCGCCTCAACAGCGGCGTCGATTCCTCTCTTGATGTCCATGGGAGAAGCGCCGGCCGCTACCATCTTGATACCTTCACGATAAATGGCCTGAGCAAGAACAGTGGCTGTCGTGGTTCCATCACCGGCGACATCTGAAGTCTTGGAAGCGACTTCCTTGAGCATCTGGGCGCCGAGGTTCTCGAACCTGTCTTCAAGTTCGATTTCTTTGGCTACCGTCACACCGTCTTTGGTAACATTCGGGGATCCCCAGGATTTCTCCAGAATGGCGTTGCGGCCCTTCGGGCCCAGTGTTGACTTGACGGCGTCCGCCATGATGTTCACGCCACGAAGTATTTTGTCCCTCGCCTGCTGTTCAAACAAAATTATCTTAGCTGCCATTTATTTTGCTCCTTATATTTAGAAACGTGGTTTTTAAAATTCATAGTTACGGTTGAGATGCTGTTATTCAACCAGACCCAACACGTCGTCTTCCTTCATTATGAGATACTCGACGCCTTCGACCTTGATTTCAGATCCCGAATACTTGCCGAAAAGAACTACGTCACCGGCTTTCAGTTCCAAAGGAACAACCTTGCCGTCCTCCAAACGTCTTCCATGTCCAACTGCTATGATCTTGCCCTGCTGTGGTTTCTCTTTCGCTGTGTCAGGAAGAATGATGCCGCCCTTTGTAACTTCCTCTGATTCGACCCTTTCTACAAGGATCCGATCATATAGAGGACGAAATTTCATGGTCTAACCTCCGCGCTAATGAATTATTTTTTGTGTTGTGCACTGTTTTGATTATCAGCACTCTCCCTTTATGAGTGCCAACACTTCCGTGACTTGTCAAGCGCGTGCGAAATTTTTTTCTTGGAATAGTGCAAATTTCTTAGCGAGATTTGCAACATCACACGGTAGATGGTAAAAAATGAGGTTTATACTTTAAGCCCAGAGTGTCGGAGCCTTGACGTTTCGGCAGGACTGGTCGAATCTGTTCAGATAAGTGACAGGGGATTTTGGCGATGCCGGTTAAGCGCGACGTGAATTGTGGACAATGCGGAAATACGGTTTGGATTTTCAGGAATCCTGCGCCGACAACCGATATAGTCATAGAAATCGATGGAGGGATTGTTCTCATCAGGAGAAAGAATCCACCACATGGATGGGCCCTTCCGGGCGGCTTCATAGACTATGGAGAAAAAGCGGAGGATGCAGCCGTCAGGGAAGCGCGTGAGGAAACCGGGCTTGAAATTGTCATAACGGATCTGCTTGGAGTGTATTCTGATCCGGCGAGGGACCCTCGTGGCCATACGTTAACTGTTGTTTTTGTCGCCAGGGGCCATGGCGTTCCGGCGCCGGCCGATGACGCCGAAGACTTGATGATAGTGGACCCGGAAAATCTCCCGTTTCCAATTGCGTTTGACCATTCGCAAATCATTGCTGACTATGTCAAACGCTCAAGAATCGTTTAAATTAAACTAACCCCAGCTTTGTTCGGGATGGTTTAGCTGAACGGGGCGATTATTAAATCACAATGGTTCTGATTCAATGAACGATACAGAGGTAATATAATGATAGGGGTTTCCAAACTTTACTGTGGCGCCGTGGAGGCGTCAGACCCGTTGAGATACGGAAGGCTTTCTAAAGACCTGCCCTCTCACCTTCTCCAATTCTCGTCCGACAAAAAACCGGTGGTCGTCTGGAATGTTACAAGACGTTGCAACCTCAAATGCGTTCATTGTTATTCCCATTCGGAGGATAGAGATTATAGCGGCGAGTTGAACCATGACCAGGGCATTGACCTGCTCAACGACCTCAGTTCCTTTGGAGTTCCTGTTGTGTTGTTTTCCGGAGGAGAACCGCTAATCAGACCGGATCTGCTGGAATTCATGAGACATGCGTCTTCCCGGGGCATGAGGGCTGTCATATCCACTAACGGAACCCTGATCGATGGCAAGATGGCAAAACTACTGAAAGAGGTTGGTTTGTCCTATGTTGGAATCAGTCTGGACGGCCTTGAGAAGACTCATGACGAGTTCAGGGGGATGCCCGGCACATTTTCCAGGGTCATTCGGGCCATAAAGAACTGTAAGGAAAATGGGCTGAAGGTCGGGTTGCGCTTCACCATCAACAAACGCAATTTCAGGGAAATTCCAGGCGTCTTCGATCTGGTTGAATCTGAGAAAATACCGCGGATTTGCTTCTACCACCTTGTATACTCAGGGCGAGGGGCGGAATTGATTGAAGAAGACCTCACGCATCATGAGACCAGAGAAGTGGTGAACACCATTATGGACAGGACCAGACGTCTCCACGACTTGGGTATGCCCGTGGAAGTTCTGACAGTTGATAATCATGCGGATGGCCCCTTTCTGTACTTGCGGATGCTCAGGGAAGATCCCGAGAGAGCTTCGCAGGTGATGCAACTGTTGCAAATGAATGAGGGAAACAATTCCGGACGAGGGATAGGATGTGTTTCATGGAATGGAGACGTTCACCCGGATCAGTTCTGGAGGCATCTCACCTTGGGGAACGTCCTGAACAAACCCTTCTCACAGATATGGACCGATAGGGAAAACGAATTCCTGGTGAAACTCAAGGATAAGAAGGCGCATGTTACCGGACGCTGCTCAAAGTGTAAGTGGTTGAACATCTGCGGAGGAAATTTTCGGGTCAGGGCTGAGGCGGTCCACGGCGATGTTTGGGCCCCCGATCCCGCCTGTTATCTCACCGATGAAGAAATCGGGCTCTGAGAAGACCAGGGATTGAAGCGCATTCGGAGAAAGGTCAATCTTCATGTTCTACGGTGGACATGTCAGGACGGTCGGCGATATTAAACACCTGAAAGACCGCGGTCTGGACTTCGGCGAGGTTGTTCTTAAGGACTCACAGGCACGTGACTACTGGAGCCGCAACAGGAAAGAGCTGACTGCAGACGAAGGATTTTTTTTCATCGCCCACGGACCTCATGAGGGTGACCCCAACAGTCTTGAAAACCTGCATGGTAATTACATGCCGGCGTTAAAGGAAACGGTTATAACAGTGAGCCAGATGGGAATCGGTTTTTTGACGACGCATTTATGGATGGACTCTAGATATGTGTTACCGGATGTGATTGCCGTCAAGATAGAGGCGCTGAAGGACTTGCGCAGCTTCGGGGAGGAGCGCCATGTCGAGGTCAGCCTTGAGAATCTCTCGGAATCCAACTCCGATTTTTCGCGGATCGTGTCCGCTATTCCGGAATTGTCACTTACTCTGGACGTAGGTCACGGCCAGTTACTCACCCGGCTGAACAGGTCATTTGAAATCATTCGTGACTTCCATAAAAGAGTCAGGCATGTCCATGTTCATGACAACCTGGGAGGGGCCGGAGTCAAGGACGACCTGCATCTTCCGATGGGAGAGGGAATAGTGGATTTTGAGGGTATTTTTTACGAGTTGATTAAAAATGGTTATGATGGAACTATCACACTGGAGTTGAAGCCTGAAGAACTTGAACATTCTCTGGTTTGCGCCAAGTCCCTGGTGAACAGAATAACGGAACGGCTGCAATTGGGTCCTTGATCAGGAGCTATTGGCTAGAATTTCCGGTGGTTGTGCGCGGACGGCGGATTTTTTTAATGACGGCAAATTTCACAGCCGTTTTTTGTATTAACCCACACTCCTTGGAGGAGGTTATCTTGAAATCAGAGAACAAATTTCAGGAGATGAAAATAGCTGGAATTGCATCCGATACGAGAAACATGCAACCGGTTGTAATACTGAAAGAGATATCAGGCGAGCGTGAGCTTTACATCTGGATAGGGCCTGTAGAAGCTATGGCGCTTCAAAGGGCCATTAGCAAAGAGGTCTTCCAGAGACCGCTGACGCATGAATTGATGAGGAATCTGGTTGAAAAGCTTGGAGCGCGACTTGAACACATTGAGATAGATGATCTCAAGGACCACACCTATTACGCAACCATTTATCTCAAGACACCAGATTCCAGGCTGGTGACAATAGACGCCAGGCCTTCGGACTCTCTGGTGCTGGCTACATGGACCGGGGCTTCCATCTTTGTCAGTGAAAGGGTCATTCAGGGAATGTCGGAAGCCGAAAACATGGATGAACCACGCAAGAGAGTCGTCTTCACTCAGGAAGACGTCGAGAAAACCGACGAGGAATTGACCAAAATACTGGAGCGAATAAAACCTGAAGACCTGGGTAACGCCTGAAAATGTCATTTGGAACAGGATCCAGAATATTGACGGCTGTCATGAACCGGCGACCGAAAGCCGCTCTACAGATCAAAGCGGCAATAATGCCTTGAGGCCGGTATGACTAGCAAGATGCAATCGCAAAAATCGGGAGGGCCTTTTCGGCTTCTAAAATATTTCTTCATCTCGGGTTTTGCCGTCATAGCGGTTGTTACTTTCCTGTTGGGCGCATTTTTGTATTCCCGTAACATAGACACACTGTTAAAGAGCGCGGAGAATTATGCAAGACTGCTTGCGGAAAACCTTAATTACAATATTTTCATAGGTTTTTACGCTCCTCTCAAAGCCAGAGGAGCAAAAATGGATCTCAGAAAATGGGATCAGTTCGGCGCTCTCGACTCACTCATAAAAGACTTCACCTATGGCTTGAAAATTGATCGAATCAAGATAATAGACCGGTCCCGGAAGATAGTTTATAGCACCGAATATGACCTCATCGGGACCTATGAACCGGAGAATTCGGCGATAGATGACGCATTAAACGGTAAGGACCACACGAAGATCAGACAGGGCGACAGAACACAATCCCAGTGGTATGGCAAATGGTTGGCCGACACATACTACCCCCTGCGTGAGGGGACCGGAAATTACTGGATGCTCGGAGCAATCTATGGTGTGATCCAGATATCTCAGGATGTTACAGACCAGTATCTCCATGTTCAGCGATCGATACTCGTCATCATGGTCGTGGCCACTGGTCTTATGGCCTTCCTCTTCATAATGCTGACCCTGATTGTCCGCCGTGGAGAGATGATGCTCATTGATAGGGCCACCAGACAGAAAAGGCTGGAAGAACAGCTTCAGCAGTCCGAAAAGCTTGCGTCCATTGGGCAAATGGTCGCCACAATAGCCCATGAAATCAGAAATCCACTTGGAATCATTCGTTCTTCCGGTGAAGTTCTTTTAAACAAAGAAAACCCCGATCCCGTAAGGATCAAAAAACTTGCCGGCATAGTAGTCGAGGAAGCCACGAGACTTAGCCTCATATTAACTGATTTCCTGGATTTTGCCCGTCCAAGATCTCCAGCCGCTGACAGGGTTGATGTAAGGAACGTCCTTTACAAGGTCAAGAGCCACCTGGAGCACGAAATACAAGCCAGACAGATAAGGTGGTCAGACTATGGCGCTGAAGGCTCTGACCCAATGGTAAAAGGAGATTCAGACCTGCTTTATCAGGCTTTTCTGAACATCACCATGAACGCATTCGAAGCAATTGAGGATGGTGG
>CAYNZA010000001.1:23571-69022 GCA_964401595.1 uncultured Desulfomonile sp.
TAGTCGATGATGAAAAAAATTATCTGTTCGTGCTCGAGGACCTTCTGAGCGACGAGGGATACGAGGTTCTGACGGCCTCCACAGCATCTGAGGGCCTGGAAATAATTAAGAGCGAGTCCATAGACACGGTGCTGAGCGACATAAAGATGCCTGGAATGACAGGAATAGAGTTACTTGAGAAAATCCTCAACATCGATTCAGACCTACCTGTCATCCTGATGACAGCGTTCGCCGAAGTGGACCAGGCAGTAAACGCAATGAAAAAAGGCGCGCTGGACCACATACAGAAGCCTTTCGATAACCAGGATGTTAAACGGGCCGTGGCCAGAGGAGTCGAAAAAAGACAACTCGTGAAAAGCATTCGTCGCCTTGAGACAGAACTGGGCAACTCGTGGGGAAACATTGTAGGCGAATCAGACCGAATGAAAAAAGTTTTCTCCATAATGCAAAGAGTGGCTGACACCCCCACTACTGTTCTTATCACCGGGGAATCGGGAACAGGCAAGGAACTCGTTGCGCGTGGATTGCACCAGGCTTCCTCCAGAAATCAGGCCCAATTTGTGTCACTCAACTGCGCCGCCATCCCCGAAAATCTGCTGGAATCGGAATTGTTCGGTCACGAAAAGGGATCATTTACGGGGGCTGTAGGTTTGAAAGAAGGGAAGTTCGAGTATGCGAACAATGGAACTCTTTTTCTCGATGAAGTTGGAGAAATGCCTCTCAATCTACAGGTCAAGCTTCTCAGAGTTCTTCAGGAGCAGGAGTTCCAGAGAGTCGGCGGCAACAAGGAGATAAAAGTTAACGTGAGGTTGGTCGCAGCAACCAACAAAGACCTCAAGGAAGAAGTCGAAATGGGGCGTTTCAGAGGAGACCTCTTTTTCAGACTAAACGTGGTGAACATTAGAGTTCCTCCGTTGAGAGAACGACGCTCCGACATACCTTTCCTGGTAGCTCACTTTGTGGGTAAATATTCACGCAAACTGGATAGAAAAATAAAAGAAGTCGATCCGGAGGCAATGAGAGTTCTGTATTCCTATAGTTGGCCGGGCAATGTGAGAGAACTGGAAAATGTCATTGAAAGCGCGTTGGTAATGTCCAGAGGCTCCACGGTCAAAAAATCCGACTTGCCTTCCGAACTCAGAACGCACGAACAAACCCTTGAAGAAACCGACACTCTGATCTCCATGGATTCCGGACTGATGGATACGCTGGATGCAATTGAAGAGAAAATGATTCGCCAGGCCTTGAAACAGTCCAACAACGTTCAGGCTCAGGCCGCTAAAATACTCGGAATATCAAGGAGTAATTTGCAATACAAACTCAAGAAATACGGTATTCACTCTGAATAAAATGATGTTTGCCCCATGAGGCAGCTTTCGAACATGGAACATTTTGCGAGGCACGCTCTCTAATCGGTGAATGGGGCCACGCAAATCCTTTTCATGAATAATCGGTTCAATAGTCACGTTTTTACAGGAAGTTAAGAGCCAGGTTAAATCCTGACTTTAACTATGATGTATAACTGCTCTTTATCGTGTTCAGCTTTTGTTGACACTTAATTTCTTTTAATCTATACAAGACATAATTTCAGAGGGATTATGGGTTTAACTCTGCGATTATTGAAGATGAGGGTTTAATGATGTGGAACAGAATCAAGTCAATGCCAGGACTACTGGCGGTGTTTCTCGTCGCTGTCCCGGCTTATGCCCAGTATTACGACAACTACTATCAGCAGCCTTACCAGTATGGTCCGGGTAACAACCCTTACCAGAATTATGGCAATCAGGCGGCTCCCAGCACCCAATACTTTCCGAACACGAACCCTATGGCAAACCTTCAATATGATCACAGAGACGCCGAGGCCATACTAAGGGAACAAATGGCGCGCTCGTCCGATCAGGGTTATGCAGATCGCCAGCCTCAGCAAACGCAGATGTATGACTCCTACTACGGACACAGGCTCAACGATGAGGGCCAGGTCCAGCAGGTCATGCAGGAAGCGCGCTACATTTCCAGCGCGATAAAAAACCGCAATGGTAAGGCGTTTGTTGTCATAGACAAGAGGAATTTCCAGTTCTACCTGTATGACAGAAACGGTGGGCTGCTAAGGATAGGCCCAGTGGCCATTGGCAAAGGGAAAACCCATGTGGGCGCATTTGAGACTCCGGTCGGCATATTTCCCATCAAGAGCAAGACTCCGGTTGATGACTGGATCAGGCCGGACTGGTATTTTGTAGAAGAAAACGAGCCGATCCCTGCACGTTGGGAAGACAGGCGTGTTCCCGGGTTCTTCAGGTACAAGATGGTCTATGACGGCGCCCGTTACATACACTATGCTGAAGCCACCGGAGGTCGTCTCACCCATGGCTGCCTGGGACTGGATTGGCATGACGCTGAAGCTGTCTTTCACACGCTGTCTGTTGGATCATACTGCATAATCATTGATAACAGCTTCTTGACCAGACTGGTAAAAGGAGAATTCCCTTTACCGAAACCTACCGCCGTGGCTAGCGCCACAAAACAGGAAAGCTCAGGGACCGTCCAGGGGAATCAGCCGGAAGCAGATCAACGCCAGCGGACTTCTGTAGCCTCTCAGGAAAATGATCCAAGGGAAATGGGAAACCTGTGGTAGAATAAAATATATTGAGCGATCAGGTTAAAGGGGCGTATCCCATTTTTTTGCGCCACGGATTCTGGGGTTTAGTTGTGTCTCAAAAAAGTAAATTCGGCATCTTGATATGCGCTCTTATTTGCGCTCTGGCATGTGCTTCCTGTCTCACGGCATCTGTTCCCAAGAGCGCAAAGATGGATTCCCCTTCGTCGCCAAACGGTTCCAACTCGTCTTCCGTGGACAAAGGACTGACTGACAAATGGGAGTTGATGTTTCAGGTCAATGACAAGGGAGAGGAGCAGAAGCCTCGGGAAGCCACCCGCACAATACTCGAATTCACAGGTTCAGGGGAAGTCATATTCAATCGTATGGACAAGGACAGTTCGGACATGTCAAAGAGTCGCTCGGGAAAATACACAGTCGACAGGGACCAGATAGTGATAACCGATGACGCCGGTAATACCGTAAAATGGCCCTACCAGGTAAGCGGTGACAATCTTATGATCTCCATGCCGGAAGTCAGCAAAAAGTTTCACTGGCGAAGGTTCAGGCTTAATTAACGACCTTTTGATTTTTTTATTCTGAATAAAGGGAACAAAATCCAATTCGCACAATCAACTGAATAGGGCATCCTTATTTTCTTCTTTATCTGTATGGCTTTCGTGCGAGAATAACAGGGTGAATGGTATATTAAAAATTCGAGCCATAGGTTCATCACTTCCGTTACAAATCTTTCTTTGTTTATTCTTTTTCTCCTGCGCCACAGCGAACACCAATGAACAGACGGAACTACTGAAATACGAGGTCACATGGAACGGCAGTCGGGCCGGTCATGGCGATATAACCACTAAAGCCAATTCAAACAAGGTAAGTGTGACGGCTCAGGCTGTTTCCGACGGCGCCCTGAAATCTCTTATTGAGATATGGAGCCGAATTAATGCTACCTTTTCAGCCAAAACTCTTTTGCCTGAAAGCTACCGGTTTCATTTGAAATCCAACTGGCTCAGGACGGAGGTGGTTGACCTGAACTTCGATCACCAGAATCAGACTGTCAGAATAAACAAGCTAAAAGGCGATGAATCCGAATCACATTCAGAGAAGGTGACAGGGATATATGATCCGATATCCGCAGTATTCCTGCTCAGAAACCAGAAAAATTTCTCCAAGCCAATGTATGTGGACATTTTTGATGGCAAGGATAAAGCAAGACTTTATGTCAATCCTGCAGGGCAGGAACAGATCAGCATAAAATCCGGTGAATTTAAAGCCCTTCGTCTCGATCTCCGGCTTGTCAAACTAACGGGTGACCAGAAAGAAATCGCCACCGGGAAACTATGGGTAAGCAGCGATGAGAGGAAGATACCTTTGCTCCTGACGTCATCTCCGGTAGTCGGCCCCATCCGGTTTGAACTGGTCCACGCTCAACTTTGATGACTCATGGTCAACGCTCAATCAGGACTCTCAGATTTTCCTGCCAACCCGGTAAGCTTTTTGTCAATTACCACTGAATTACACTCTGTACTCCATTTTATAAAAAACGCCACCGATGACTCTTACATAGTGGGAGGCTTCGTCCGCGACCACTGCCTTGGTCGGCAAAAGCCTCAGGACATGGACATAGCAGTGAGTGGAGACGGCTTTGAGCTTGCGAAAAAGGTTAATGCCCAATTCTCCGGATTTACATCTTTTGCGCCACTGGACCCTGTCAGCGGTTCCGGAAGACTGATCACCAGGGACACGCACATTTCGATCATTGATATTTCAACCTTTAAGGGTCCTTCGATTCATCAGGATCTTCTCAAACGTGACTTCACCATTAATTCCATGGCCATAAAACTGGCCGATTTTTTAAATACCGGTTTTGCCTGCATTCTCGATCCTTTGAACGCATCTGATGACATATCCAGGAGTGTGATCCGTGTATGCGCTCCCAATTCCTTTTCCGACGACCCACTCCGGATATTAAGAGCTTACCGTTTTTCGGCCCAGCTTGGCTTCAGCATGGACCCATTCTCTGAGTCATTAGTCACCGAGTCGGTTCCATCATTGGATGAGGTGTCCGGGGAAAGGTTACGTGACGAACTGTGCCAGATTTTGTCCTGTCCGGATGCCAGTAATAACCTTGTTTCTATGGAAAATAAAGGAGTAATTACCAGGCTTTTTCCCGAACTCATGCGCATGAAGGATTGTGATCAGAACAGATATCACGCCATGAATGTTTGGGATCACTCCCTGGAATGCGTCGCACAACTTGAAGCCTTGCTGAAATATCCGGAAGATGTTTTCGGAGACTTTGTGAGCAACCTCCGGGAATACCTGGATTTTCAAATATGTCCGGGACGTGGACGTCTATGGCTGATCAAGATTGCCTGCCTTTTCCACGACTCCGGCAAGCCCCATACTCGTAGTGTAGACTCATCAGGTTCAGTCCATTTTTATGGTCATGAAAAGGTCTCTGTTGAAATTTTCCGAACCGGTATTGAACGTTTCCGCATCTCGAACAGGGAAAACGACCTGGTCTGTGAATTGATTCGCGGTCACATGCGCCTGGCTTCTCTCACATCGGTAAAACCTTCACGCAGGTTTCTGTACAGGGTGACTGAACGTTTCAGAGAAGATATCCTGGGGCTTCTGTTGATTTTCGTCTCGGACCTGAAATCCTCATGCGGTCCGGCACGCACCGCCGGTCAGCTCCAGGCAGGAATAAACGGGGCTGGAGCTGTTTTACGGTATTTTCATGAAGTGAGGCCTCAACCTCTGAAACCATTGCTCAACGGTCACGATATCATGAACATTTTTAACCTCCCTCAATGTCCACAAATCGGAAAATTACTGGGAATATTAAAAGAGAAACAGGCATTGGGAGAGATAGTCTCACGAGATCAAGCCATCGAAAAAACCCGAAACATCATAAGACGAATGAATTCCGATAATTGCGTAGACAAATAATTGAGGTCCGGGTACTCTTATTTGAGGAAGTAATCGCCGAAGGGGGTGATGAAGATCGTTCGGGTCGGACAGGTGAAAGCCAGCGCAGATGATTACATCTGCGCTGATTGGTATGTCAATGGATCAGTCTTTTCCGAAAGACGCTCCAAGGTTTTCCTTTAGCAGGTCTCCAAGGTTTGAGGCTACGACATCCTGGCTGCTTGAATAACTCTTCTGATCCGATTCAGGAGTTCTGTCAAGGCTCTTGATTGACAATGCTATTTTCTTGTCTCTCTTGTTGACCTTGAGGACCATTGCCGTTAGAGTCTCACCCTCTTTGGTAAAATCGGCCGGAGAACTAACCCGATCCTTGGACAGTTCGGACACATGAATCATGCCTTCAATACCGTCCTCAATCTCAAGGAACACGCCAAAATCGGTGACTGAAGTAACCTTGCCCGTAACCTTGGCGCCAGTGGGATACCGCTCAGGTATCGTTTCCCAGGGATCCTCTTCAATCTGCTTTATGCCCAGGGAGAACCTTTCATTTTCTTTGTCTATATTCAGAACAACTGCCTGAACGGTCTGGCCCTTCTTGTATATCTCAGCCGGGTGCTTGATGCGCTGGGTCCAGGATATGTCAGAAATATGCACTAAACCGTCAATGCCCTCATCTATGCCGACAAATATGCCGAAGTCAGTAACGTTCCTGATTTTTCCTTCAATCTTTGTGCCCTCAGGATAACGCTCGGCGATCACATCCCACGGATTGGGCCTCAACTGTTTCATCCCAAGCGAAATGCGCTTCTGCCCCTTATCCACATTGAGGACCACCACCTCTACTTCTTCACCGATGTGAGCCATTTTGGAGGGGTGACGCGGTTTTTTTGTCCAGGCCATCTCTGAAACATGAACGAGCCCTTCAACGCCTTTTTGAAGCTCAACAAAAATACCGTAATCCGTTATACTGACAACCTTGCCGTTCCACTGGGAGTCGATCGGGAAGATTTCTTCGGCAGTTTCCCAGGGATCAGGATTGATCTGCTTCAGCCCCAGGGACACTCGCTCCTTATCCGGATCAAATTTGAGAATTTTAACCTGAATCTCATCGCCGACCTTGAGTATGTCCGATGGATGATTAATCCGTCCCCAGGACATGTCTGTTATGTGTAGCAATCCGTCGAGACCACCCAGATCGACAAATGCGCCGTAGTCCGTGATGTTCTTGACCACGCCGGTGAATATTTCCCCACTCTCGAGGGCTCTCAGAATGAAATCTTTTTTGACGTCCCTGGCCTTGTCGAGCAGAGGTCTCCTTGAGAGAACTATATTGCCACGTTTACGGTTGTATTTAAGGACATTGAACTCAAATGTTTCACCAATGTATTTCTCGAAATTTCTTACCGGGCGCGAATCTATCTGAGACCCCGGCAGGAAAGCAGGAACACCTATATCGACCTGCATGCCGCCTTTAACGCGTGAAATTACTTTTCCGGAGATTGTCTTTTCTGTCTCGCAGATTTCAGCTATTTCATCCCAAATGCGTATCTTGTCTGCTTTGGTCTTGGAGATTCTTACTCCGCCAGAGCTTTCTCCTGAGTCTTCCAGAAATACCTGAACGGTATCCCCCACCGCTACGGTCAAAGCGCCCTGTTCATCCTGGAACTGTTCGAGAGGAATCTGTCCCTCAGATTTAGAACCAACGTCGATCATAACGTATTCCGGCGTGATCTGAACAACCACACCGCTCACGATTTCGCCTTCTTGCGCTTTGTGAAAACTACTTTCTACAAGTTCCGCGAAGTTCTCTTCTCTTGATATCTCCTGACCATCATCATCGGACAGAAGGTTGTGGTTAGATTGGGTTTCCAAGTTTTCCATCCAGCTAACACCCCCGGACTCTTTTGTGCAGCTAAGCTTTATTCAACTGTTCTGAATAATCTATTATATATATCCGCTTTTATAAGAACTGACAACTAAAAGTTTCAGCTATGGTACGTTTTTTGTTAATCATCATTAATGATTGCCAAGGATACCGTATCTCTGCTCGACCAGGTCGATCATCCGAAGGATCGCGGCTTGCTGAGTGAGATGAGTGGTGTCGATCTGGATTGAATCCGGCGCCGGCGCCAACGGAGCCGCTTTTCTCGACATGTCCCTACTGTCTCTGGCGCGCATTTCGTTCATGACCACTGCAAAATCAGTTATCTCCCCTCTTCCCACGAGTTCTTTATACCTCCTGTTTGCGCGCTCTTCGAGTTCGGCAGTCACAAAGAATTTGATGAAGGCGTCGGGAAAAACCACTATTCCCATGTCCCTTCCCTCCGCCACGATGTTCCAGTCCATGGCGATGCTGCGCTGAACGTCCAGCAGTGAACTGCGGACCTCCGGGAGAGTAGCGAAACTCGAGGCTGCGATTCCGATTTCCTCAGACCTGATTTCTTCTCCGATTTGAACGTCATTCAGAAAAATTCTCATTAATGTCTTATCAGGGCGCACATCGATTCGAATTTGCCCGAGGGTTTCCTGTGGAATGCCGGAAACATCAATAGTAACCCCTTTGAGAAGAAGCGCCATGGCCATTGTACGGTATATAGCGCCGCTGTCCAGCATCAAAAAACCCAGTTCTGAGGCAAGCATGCCTGACAATGTAGACTTTCCGGCGCCGGCGGGGCCGTCCATTGTGATTATGATCTTGCCCTTCGGCGCGTTTCTTACACTATGTTTTAATATCATCACCAACTTCTTGAAAAATAGTTTGATATAAGGCAGGAGCCCCAAAATCCGTCAATGGGAATTGAGCGACTACGTTCGGAACTTCCCGTCTATTTCCTGTTTATCACCTGTTTCAGAGCGGTTATAAATGCCCTATTCTGACTCTGGGTTCCGATGGTGACCCTGATGTGGTCCGGCATTCCAAAACTAGCCAGCCGCCTCACTATTATGCCCTTCCCAAGCAGTTCCTCGTATATAAGACCTGCGTCGATATCCGGAGCAAACGTAATGAAATTGGCCTGCGACTCGACCACCTCAAAACCGAGCGACTTCAATTGACCGGAGACATAAACCATTCCCTCTGCGTTCATTTTCAGTGAACGCTCCACGTGAGCAGTGTCATTCAGGGCGGCAAGCGCCGCTTCCTGTGCCGCCAGATTGACGTTGAACGGGGCTCTAACCCTGTTGAGAAGATCTATCAGCCACGGCTGAGCCAGACCATAACCGACTCTCAGGCCTGCCAAACCATATATCTTCGAAAAAGTCCTTAAAACTATCATGCCGGGATGTTTATCGAGATACGACAGGCCACTGGCGGCGTCTTCCCTGCTGACGTATTCAGCGTAAGCCTCATCAAAAACCACCAACAGTTTCCTGTCCCCAATGGCGTCGAGGAATCTGTCGAGTTGATTCCCGGTAATGACAGTTCCGGTAGGGCTGTTCGGGGAAGCCAGAAAGATGATCCTGGTGCGTTCATTCACAGCCTTCAGGGTTGCGTCAAGATCGAGGTGATAGTTTGTCAACGGCACAAAAACAGGCTTCGCCCCAAAAAGTTTTGTGACTATTCTGTACATCGAAAAAGAGTTCTCGGCAATTATGGCCTCATCTTCAATGCCAAGAAAAACATGGGCAAGCATCTGCATTATTTCATCAGAGCCGTTGCCCAGTATGACATTGCCCGGCGCCAGAGAATATCTTTCGGCCAACCTGGATCTGAGGTCAGGAGCGGATGATTCCGGATAAATGTTGACCTCTCGCAGATGTTTGCGCAACGAGGCCAGAGCAAGCGGAGACGGGCCCAAAGCATTTTCATTCGAGGCCAGCTTGATGGCCTTGCCAATACCGAGTTCTCGCTGCACCTCCGCTATCGGCTTACCAGGAACATAAGGAGGAATCGAAAACACATAAGGTTGAACAACATCCTTAACCCACCATGGTTCTGAATTTTTCATCTCTATCTATTTCTTTCTCCGGTCAAAGAATTACTGAAGTCCAAAATGTCGCCGCAGTAACAGGAATACCTTCATTTTCCCGGCGACAACGAAAAACCAATAACGAAAGATTACACCCGCAACTCCCTTAATACATACAGATATGGACCTGTTCATGTCAAACAGCTTGAGAGCGTCCCAGAAAGTTGGGCGGGGCCGTCAGTCTCACCAGTAACCTACCGTTATTAAATGTTTAATCTTACGCCAAAAAATTGGGATTCTCAAAATCGTATTTACTTGACAAGGACAATAAAACATATTAGCGTTTTTATTAACGCTTATATTCGAAATGTTAAGATGAAAATAAAAAGTAATACATTAATTAGCGTTTTCTGTTTCTGTCTGTTGATGGTATTACTTTGTGAAAATCGGGCGTTTTGCGCTCCCAAGCCGGCCCCCAGACTTTTTAACCCGTATGACGTGGAGACGCCATACGCCGGCCTGCAATTTCTCCATCCCGGGCCCAAAGTTAAAAAGCACGAGAGAGTAGAGCCGTACATACCGGCAGTAATCAATTATGGATTGAATCAGGCGTTACCATCCAATGTTTCGCGGGGAATAGAGATGGACGCCGGTTGGGACCAGTTCAGCGGGACTCCTACCCTGAGGTTGGACTATTTTCAGGCGATCAAGGCGTGGAACGACAAGAGTGTGTTTTTATCGCCGAGAGTCAGTTTGAACGGGGTGAGGGAGAGCTACTCATTAGGGGCGGGCTTCAGACATCTGCTGACTTCAGATGCGATGTTCGGTTTCTACGCTTACTACGACTGGGTAAGGCCCAAAAAGGCCGGGGGAGATTTTCTGAGACAGGCGGTGGCCGGCTTTGAGCTTTCAGCTCTTCCTGGCTATTTCTCGGACCTTAAAATCTCCGCCAACGCCTATATTCCAACCAATGTCCGTGAGACGCTGGCTAAAGAGGGAACAATGCTTTTCAGGGAATCGCTTCCGGAGGGCGGCGATTTAAAGGTTTCCCTACTTGCCCCAACAGTGTTTCCCTACTTCGACATTCGCCTTGAGGGTCAGGCACACACATATCGCGCTTCCAACACCAACGTTACTGGACACAGGGCAATGGTTTCCTTCAATTCGAGGGACGGCATGCTGAACGCCAATGTCAATTATGGGCGTGACAGCGCCTGGGGAGAGCAGTATTCATTGATGGCAGGAGTAAACCTGGCTTTTGACTGGAACAGCCTTTTGAAAGGGGAGAACCCGTTCTCAGCTCCTTACAAGGTTTTTGACAAAAGATATAACCGGAAGATCAGGGAGGGCCTTTTCACCAAGGCAGTCAGGAAGCACGATCTTCCCCTGAATCGTTCCGAGATAAGAAGCACCATAATGGCTAACATATCCGGTGAGACGGTAACTTTTACGGGTGGTTTCCCGGACATACCCAATTCTGTCGTCACTGTGCAGATATCGCAAAGTCCGTGGCGCGACTGCATGGACATCCCAACTGACGAAAAAGGTTCGTACTACGGCATGATAAGCCTTCCACCAGGGACCTGTAAAATACGCCTTGTGCATAAACCAAGCGGAAGAGCTACAGAGTCCAGAACGATCATGATCACCGACAATCAGGAAGGTGGGCCAAGCCCATTAGAAGCGGAAACCTGGCAAACCACTCCTGAATTCTAGGCCTTAAATTTCGGCGCATGCCTCGCCCTTACGGTCCAGCTTTACATGTTCCTTCTGTACCTGCCGCCTGCTCTGTAAAGGGTGTCGGAAATCTGCCCCAGAGAGCAGTATTTGGTAGTCTCCATCAATTGCTCGAACAGATTCTCCCCTGACTGCGCAGTCCTGAACAGTTTGGCCAAGGCTTCCGGACCGGTTTTTGCGTTTCTTTCGTGGAACTGCTTGAGCCTGTCCAGTTGCGACTGTTTTTCCTGCTCTGTCCCTCTGGCCAGTTCCACCGCAGTCAGTTCAAGCTCAAATGCGTTTTCCTTAAGGAATGTGTTCACTCCGATAATCGGATACTCGCCGGTCGATTTCATTGTTTCGTAATGGAGTGACTCGTCCTGGATTTTGGTTCTCTGGTAGCCTGTCTCCATTGCACCAAGGACTCCGCCCCGCTGTGAGATCCTGTCGAACTCGGTGAGAACCGCTTCCTCAACAAGGTCGGTCAATTCTTCCAGGATGAAACTTCCCTGGTTGATGTTGTCACATCTTGAAATTCCCCATTCCCTGTTGATGATCATCTGAATGGCCAGCGCTCTTCTGACAGACTCCTCACTGGGAGTTGTTATGGCTTCATCGTAAGAATTGGTGTGCAACGAATTGCAGTTGTCATAGATTGCAATCAGGGCCTGCAGTGTAGTTCGAATGTCGTTGAACTGTATTTCCTGGGCATGAAGGGATCGTCCGCTGGTCTGGATGTGATATTTCAGCTTCTGAGACCGTTCATTGGCGTTATATTTGTCCCTCATCGTCACTGCCCAGATACGCCTGGCTACGCGGCCTATGACGCTGTATTCCGGTTCCAGCCCGTTAGAAAAGAAGAAACTGAGATTCGGGGCAAAGTCATCGATCTTCATCCCTCTGGAGAGGTAATATTCGACGTAGGTGAAGCCGTTTGCCAGAGTGAAAGCCAACTGTGTGATCGGATTGGCGCCGGCTTCAGCTATGTGGTAACCAGAAATGGATACAGAATAAAAGTTGCGGACATTGTTTTTAATGAAAAATTCCTGAATGTCACCCATCATCTTCAAGGAGAAGTCAGTTGAAAATATGCATGTGTTCTGGCCCTGATCCTCTTTCAGTATATCTGCCTGGACGGTTCCACGAACTGAACTGAGCACATCCGCCCTGATCCTGGAAGCCTGTTCTGCGTTTGGCTCGCCCCCTGTCTCCTCCCTGAATTTTTCAAACTGCTGGTCAATGGCCGTGTTGAAAAACATTGCCAGCATGATGGGCGCAGGCCCGTTGATCGTCATGGAGACAGAACTGTTGGGAGCGCTCAGATCAAATCCTGAGTAAAGCGCCTTAACGTCGTCCAGGGTGCAGATGGAAACGCCCGATGTCCCTATTTTACCGTAAATATCAGGCCTTTCCTCAGGATCACGACCATAGAGAGTGACAGAGTCAAAGGCAGTCGATAGTCTCTTGGCTGAACTGTTGGCTGAAAGGTATTTGAAACGACGGTTTGTGCGGAACGGATCACCTTCCCCTGCGAACATTCTCGTAGGGTCCTCATCCTGACGTTTGAATGGAAAAACTCCCGCCGTGTAAGGGAACATCCCGGGCAGGTTCTCTCTAAGTCTCCAGCGAAGCAGTTCACCCATGTCTACGAACTTGGGCAGCGCAATCCTGGACATCATCGTCCCGCTCAATGTTTTTGCCTTGAGCTTTGTGGGAATTTTTCGGCCACGGACTTCGAAGATGTAATCATCTCCAGAGTAGGACTGCTTGATGTTCTCCCATTCGCCTACAAGTCTTAGAGCCTTCGGATCAAGACGTTTCTCAATATCTTCCTGAAGACACTTGATACCCTCCAGGGCCTGCGTGGCGTCGCATCCAACGCCAAAGAGCAGTTCCTTTTCAACTTCATCAAGATGCCACAACCTTCGAACCAGGTCCTCCTGCTCTTTACCCCACTGGTGATATTTCCTGACAGTTTCGGCAATCTCGGACAGATAGCCCGCACGCTCTATGGGAATGATAATTGTTTTGGAAGAAGGTTTCTTGTCCGGTCTGGCAGTAAGCGGTGTTTTCCAGTCTAACCCAGTTTTCTGCGCGCAGGTCTGAACAATAGCCGAATACAGGCCGGTCACCCCATCATCGTTGAAACGCGAGGCAATAGAACCGTAGACAGGAAAGTCTTCCAGGGTTTTATAGAAATCCATCCGGTTTCTCTGAACCTGTTTTCTGACATCGTGAATGGCGTCTTCTGATCCCTGCCTGTCGAATTTATTAATGGCTATGAGATCTGCGAAATCGAGCATGTCAATCTTCTCGAGCTGACTCTGAGCGCCGAATTCAGATGTCATTACGTAGAGTGAAACATCGACTAGAGGGACGATTGCGGCGTCTCCCTGTCCTATACCGGCAGTCTCTACCACTATGAAGTCGAACCCGGCCGCCTTGAGAGCCAGGATGGATTCTTCCATGTGATTGGGGATTTCCATGCCATGACTTCTTGTAGCCATTGACCGGTAGTAGACACGATCCGTGTGGATGGAGTTCATCCTTATCCTGTCCCCCAATAATGCTCCTCCGGTTTTTCTGCGGGTAGGATCGACGGAAATTATGCCTACTGTCTTGTCCTTCTGGTCGTTAAGAAATCTGAGCACCAGTTCGTCCGTCAGTGAGGACTTGCCTGCGCCTCCGGTGCCCGTGATCCCCAGAACCGGGATAACTTTGTCGCCCTTCTTCTCTGAGAGTCTTTGCAGTATATCGTTTAGCGATCCGTTATTTCTCTCCTTCGCCGTCTCGATACATGAAATCAGTCTCGATATCTGTCTCCAGCTTTGAGGCCCGATTTCATCAAGGTCCATGTCAAGATTCCCATCAGACACCGCAAAGTCAGACATTTCAAGAAAACGGTCGATCATGCCCTGCAGACCGTATTTTCGGCCATCATCAGGGCTGAATATTTTCGCTACCCCGTAGGCTTCGAGTTCCCGAATTTCCTCAGGCACAATGACTCCGCCCCCGCCGCCAAAGACCCGAACGTGCTCGCTGCCGAACTCCCTGAGAAGGTCTACGGTGTATTTGAAGTACTCCATGTGCCCACCCTGATAGGAACTCAGACCGATGGCCTGGGCGTCTTCCTGAACTGCCGCAGTGACAACCTCGGATACTGAACGATTATGCCCCAGATGTATCACCTCAGCTCCTGACGACTGCAGAATGCGACGCATGATGTTTATGGCCGCGTCATGCCCGTCAAATAATGAAGCCGCTGTCACCACCCTTATGCGATTTTTTGGTTGATAAGGCTTTGAGACTGAATTCATGATGCCTCCATAAGGGAGACTTACCCGCCATGGCTTTTAGCAATGGACGAAGCCCCCGAGAGAAAACCAAGAACTTTGTAGCGATTAGGGGAACGCATCCCATAAGGACACTTATGGATAGTATATTCTTTGGCATCTGTTTTCAAGTATATTGACTCACGGCCTGACTGATGGATGCGACTACGGGGCAGTCGCACGATTCATTGCGCAAACATTGACAAATCTTTATTTTGATGGTAGTTTTAGAGACTAAATCAATATGATAACTGTGTTTTTTCATGTTTAACGCTAGGTAATAGCCTGTTTGCCATTTTTATGTGAACACGTTTTAGCGAATGTCTCACGTTAAAGGTATGGAGTCGTCAGTGCTAAACAACCCGCTTCGGCCGTCACTCCTGTTTTTGCTGGCAGCGTTGTTGTCCGTGGTGGTTTCGTCGTCCACGGCGTGGGCCTATTTCAGGGTGGAGGCGCCGGTCGATAAGAAATCTACGTTGCCAGTCTACGTTTTCCTTCCTCAATGCGGTGTCAGCACACCTTTACCGGCCGTAGTGGTTGGTGTAGGCGTAGGCGGAACACAAATAGCCCAATATCGCGAGCACTGTCAGTTACTGGCGGACAGAAACTACGTCGTGGCGCTTATAGATCCGTCCAATCACCCTGAAGAGATGGCGCCCGGGCCCTGGAACTGGGACCGTGGGACGGGCTACATGCTTGGAAGCCTGAATCAGGGCGTGGTGGCGACCAAATTATTCTTTGGAAACCAGTGGTATCTCAACGCAATTGGAGCAACGGTCAATTACCTTATCTGTTCGCCCTGGGTTGACAAATCCAGGATAGCGTTGTCGGGATTTTCCCAGCCGGCCAATGCGGCTCTGGCCTACGCCTGCAAGGATCCGAGGATCAAGGCTGTCGTCTGGAATTACGGCGGCTGGCCTTGGGTCATGCCCTATGAGCCTTTCAGGTTGCCGCCGGTGCAGATATTCCACGGGGAAAAAGACGATGTTTACGACGTAAAATACGCCAGGGAACTCGCATTGAACCTGAAGACCAGCATGCGCCCGCATGAAGTCAACATATACCCCGACCAAAAGCATATGTTCAATATATACTACGACTTGAGAACCGAAAACAGGTTCATGAAGCCTGCGATGCTGGACGCATTTGAGAGGATGGTGGGCTTCCTGAACAGGATATTGGGACACAACAAAGGCAAAAACTGAAAAAGCCCGACGCTCTTCAAATTACATCAGAGCATCAGGCTTTTTAGAGGTAATCTAAATATCGTAGATTTCCGGCCCCAGGATTCTTATCCATTCTTCCGAGAGAGCCTTACCCGCCCTGGAGCAGTCATCCACTCTCAGGGCTACGACCTGCCCTGCCCCCATGATCATTGAGCCACGCAGGAAATAAATGTCCTCTATGTTCACATGCGCCATCTTGAGCGGCTTGAGTATGGCGTTTATCCCTCCGGGATGATGCGGGGCTTCAACTGCCAAAATCTCTCTGACAACCAGTTCGTAGCCGGCGGTTACCAGTACGTTTGCAGCTTTATCCGGATCGCTCACCACAAGGCCTGCGATTCCAACATCCCCTTCGACTCTGGCGCTTAGCCCGATTATGTCGACACCGGAGGATGTCAGCGTCTCCACAACGTCCGATAGGGCGCCCGGTATGTTCTTCAGTTCTACGGCCAACTCCTGAACAGTTTTCATCGTGGCCTCCAACGCTAATTATGCGAATGTTAAAATAATTGCAGCACCTATCAATTGTTCTCCAAACCGAACTTTATCCCTGCCTCCAAAGCCTTCTGATTCATCTCTATAAGGCTTTGTTTCTTGCCTTGAAGCACTTTCTCAATTGCCGACAACAGCGCGGAGGTTGAAACGATTCCTGTCTTCGCTGCCACTACTCCCAGCATCACCATGTTCAGCGATCTATCGGCTCCCATGTCATGCGCCAGGGTGTTTACCGGAGCCTTGACCACATTTATGTCGTCTCTGGTCGGCGCCTCAGTGATCAGATCACTATTGAGGAACATGATTCCGCCAGGTTTAACAGTGCTCTGGTACTTGACCATCGAGGGATAGTTCATGACCACCACGAACTCGGGCGATGAAGCTATAGGGGACGCTATTTCCTCTTCTGAAACAACCACCGTGCAGTTGGCTGTGCCGCCTCGCACTTCCGCCCCGTAAGACGGCAGGTATGTCACATGCTTGTCCTCGTTCATGCCAGCGAAAGCCAGGACGTACCCCATCATGAGCACTCCCTGACCACCAAAACCGGAAAAAGTAATCTTAAGCGACATCCTTGATCACCTTCACAGGAAAGATTTTTGACATGGTCTCTTCAACCCACTTGATGGATTCCACCGGAGACTTTTTCCAGTTCGTCGGACAGGGCGACAGGACTTCCACCAGGGAGAAGCCTTTGTCCTCAAGTTGAATCTCGAACGCTTTCCTGATCGCCTTCTTTGTCCTGTTCACGCCCTTGGGATTGGTAACAGTCGTTCTCTCAATATAAACGCTGCCTGCAGCGAGAGCCAGCATGGCGCTGAGGTCCAGAGGATTTCCATCCCTGAGGGGCATGCGTCCGCCGGGAGATGTAGTGGTGACCTGTCCGGTAAGGGTTGTAGGGGCCATCTGCCCTCCGGTCATGCCGTAAACAGCGTTATTGACGAATATGCAGGTCACGCGCTCGCCACGATTGGCCGCATGAATGGTCTCTGCAGTCCCGATTGCGGCTATGTCGCCATCACCCTGATAGGTAAAGACGACCCTGTCCGGAAGCATTCGTTTGATGCCGGTGGCGACTGCGGCTGCGCGCCCATGAGGGGCCTCACACATGTCCACATCAAAATAGTTATATGCCAGGACGGCGCATCCGGCCGGGGGCACGCCAATACATTTATCCTGAATACCCAGTTCGTCGATGACCTCACAGACGAGGCGATGTATAACACTGTGTCCGCATCCCGGACAGTAGTGGAAAGGAACATCTTTTAACGATCTGGGCCTGCTGAATATTTTTTTCACGTCTTAGACTCCCGTGTCTCGATACGAAAAGACAGAACAATCGCACAAACCAATTAACGGAAAACAACCTGCGCCTAAGCAGACTTCTTGACCGCTCCGTTAGCCACTCCGGTGAGAACCCCCGATATTTCCTCGGGAGTGGAGACCACGCCACCCGGGCGGCCGTAGAAAGTGACGGGGCACTTGCCTTCGACCGACAGCCTGACGTCTTCGACCATCTGGCCGGTGCTCATCTCAAAGACCACGATGTGATCAACATTCCTGCTCAGGGAGGACAAGGCCTCTCCCGGGAAAGGCCATAGAGTCTTGGGCCGGTAAAGCCCCGCCTTGATGCCGTTGGAACGAACCCTGTGGACGGCGCCTTTGGCGACTCTGGCCGCCGTTCCATAGGCGACTATGACCAACTCCGCATCATCGCACATGTAAATTTCCTGGTCGGCCAACTCAGCCGTAATAGCCTCATATTTGCGGACCAGCCTCCAGTTCAGTTCTTCTTCCTTGGGCGGGTCCAGCCACAACGAACGTATTATCCTGCTAGGGCGACCCTGAGCCCCTTTGAGAGCCCATTCCTTTACCGGTAGTGTTGAGACATCGATCGGGTCGGGGAAAATTACCGGTTCCATCATTTGCCCCATCATGCCATCTCCCAGGATCATCACCGGTGTGCGGTACCTGTCGGCGAGGTCAAAAGCCTGCCTGGTCATGTCAGCTATTTCCTGACCGTATGCAGGTGAGAGAACTATAACACGGTAGTCCCCGTGACCACCGCCCCGGGTGGCCTGAAAATAGTCACCCTGGGCCGGAGCGATATTGCCAAGACCGGGTCCGCCCCGCATCATGTTTACGATGACTGCCGGCAGTTCCATGGCAGCCAGATAGGAGATGCCTTCCTGTTTGAGACTTATGCCCGGGCTTGAAGAAGATGTCATAACCCTGGCGCCGGTAGCGGCAGCTCCAATAACCATATTTATCGACGCTATTTCGCTTTCGGCCTGAACAAATACGCTGTCAGGCATTTTTGCGAACGCGGATGCCATATACTCGGGAAGTTCATTCTGTGGAGTAATTGGGTAACCGAAATAGGCCCTGCATCCGGATCGAATGGCGGCCTCACCCAACACATGCGTTCCCCGCATGAGAGTTTTGGCGGACATAATGCTTTCCTCACTAGACAATAATGTTGAGATTACTCTTTTTCTTCGCGATAAACTTCAATTGCTACATCCGGGCAGATCAGAGCGCACAGACTGCAACCGGTGCATCCTGACTTATCAGGCTCCGAGGGGTTTTCAGTGGAAACCTCGGCTGGATAATACCCTTTTGTATTAAGTTTCTCGGATATCCCAATGGTTTTCTTGGGGCACACGGTGACACATAAACCACAACCCTTGCACCGTTCCCTATCGATGTCGATTCGACCTTTCAATTTTTATTCTCCCGGACAAGAAAAGTTAAACACTTAAACTATTCCTGAATTTTTACCAAGTCAAGCATATTCTGCGGCTTTCATTCGGCCCGAAAATATACCGAAAGGTCCCGCTTTTATTAGACAAAGTCATTGCTGGACCTGTTGATTCCTTTTGGGGCGCTTCGTTGACGGCTTGAGGGTATAGCTCCACCATTCGAGATCGGCTTTAAACAGTGGATTTGAGGTGAGGTCGGCCGATTTTCTGTAAAAGTTGAGCGCTTTCTCAGTGAGTCCTAAATCGAGGTAGGTTGCCCCGATCATACCCACGGTGGCGACGTGATCGGGATAAAGCTCTATCGAGGCTACAAAATCCAGGTATGGCCCCCTCGGTTCACTATGCCAGACAATCTCTCCGGTGAAGACACCGAAAGCGAACAGCGGGGCCAGATCTCGGGCCCTATGCCAGTCAAGCACTCCACGATAAACATATCCGAGGTAGAAAAGGGCTGATCCACGATTGACATGCGCAGCATAGGACCTGGGATTTTTCACAATGAACGAATCCAGAAGCCGCACCGCCTGTTCCAGTTCCCCCTGGCGCAACTCCACCGTGGCCATGTCGAATTCGGATGAGGGCGTAGCCATCACGGTGCTCTGTATCGATATGGTCGCTAGAATTATAAACATGGAAACTAGAGCGATTCGTTTCAACGTTCTCACGCACAGGCAATGAATTCATCTAAAATATGTTGTGACTTTCAACAATATACTTTATTTTGAACAATTAAACCATACATCCCAGTTTACTGGTTCAGCCGCTCAAGATTACGACATAACCCGATAGAGTTACAAAATCTTTGACTTATCGGGGGCTAATATGTTAATATGAGACACCCTTTAGAAAAAAAGGGCTGATGCAAGGTCGAGAGCCCGGCTAGGACACTGGATGCAGATTTCAGCCGGGCTTTCGTTTGTACACCATACCGCCCGCCTGCCACGGAGGACACTACTATGCCGGTATCTGCAAAAATAGCAGATTTCATGGAACGCTCGTCATGGATCAGAAAAATGTTCGAGGAAGGCGCTCGACTGAAACAGCTACACGGTGCGCAAAACGTTTTTGATTTCTCACTGGGCAACCCTAACCTCGAGCCTTCATCCAACCTGAAGAAGGCGATCGCTACTGCGGCCGCCAGTCAGGCCGCCGGTATACACGCCTACATGCCCAACGCAGGATTATTGCAGACCCGCAATGCAATCGCTGATAGAATAGCGGGAAATGAAGGGGTCAAGATAGACGGCTCAAATGTAGTCATGACTGTAGGAGCAGGTGGAGCGCTGAATGTAGTTCTCAAGACCCTCCTCAATCCCGGCGACGAGATAGTTATCCCCAAACCTTTCTTTGTGGAATACGTCTTTTACTGTGATAACCACGGTGGGGCCGCCGTGCTCGTGCCAACCAAAGGCGATTTTTCACTGGATGTCGCTGAAATTGACAGGGCCATCACTCCAAAAACTGCCGCTGTGCTTATCAATTCCCCCAACAATCCGACGGGTAGAATATACACCCAGGAACAGATAGACGCCCTGGCCGATGTGTTGCGAGCCAGGAGCAAGGAACTCGGAAGAGCTATTGTGCTCATATCTGATGAGCCATACCGTGGAATCATTTATGACGGCGCAGTGGTGCCCAGCATTTTGAAGGCCTATGACAACAGTATGGTCGTCACTTCCTTCTCAAAGGACCTTTCCATACCGGGCGAACGTCTGGGCTATATTGCAATGAATCCGGCCATGGACAACGCTGAGCAGACAATTGCGGGGCTGATTCTGTCCAATCGCATCCTCGGATTCGTTAACGCCCCGAGCCTGATTCAGAGAGCTGTGACCGATCATCTGTCCGACATGGTCGATGTCTCAGTTTATAAACGCAGGCGTGACAGGCTTTACAATGCGCTGGTGAGTTTCGGTTACGATGTCGTCAGGCCCGAGGGCGCCTTTTACCTCTTTCCCAGGTCACCCATTCAGGACGATGTCGCTTTTGTCGCCAAGCTGCAGGAAAAGCTCATTCTCACCGTTCCCGGGGTCGGTTTCGGTGGGCCGGGATATTTCAGGATCGCATACTGTGTGTCGGATGAAACCATTGAAGGCTCTTTGAAGGGTTTCGAGGAAACCATCAAGAGTGTTTAGTGTATATGGTGCGCTCCCGAATTAAAAGCGACTTATGCGTGCGCTATGGGTCTGCCGGCTTCAATTGTAATTCTATATCCGACATTAATTTTGAGAGACGCTACATACAGCTTTGATATAACCACATCGGATTTCTGAAAAAAAACGGGCGATTCCTTGACGGGATCGCCCTAAAATTTTTCCGGGTTTCCGGAATGAACTAGAGAGGTTGTAACGTTTCTTCCGAGCTGTTGTTTGTTTTCGCCTGTTCGGCTCATCCGCCCAGTATATTCCAAACACTAAAGGAGCATGTTGATAGTCCACACGCTCCCTTAATGTGATGCGCTACTGTCTCCTGCCTTTCTCGAGTTCATGCAGTTTGGCTCCGATCTCCAGCAACGCCGATTTCTGTGCCGATACGACGTCTTCGAGTTCACGTATCTTGTTGTGAAGCCCCTGAACGAGCTTTCCTGCGTCCGCGCCCAGCGCAGTCGCCCTTCCCGCCACGTCCTTCTTCTCTGACTCAATGCCTGTTTTAATGCTGCTCAGGCCTTCCTCCAAAGGTTGAATCTTCTCCTTCAGCTCGGCAACTGCGGCGTCCTTGACCTTAGGCAGGGTTTTCTTGACGGCGTTGACGATCTTCGTGTTACTGTCCTGCAATTCCTTACGCACCTCGGCCACAGCCTTGGAAAGGTCCTCAACCGATTTCCCCAGACCGGACGACACTTTCTTTGCCGCCGCTGAATCGGCGGTAGCCGCGGCAAGGTCCTTGTTCTTCGCTTCCAGCTTCTTTTTCAGGTCATTGACCGCTGCATCCAGCTGTTTTAGCTTTTCACGCACGGCGTCCCTGTCCTTCTGGGAATCCTGCGCCCAGTCCCTGAACTCCTCCAGACGCCCGCTCATCGGGTCCAGTCTCGTTTTCAACGTCTCCGAAACCCTTTCAGCCTGGTCCTCAAGACGCTGTATGTCAGCGCTGAAATCCTTAGGAGGAGCAAATTTCCCGGAAAACTCCCGAAGATCCTTCTCCTGTTTCTGAAGCTTCTTATCAATTTCAGCCATCTTCTGCTTGAGATCGGTAGAGTCTTCACTGCAGGCGGACAGCGAGGCTACAATCAAAACGGATAAAAATATCAGCAACTTATTGCTCGGGTTCATAGAAACCTCCGAGAGACATATCATAATGAATCATATTATCAAAACTCTAACATAAACGCAATGATATTTAATATATTAAATGTAAAGTCTATATTTTTAACCCTGCCGGTCGCCGTCAATGAGACCACAAATCCCGCACAGGCTCTATTTCAGCAGCTATAATCCACACAAGGCCATAAATGCGCTTCCTGAGTAATTCCTTGACACCGCCCTCTCTTATAAGTTATATTCAGCGCTAATTAATTTGATTTCAATGATCTCAATGGCGCTGATTCGAGGTATGGGTTGAAGCCGAAATATTACAAGCCAACGGCACTGCTTCCTTTTTTTCTGCTCGCGCTATTGTGCCTGACATCCTTTACACCCCCCGTCGTTCATGCACAGGGTCTCGACCGATGGCTCGGCCCGTCCTCATGGTGGGATTGGTCAGACTACAGGTTCATCGTAAAATACAGGTTTATGTTCCCTACTCTGAATAGCGGGACGTTCACGAGGGGAAATATCGAACATGACCTGTTAGCCAATGATCCTGGGCTCGGGAACATTGCTGGCAAAGGATATAATTTTCAAAAACACCCCAATTACTTTAGCGAAGGGTGGTTTCAGTTACAAGTGGACAGACTCGGTTTGCGACTTGTGGTTGAGGAGGACAGAATATTTAGGGGTGTGTTGGGCAGTGCAAACCCTGGTACACCAACAGCCGTTGGCCAGCGTTTTGATGGCCATTTTAGGGTTTCTGAATTAGATTTCAGCGCCAGTCGGCTAGGACTAGATCTGGATGTGCTTCGTTACCCACAATTTAGATTTGGATTCAACTTCGACTTTCATTTAAATGGCATACAGTTCAATGACGCAAAATTGTCGTATCTTGTGTCATACCCAGTACCAAATACCAATCCTCAGGCTTATGCATACAGTCTCACGAATTATGGCGATCTATCTTCGTCTGAGCCCTTGACTTTGGGCCTTCAGGCTTTGGCTATCCCGGCACGGATAAAGGAAGTCCCACTCATTCTGTCCGCCCGTGCAAGATTCCCCATGCCATTCATGCAACAGGTTTTCGGTCTTCAAAGTCCTGCCAACATCACAGACTGGGAGGTTACTGCGGGTTTGCGATCGTCGATTTGGGACACGAGCGCATATAAATTTGCTACTTTTTCACTGGCCGCTGAACTGGGCTTCAGAAGCACTTATGTTGATGCGAACTTGGCAGACATCAGCAAGATTTATGAAACCAAATACAGTGCCTCCAACGTCAAAGCCAAATTCTCAGGCGCCTTCATTCAGATGAGTCTTTATTACTAGCCTTGGTGATCCTCAGGCTTCGTTTTCACGTTCTCTGACCAAATCCTTCTTCAACGGGCATTCTTCGCATTTGGGTTTCTTACTGCAGAACCTGTTACCCACTGCCACGATCTGGGCGTGATAGTCCTGGAACAGATCGGTTTCATGAACCAGGTTGTTGTGGAAAAGCGCCTGAGCATCATCATAATCGGTATTATCGGGGATAATTCGGTGACGGCTCAATAACCGGATGGTGTACAGATCTACTACAAATATGGGCAACCCTGCGGCGTAAAGTATCATGCTGTCCGCAGTCTCCCTGCCTACACCGTTTACGGTGAGCAATTCCTTCCTTAATTTCCGCATTCCGGCATTCGTGGAATTAAATTGGCTACGACGCTGGGCGCTATCGCCGTGCCCTGTTTCAGACGAAACCGCATTCAGGGGGGTCCTTGGGATGGCGGTTTCAAAGAGCCTGTCCAGGCTGCCGTCGTATTTTTCCTGTAGCAGGCTGACGAAGTTTTTGAGTCTCTTTGCCTTAATGTTGTAATAGCCGGCAGGCCTGATGATTTCTGCCAGTTCATCGTGTGACATGGAGTATATGGTTGAGCATTCCAGGGCGTTACTGGACTTGAGGTTATCAATTGCCTTGACCACATTTTTCCATGACGTGTTCTGGGTCAGTATGGCGCCGACACAGACCTCGAAAGGAGTCTCTGCCGGCCACCAGCTCCTGTGGCCGAAATGGCGGTTGAGGGTATGATATATTGAGAGCAGCCGTGATTGCAGGTTTTTGTCCAGTGTCATTTTATGTTCCGGTTCATGTCAAAGTATTCAGGGCTTGGCTAATGACCCTGCAGATATGGACTGTTGGTCGTCCTTCTGGTATTTTTATTATGCATTCTTTTTGATAGGGGCGCCATATTGTTTGATTTGCAGATACTTGTTCTCACCTTGTTTCCATTGTTGTCCGGCATTACGCCAATGACAGGGTCTATCACCGAGGCTCCGGCTCTTGTTGGGGCGCATGAGCCCGTGACGGCCGAGTTCATGGTCGGAGAATGGCGATACGCGGATCAGTTCGAAAAATGGGGTATTACAGACAAAGAAAAGTCCAGAGTCACCAATGTCAGATCGGACGCAGTCATGAGCCTGAAGAGCGACGGCACGATGAGCATGACCAATCTCTTTCGTCCGACGGAGGGCGCCTGGGAAATAACGGCCAATGGATTGGTGATATATGATCCTAAGCGACTGGAGAGAGGCAGTCAGACTCTGCCTGTAAAAAAACGCGATGAGAACCGCATATGGTTGTTACTGCCTTTTACCGGCGGATCTGCCGGAGTCGGCATGAAACGGGTCACTGATCAAGCACGTTGAAACTGAATGTTATGGGTAACTGAAGCGGAACAATGGACCAGAGAGTTGAATGATCAATGCTGGTCTTTTTCAGATTCATTCTTCCGTAACTCCTTGAGCCGCCTGTCCTTTTCCACTATACGTTCAACAATGTCTTTCAAAGACTGATCTCTTAATGGGCTCAATATCTGTCTAACGACTCTCAACTGCTTTTCATCAGGCGGAGGTATGTCCGGGACCTTTTTGACCTCCGGGTCAGCGGTCCTTGCCCAAGAGCGAAGACTGAACCTTATTTCCCTGAATGGAGCGGCGTCAGGATCGAGCGCTCTGTTGACCTTGTAGAGAATCTTTAATCTTATCGCCGAAAGCTCACTCATCCAAACAGCGGAATCAACTATGACGAAAATTGTGTCACCTGAGACCCTGTCTATCTTCGCATGACGCGCAATCACCGAATCGACAAGCTGCGGCCAGCGATGAATTACGGAATGCCGTGAAAGGGCCTTGTTGAGCCCGAGACCGGCCAGAACGTCCTTAAGTGTCCGGGACAGCGGTTTTGGGTCCGATGGCCTCCGTGGGTTCATGGCTTCATTTTTCCTGGAAATCTAGTTTTGAGCGCAATCGGTGGGATCGCCCTGTATTTTGGCTATCGCGTGTGGAATGGCCGGCAGGACGGCCTCAAGATTTTCAATGGCGCCTTTCGGACTGCCCGGCAGGTTTATGATGAGGGTTGCGCCGCGAACGCCGGCTATGGCGCGGCTGATCATGGCGTTTGGTGTCTTGGAGAGGCTGACGGCCCGCATCACTTCGGCCATACCCGGGATAATCCTGGTAATGACCTGCATAGTGGCCTCGGGCGTGACATCGCGCGGAGATAGCCCTGTGCCTCCGGTCGTGAGTATCAGATCGAGGCATTTATCGTCGGACCATTCTACGAGGACCCTTGAAATTTCCGAAACCTCATCTGGAACGATAGCCGTCTGAGTAACGTTCAGGCCGGCGCCGGCCAGTTTTTCTACCAGCGCCGGTCCAGATGAGTCTGGCCTGGATCCCCTTGACGAGCGATCACTGACAGTGAGAATTCCCACAAGCGACATGAGGGATAAACCTTGGCTCCTGGTTCGTATCTTCGCTGTTTGACGGAAGACCACGATGGAAATCTCTTACCTGCATATCCTGAGCTTCCAGTTCCTGCCTGAGGAAACCGGCCGCCTTCCACGGGTCCACTTTGGTCCCACAAGTAAAAATGTCTATGGCCGCGTAGCCGTATTCCGGCCAGGTGTGAATGGTTAAATGAGATTCAGCGATAACTACGACACCCGAAACTCCCTGTGGGTTAAAGTCCTGGAATGCAGTCTTGAGCACAGTGGCGCCGGCGACTTCAGCGCCATGAGCCATAATTTTCTCCAGGTAGTCCATGTTATCCAACTTTTGCGCATTGCATGAGCAGAGCTCGATCAGAAGATGAATTCCTAAAGCTTTCATCGTCATCCCCCGTACCGAGTGGGCAAAATAGCCGCTCGTATATAAATCAAGGGTGTTAGGCATAATTCCCGCGTAACGGCTGAAACCCTTCAACCAACAACGGGCGCTACTACTTCAGTTCCCGGCTGTTAACGTAAACCCACAGGCGGTTTCCACGGCTGCCGAAAGCCGAAACCCAAGGGATTGTTCTTCCCTCAAACCGAGCAGTATCAAGGTTTCAACCTTGAGAGGAGGAAACAGAATGTTTCCCCACTCAGGCCAACCCCTCCAGTAATAGAATTTTCAGACACTGATGCAAAAGAGAGGACGACAGAAGACGAACCGGTGGAGGTTAACCTGTCCTGAGCGGATACAGAATAGTATTTTGCAGGGATAATCCGGTCCATTTCAACGTCCTGATGATATGCTTACATAGTTATCTTAAACCATATTTCTTGCCTTTAACGTGTGTCACTTGTCAAGCAAAAAAGATTCATGGTTCAAAAAATTTTTGGGATTAATTAAGAAGAAGCGGCGAATCAGCATCCCGTAAATGAATGATGATTCATTGTCCCGGTTGTGGTTCGCAATTATCATTAATGGCGCCGCAGGCCCCACAACGGGTTGAATCCCGTCGTAACGGAAACCGGCACTGCCCGCAATATCTGAGCGAATCAAAGTCAATTTCCGTAACCGCCGCCCCACATCGCCTGCAGAAATTGTCACATTCCGGGGTATAGGCAGAACAGTTCGGGCATACTATCACGGGGCCCGAGTCCATCGCAGGGAAAGGATACGCGGTCCTCAATTTCCTGATTCGTGCCCATGTGACCCAGGCCATTAACAAGAGTAATGGAACGAGACTATATTTAGCGTACTCTGGAGATAGCGCAACCAGAAAATTGTAGGTCCCGTGAAAGATTACGGCGAGCAGGAACCCTTTTGTGACAGACGATATTTCACCCCTGGGGCTGAAGCGGGCCACTCCGAGAGAATATCCCCACATGGCGGAAAACATCATGTGGGCCGGAGTAGCGAAGAAGAGCCTCGAATACCATATTTCCGGGCCGAGCCTGCTCAGATAAAGCGCGTTTTCAACCGAGGCAAACCCCAGGCCGGCGGTCATCGCAAACACTATCCCATCAGCCGGGGTCTGGAAGTCCGCCCGGCGATAGATTGAAAGCCAGACGGCCGCCAACTTGAACAACTCCTCTACCGGCGCTATCAGGAGGAAGCTCGCGACTCCCGACTGGAAAAGCGTCTCCTGCCTGAGCTGCCCCCCGGTAATGCTCTCCACCATATTGGCTGGAACGGTGCAAAACAGGCCATATACGAACACCCTGGCCACATTGTCAAAGGAACCGCCTCCGACGGGGCCCTTGACCAGGAAATATATCAACCATGCCATTCCCGGCATCAAGCCGATTATTGCCAACACTAGTTCCAGGCTGCTACCTCTTGTTTGACTTTATGTGCCTGACCGTATATCACGGAACCGAAAGTTGTCCAACAGGTCTGAATGCTCAAAGGAGCCTCATGTTGAACCTCACTACTGCATCATACGACGACACCCGGCCCTGGACTGCAGGGGAACTGGTCAGGGTTGAAGATGTTTACAAGCATTATCCGGTCGGAAAAACTTTCTTCCAACGTGGTCATCTCACCGTTCATGCGGTAGACGGTGTGAGTTTGTCGGTGTTGGACGGGGAAACACTTGGGCTGGTCGGAGAATCGGGCTGCGGGAAATCGACTCTCGGTAAACTCATACTCAGACTGGAAACGCCGAGCAGCGGCAGAATTCTTTTTGAGGGTACGGACATAGCCCACATCAAGGGGAAAGACCTGAAGGAAATCCGGAGAAAGATGCAGGTCATCTTCCAGGACCCGTATTCGTCCCTGAACCCGAGACGCACAATCAAAAACACGATTATGGAACCGCTGGTAATACACGGGATTGGCGACAGAGCCAATCGCAACCAGAAGGTCTATGAGTTGATGGAAGAGGTAGGGCTCAGAAAGGATCAGGCGACGAGATATCCACACGAATTCTCGGGGGGCCAGAGACAGCGAATAGGAATAGCCAGGGCGCTGGCCTTGAATCCAAAACTGATAATTGCCGATGAACCGGTCTCGGCGCTGGATGTCTCCATCAGGTCGCAGGTTTTGAATCTGATGAAGGATTTACAGGAAAAATATGGCCTTTCATACCTGTTCATATCCCATGATCTCTCCGTGGTTGAATATATCTCAGATCGCATTGCCGTTATGTACTTGGGCAAGATCGTGGAAATCGGGCTCAAGTCACTGGTGTACAACTCTCCCAGCCACCCCTATACGGAGGCGCTGTTGAGTTCTGCGCCTGTGCCGGATCCAGGAGCGAGAACCCGAAGAATAATTCTACGTGGAGATGTCCCCAGTCCTATGGCCCCTCCCTCAGGCTGTCGATTCCATACCAGATGCCCGATCAGGATAAACTTATGCTCCGAACTTGAACCAGTCCTGAAGGAAACCGACGAAGGAAGATTCGTGGCATGCCATCTGCGCGCCTCCTGACCTTTTTCAGTAACTTGTACTATGCCAGGCAGGTGGATTGAGGGATAAACTCCTGCGCCTGGTTTGCGTTTACTCGCCAGTTGCGTATGGAAAGTCGAAGCTGTTTCACAACCCGTCCATAACTTATCAACAATTGTTAATAAATTTTGATTCCATCTTTTTTGTAATATTCGGCTTCCTCATGATTTCGCCTGCTTAGCTGTTGACCTTGATATCATTAGTCTTTTTTAACTGTCTCAAATTGGGGCAATTTGCATGAACCACTTGTGAACTCGGATGGAATTGATAGTTATCAACAGGTTTGCTAACGAGTTATCAACAGTTTCTGTTTATAGATTGGCCGGAGGCGCTCTGAGCGTGCCTTACGGGTCTTGCAAAAAGCGACCAAATGTGATGAACATAAGTGATCGAGCCAGCCTCGCAGTAAACATCCTGATAGCTGAATTACCGGGCCGGAAAAACCTCATATGCAAAACCTGCTAGAGATATTCGAATCACTCACTGCCACAAATTTTATAGACATAGGTCTGATAGCGCTGCTGGTCTATTCGTTCGTAGTGTGGTTCAAGGGCCCGAGATCACTACAGGTGATAGTATCCATATTTGGTATAGGTGTATTTTATTTCATTGCGAACAAACTTGGTCTGATACTGACTTCGGTATTGTTCCAGTATTTGTGGACGGCGATCATTGTTGTCCTGGTCATTGTCTTTCAGCCGGAAATTCGTCAGATGCTTGATCGCGCTTCGCCCTTGCGACGATTAATGTTCGGCAAGAGCAAAGAGGTCAAAAAGACCCTGATCGATGAGGTTGTGAACGCAGTTGTTGAATTGGCCAGGGAGAAAACCGGGGCGCTGATCATTTTTCAGCGGGAAGACGCACTGGACAACCTGGTTCTTAAGGGTAAGGACCTTGACAGCATAGTAACCGCAGAACTTCTGGAGTCACTATTCCACAAAAATTCGCCGCTTCACGATGGAGCGGTGCTTATAAACAAGAGTAGAGCGGTGGCGGCGGGTTGCATATTGCCGCTATCCCGCGATGAAGATTTGAGCAGGAGGTACGGGACACGCCATCGCGCCGCCATAGGAATAACTGAAAGGTCTGACGCAATTTCGGTGGTCGTCTCTGAGGAACGTGGAGATGTTTCACTGGTGGACGCCGGGAAGATCAACACTTACAAGAAGAGGACGGAATTCGTAGCTGCGCTGGAGAGACTTCTCTCGAACACTACTTCAAACGATGAGTCGGCATCATCCGATAGCCTCAAAAGTCTCATTATCTCAAACTGGAGACTGAAGCTATTATCCTTAATTACTTCCATTTTCCTGTGGTTTGTGATAGTTGGGCCACAGAAGTCGGAACTCGGTATTTCTGTGCCAATCCAGTACACGAAGTTGCCGTTGTCTGTTGAAATAATAGGTCAGTGGATGGACCGTCTGGATGTCAGAGTCCGTGGGTCTGCTTCGGGCCTGGACAGTTTAAGCCCGGGATCGGTTCGCGCTGTAGTTGATTTGAGCAGGGTTCTGCCCGGACTCAATTTCTTCAGGATTACAGACGACAAAATACAGGTTCCGCCGGGCATTACCATTTCACAGATCAGACCGTCGGACCTTCAGTTAAACATAGAAACGGCGCTGTCAAAACAGGTGAAGGTTGTTCCGACCATAGTGGGAGCTTTGCCGGAAAAGTCCAAATTGATAGTCCAACCATCCGAGGTAAAAATACGCGCCGGACATGGGGATTTAAAAAAATTAACATCGGTAACTACTGATCCGGTAGGTATCGGGGAGCTTCTAGCCAGGGAATCGGTCAGGACGCCCGTTGTGGTAAAGCCCGAAGGCCTCAGAATAGAGTTTATTGAACCAGCTCATGTAACGGTGAAAATAGAGGCGGAAAAGAATTGAGCAGCAATCGTCGTCTGAATGTGTCTTGCGGCGAATCCCAGATGGAACCTTTTACCGGGGCCCTTGAATTGCTGTCTAAAAGCCTGGATGCTCAGACGGCCGCCATCTTTCTCACTGATCCGGATTCCTCATTCCTCGACCTCATTGCCTCCCGGAGCAGTCGCAAGGATTTTGTCAGGACTGCACGAAGACCTTTGGAGGACGGCATTCTACCGGGGATCATCCAGCGTGGTCTGACGGTCTGTGAAGCTCTAAGGCCTGAGCTATGCTCAAAACTCGGTTTTTATTCTTCCAGTGGACCTGAAATGGTCTATCTTGCGGTTCCTTTCGGCGCCAACGGGCTGCTCTGGATGGACAGGGAGGGAATAGAGAGATTTTCACCTGATCAGATCAAGCTTGCTTCAATGGCGGCGGTGATGGTGGCGGACATTGTGGAGCTTTACCTCGAGGCCGTCAAATCCCAACATTCTGCAATGGACCTCCAATTGATCACCTCGCTTACAGAAAGCCAGGACTCGGCCATCGAGACCTCTGCTGTAAGAATTGATTCCATTGTCACGAAAATGACACAGTCAAAGAAGTGTGACGGGGCCCTGGTAGCCATTTCAACAGAAAATGGAGAGCTTTGCAGGATCATCTCCGTGTCAGGATTTTCAGGAGCCTTGAGTAAGGGTAAGGTCGTCCGGCTCAGACAGGGTTGGGCAAAGTGGGCCATCGAGAAGATGAGACCGGCCATTATTTCTGGGCTGAAGGGCTCTGAGACATCTTTACCCATATTCCATTCGGGCGAGGCAATCGGATTTTCGGTGAAGAGTCTGGCAGTTGTTCCATGGCACGGCTTTGACTCAGTGGATGGCGTGCTTGTCGTGGCATCCAGGAACGCAGGCATTGAATGGGAGTCCAGTAGACCGCTATGGACTTTTCTGGCTTCTTTGATCGGCCTGATAAGGCGACTGGAGATCAGCAACAAGGTCCTGAAGAGCGTCAGGCGTTACGATGGTGAATCAGGCGTGATGAGTGAGGGATTTTTCCGATCCCGGTTACGGGAAGGTTTCGAGCGTCAAATGGCGGCAAGCGGTTCCTTTTTCATCTTGCTGGCGCAGGTAAGGAATCTGGACAGCCTCTACCTCGATTATGAATTCCCTACAATAAACCGTTTTCTTGGACTCTTTTGCGAAAAACTATCCATGTCCACCAAGCGTCAGGTTATTGCGGGAAAATTCAGCACCGGATGCTTTGGTATAGGAGTTGAAAGTCTGCCTGCCACTGAAGTCGATACTCTGCTGAAAAAGGCGAGCGCATTGCTTGGACAGGGCATAACGAACGTAGATGGCGTCGATATACGCCACGAGGTTGGGTTCGGCTGGGCTCTTTTTCCTCATGACTCCAGAAGCTTCTTTGACCTCATCAACCGCGCATCCGACAAGCTCCTTTCAAGGAAAAACACCGGCCATCTTTAATGTAAACCGTTGTCAGTCCGGACATCAAATGTTAGAGTCGGGGATTAAGCGACAAAATACCGGTTTTTACCATCATTGAAACATCCGGTCTTTTTGTAATCAGTCAACTGGTTCACCCTCAAGGCCCTGCTTTCGGCCATCCTGGTTGAACCGATCGTATGGCGTTTGCTGAAATCTCGCATTGCAGGAGACATGTTTTGGGAAACTTATCAGTTCATGACCCCTGGAAACATTTGCGCAAGGAATGTTTTGGAAATCAGGAGCCCGACGTAGTGCTTGAAGCGGTTACCGCTCCATTGGAACTATTGAAGAAGCGTCCTGAGGAAAAAGAATTCTGGTCTAATATTGAAGCGCTTCCGGCATGGTCCGCAGCTATGAGTTACGGTAGCAGGGAAAAGCTTGCAGAATCTCCGGAAAAACAGATTTCACTCAATCGCAAACTGATACAGTTGGGCCACCACACTCCGCTGGAGTCCATTCAGTTCAACTTTCATGTGGTTGGGATATCCAAGGCTTGTGGCGCTCAATTGTCGAGGCACAGGATCGGACAGGGGCATGTGAGTTCGAGCAGGCGTTTTCAGGCTCAGGGCATGTCATTCGTGTATCCGTTGCTGGGCTACATAAAGAATGAGGACGAAGCAGCAGCGGCCCTGAAAGTCATCAGCGACATAAACAGGCAGTCGTTCAAAATATATGAAAAGCTGAGAGAAGAGTCGAAGCTTCACAAGGAGGACGCGCGCAGGGTGATTCCCGTAGCGTCGTCGCAGGAACGCGTCTGGTGGGTGAACGCCCGCGCCCTGAGAGACTTTTTGAGGCTCAGACTCCCGCGTGACGCTGAATGGGAAATACGTCGCCTGGCCATCATGGTCCATAACATCGTGTCGCAGGTGGCGCCTTCACTTTTCGAGGACATTGTCATGGAAGGATAGACCTGACAGCCCGGACAAGGCTGGTGATATCATCGTAAACATTATCTGAACAGGCTGCAGGTCTTGAGACGAGGACGACATGACAGTTCATAAGTCTTGAAGCTTCCAGCTTGTCCGGTAATCCTCCCGCAACCCCTCCGTCCTTGGTGACCAGAACACCGATGCCAAACTTTTCCATGATCCTGATGTTGTCTTCAACCGAAAAAGGGCCCACACCGAATTCACAATGCTCCAAAGATATGCCGTGCCTGACTATGGTGTCCCTTGAGTCCCGGCAATCCAGCGCCCTTACATAAAGCTCAATTCCTTTTGAGCGTGCGAGAGAGGCATAGGGTTCCAGGTTCCTTGTGCCGGAGGTCAACAGGATGGAGCGTTTGAATGAAACTGCAAGTCTGGCGGCTTCCTCATGTGACAGGGCTGAATGAATTCCCTGACCATGACTTGCTGCGCTGGGCCTGTCGTACCTGAAGGATGGAATGCCCAGTCGCTGCGCAGCATCTTTGGCGTTAGCGTGGGCCTGCACGGCATAAGGATGTGTTGCGTCTATGATTGCCACCAAATTCATTTCCACACACAAGTCGGACAACTCTTCGGCAGACAAAGCCCCTACCCTTCTGGTTACAAGCTCGGAAAGACTGATCTCCATAGGAAAGTCGCTCACCGTGGATACCATGACGTTAAATCCGGCCACAGAGAGAGCCGTGGCGATTGAACCGGTTTCCGATGCGCCGGCAAGTAATAGCACGTTCATCAGAGATATCCGCGCGGAGTTATGAAAAAGGAATCAATGATCCTGGATGTGCTGTTGCCGATGATGACCACACTTCTCATGTTGATCTCAAAGTCGAGAAAATGCTTCAGGTCGGTCAAGACGATGGACTGTTCGGGTGAACCGACGGCAGTGGCAATGCCGACTGGAGTTGAGTCAGAGCGGAGGGAACGAAAAATCTGAGCGGCCTCTTCGAGCTGTGTCACGCGCTTTTTGCTCCTTGGGTTGTAAAGAGCGACAACCAGATCGGCCTGGGCCACCGCTGAAAGCCTCTTTCTTATCATGTCCCAAGGCACGAGCAGATCGCTCAGACTGATCACTGCAAAGTCCAGCATCAATGGCGCTCCCATAGCCGCTGAAGCTGCAGTAGAAGCTGTAATGCCCGGAATTATCTCTATAGGCGAAACGATGCCAAGCTTTTCTCTCAGCTCTATGGCCAATCCTGCCATACCATAGACACCAGCGTCCCCGGATGAAACCAGTGAGACTGTATGTCCGGATGCAGCAAGCGTGAGGGCCTGCTCACAACGCTCCCTCTCTCGCATCATCCCCGTTGAAACAATCTTCTTTCCATCAATCAAGTCTGAAATCAACCCGATGTATTTGGTGTAACCAACAACAACATCGCTTCCTGAAATAGCTGAAACGGCCCTGAACGTCCTGTCTTCGACGGATCCCGGACCGATGCCTACTACAAACAGTCTTCCCTGGAGATTGCCGTGGTTATCCCTTCGTATATTTTTCTCTTCTGTATTAATTGTGTCCTCCTGCCCGCAAGTAGCGCACAAGGCTCGGAAACACCCGGAGCGCCCACGCTCTGCTGAACAAACTCGGATTTGTAAAAATCCCTCGAAGAATTCATGATCTCGTTTGAACTGATTAACCTCAAAGGCACCTGCAGTTCCTGCGCAGCCTGAATGAGGCCCTTCTCAGAGGCCTTTGCGTCAATGGTGGCAATAAACCGGACCTGCTCAACGGGAATCTGAAGCTCATTGAGTGAATTCAATATGGCAGCCCTTATCTTCCCGGAACTGACCCCTCTCTTACAACCAATCCCTACGATGATGTTCTTCCGTGCTTCCGTGGTGGTGGTTATTATTGGATCTGATCCGATGATGTTGGACACTTCAACAGCCAGATCATTAGCGCCACCTTCATGACCGCTGAGCAAGCTGATTGCCCAGCGTGCGCATACATCCACAACTACGACCGCCGGATCCCTGGTCTTGTGTGAAATGTGAGGCGATATTGCCCGGACGGCTACGCCACACGGGCCTATGAATATCAATCCGTCGTATAAGCCGAATATTTCCGATATCAGGTCAAGAGTCCTGGAGAATGAGCGACAGTCTATTCTGGTCTCGACGCTTTCATGAACATAGACAGTGGTGTGATGCAGGCATTCCGACAATGCTGCGGCAATGGAGGCGCCCTCGTTGGAGAGTGTTATTATTGCTACGTGTTTTTTCAATCTTGAACCACCCTGAATTCGTGAGAAAAATCTGAAGCGTAGAGACGCGATGGCTGAACATCCCTGGATAGCGTCCATCCTGCAATGATCATCGCTGTCTTGTCGATGCCCGCCTGGCGCGCCTGTCCGGCTATATCATCAAGGGTTCCCACCACGAACTTTTGTTCCGGCCATGAGGCCTTCGCAACAATAGCTGCCGGACAGCCGCCTCCATAGGCTCGCGCCAGCTGATCGGCAATGTCACTGATTTTATGGGCGGACAGAAAAATACACATTGTGGACCGAGTTCGGGCAAGATTTTCGAGTTCCTCTAACGGTGGCATTGGTGTGCGCCCGGATGATCTGGTCAATATGACGGTCTGGGATATTTCCGGAGCGGTGAGTTCTGTCTTCAGGGCTGCAGCGGCGGCCTGAAAGGAACTGACCCCCGGCACAACCTCGTAATCAATCCCCAACGCGTCAAGCTCATTCATCTGCTCACGAATGGCCCCATATATGGAGGGGTCTCCTGAATGCAGGCGAACAACATCCATGTTCAACTCGCGGCCTCTCTTGAACAGGTCGGTGATTTGGTCGAGATCCAATTTCGCAGAATTATGTTTTTCAGCAGAGGCCGGTATGATGTCGATCACTTGCGGACTCACCAGAGATCCGGCGTAAATGCAGAATACGCAAGAGCTTAAAATTCTGTAGGCCTTCACGGTTAAAAGTTCGGGGTCTCCAGGACCCGCACCGACAAATATGACTTTCATACTTTTCCTGTCGCATCCACCTGAACCATCAAAACGCTCAGGTTTCCGGAATTCTCATCCAGTTTTTTTATTTTGCCCGGATCTGTCAGGACAATTTGCCTGTTGAGGCCAGCACGTGCCACAAATGATATTCTTCGGACACCCTGTGTCTTTTCAATTCCCTCCAGAAGACCCTTGAGTCGTCTGCCGATTTTCATGAAAACAAACACTCCGCCCGATTGAAGACTTTTCGCTATACAATCCGGATCTTCAGCGGCCGGTAGAACGGTCAGAGGCATATCGGAGTAACCTAGTGGAAAATTGGTCAATGCCGCAGCCGCGGAAAAGGCTGAGATTCCGGGGACCGTTATGGAGTTGAATCCGGACGTCTTCTCACTAAGGGCTTCGAGTAAATAGAGGTACGTCGAGAAAACAGTCGGATCGCCCAAAGTTACGAAAGCGGCGTCCTTGCCTGAATCCAGAAGATTGCAAATCAGGTCACAATTTTTTTTCCATTGCCTTTTGACCTCAACCTCGTCTCTTTTCATCGGAAATTCGAGGTCGATCACGATGGCATCGTCACGCAAATAAGGTGACGCTATCACGCTTGCCAGCCCGGACTCCGATCCGCGAGCCTTCGGCACGAACACATGACGCAGGCTGGAAAGAAGCTTTACCGCCTTGAGGGTTATAAGCTCAGGATCTCCCGGTCCCAGACCTATGCCATAAAGGGTCCCTCGCATGTTCAAAACTTTTCACCATCCAGCAATATGATAATCGATGAGGAGCCGGTCTCAAATGATTCCAGTTCCTTCAGACACAGCACATCGATCTTCTCATCAGCAAGTGTGAGATTTTGGCATACAACCGCTTTGGGAGGAAGGTGAACATCCCTGAGCGAGGATGCAATCCAGGAAAGGGCAGGCTTGCCGGCGGTAAATATGGCCAGTTTGCCGAACTGTTCATACAACTGCGGCAAATCGACGTCAGGAACTTCCTTGTGAGCGGTCACAAGCCGTGCATCATGCCAGTCGAGGCCCAGTCGGGCAAACGCTACCTGGACTGAACTGACACCAGGAATGACTTCACAGGAGTTTTTGCCGTACCTCTTGATGACCAGTTTTGCAAGGCTGAAGACGCCGGGGTCTCCACTGACCAGCACAGCCACAACATTTTTGTCGATGTAGGTGGCTATAGAATCAATGGCCGTGGACAGGTTTCTGTTCAGAGGTTCCCTTATGGCCTTTGAATGCGGGAAAAGGTCCAGCAATTTCTGGGCGCCAATTATGACATTTGCCGAAGCCACCGCTTTGGAGGCAGTCGGTGTCACGTAATCGGGCGACCCGGGACCGCATCCAACTATCTTTATTTTTTTGTCCAAAAGCTGTGGTCTCCGAATGATCCGAGCGGTGTTCCCGACATGTTCACCAGTGTTACTGCAACGCAAGATCGATCGCCAATTCTGGCCCTGACTGCATCATAAATTCTGTTGGATAGCCCGGTGGCAAGTATTTTCTGCAAATCCGGTTCCAGGGCCTGAAAAATTCCCTCCACAGTCAGTGCGTCGGAAAATTTCTTTTGGAACAGAGCATCCGTAAGTTCAGAAACAAAAGGAACGGCGCTTGAAGATCTCGAAGAATGAGTGTCCCACTGCCCCTGAGGGAGCTTGGCCAACTTTCCGGCGTGTCCCACTATGAGCACTGCCTCAAAAGAAAATGTTTTAATTCTATCCAGAATGAATCCCCATTCGTTCCCAACTTCGACAAGCTGTTCATTTTCGAGACAGAAAAGTTTTCTGGCGGCTTTTTCCCCTATCCTTCCGGGAACAAGGACTATGTGCCTAATGTTGCAGACATCAGCCACATTGAGTGAAATATCCAGCGTGTCCCTTATGGCTTCACAACTGAAGGGCTTCACAATCCCGGTAGTGCCCAGTATCGACAGGCCGCCTTTTATGCCCAGTCTTGGGTTAAAGGTCCTGGCTGCAAGCTCCGCTCCCCCAGGAATTGAGACAAGCAACTCGACACCCTTGTCAGTGACTTCCCTGACTGAATCCTCAATCATCTTTCTGGGAACGGGATTAATTGCAGGTAGGCCTGGCTCTACCGAAAGTCCGGGCTTTGTTACCACACCGACGCCCGCCCCGCCTTTTATGGTTACAGCGCCGTCTCCGGACCATCTGGCGTTTACTTTTAACGTGACGCCATCCGTGATGTCCGGGTCGTCTCCTGCGTCCTTGATTACTTCCCCTACCCCTCCTGAGTCATCGCAGCAGGACTTGTGTACCGGAAGAGTGATCGAGCCCGAGGGCAGATTTATCGCTACCTCTGTCAACGGGCCATGTCCCTGCAACGCCATGACGGCAACCTTGGCCGCCGCCGCCGCGCAAGCGCCGGTGGTAAAACCTGATCTCAATGTTACTGTCTTTTCAGGCTCCAAGCTTTTTCACATTCCCTGTCTGGAACAATATTCCATTTAAGGCAGAGCAATTATTTGGTTAAATTGGCGAGACCACACAAAGCATGTATGACACTCACAGCCAGAGGACTGCCGCCCCTGCGGCCGCGTATTGCGATATATTCAACAGGCAGACTCATCAGCTCATTCTTGCTTTCAATTACGTGAACAAATCCGACCGGCATTCCAACAACCAACGCAGGCATGGCCTCTCCCTCAATGATCATCCTGTTGAGTTCCAGTAGGGCCACCGGCGCATTCCCAATCGCCACAATCGATCCGTCAATCATGCCTGACGCTTTTCTTACGGCATGCAAAGACCTGGGAAGCCCATCGGCCCTGGCGGCCTCGGCGACATCAGCGTCAGCTACATGACAATGGACATGATCGGGATTATAGAGGTCACTAACTGATTTCAGGCGGGCCATGGACAAGCCGGACCGGATCATGTTCGAATCAACATATATTCCGGATGGCTTTCTCAGGGCTGTAATACCTGCCTCAACAGCATTTTTGCTGAAACACACATCCTTGCCAATTTCACAGTCCGCTGTAGTGTGGATGATCCGTCTGATTATAGCCCACTCTTTTTCCGGATACTGCTTTGAGCCGACTTCACGGTCAATGATCTCAAAAGATTTACGCTCTATATCGTCACCGCTCATGGGATTTTCATACATTTGGCGGATAAATGGTTTGGTATTGCCTGACAATTCTTTTCTCCCGATAAATCAGTCGCACGAATGCTTTTTTGCTGAACACACAGCCACAATTCTGTCCAGGGCTTCAGGATGTGAAGCAAAATGGAGGTGTATATAGCTTAACAGAATATTATTGCGCTGAAAACCCTCGTCGAAGGTCACTCCCTGACTTGGCCTGGATACCGAATATGCCCTACTCCATTCGTTATCGTCTTCAAAGCCTGTCAATTCGGAGTAGTGGAATTCATGTCCCCTTATGACAGAACCCTTCTGGGCAATCACGGTATCTTCCCTGAAGTCGACCGAACAATACCGCAGGGCCCTCAGGCTCTTCCTCATCCTCGTCCAGCATGGGAAAAGGCCTATCATGTCATAGCGGCTTGAGTCATCCAGTTCGATACCTCGGCTGAAATACATAAGACCACCGCACTCCGCAAAAATTGGCCTGTCCGACTCTGAATATCGCCTTATAGAATCAATCATCGTAGCGTTTGCGGACAGTTCGGCGGCGAATTCTTCCGGATAGCCTCCTCCCACATACAAAAAGTCCAGATCCACTGGAAGCAATTTGTCGGAGACAGGACTGAAACGGACAATTTCCATACCTCGGCGCTCTAACTCGTCCAGATTGTCCTGGTAATAAAAGTGAAAGGCTTTATCGAAGGCCAGCCCCATACGAATTCGTCTGATGGCGGAAATCCTCAAAACTGTAGGTTTTTTGGCCGGATATGGCTCAACCGACCTCGAGATGTCAAGAATTCTGTCTATATCGACGTTGTCTTCAGCAGCATTCGAAAGCTCGATCTTCTGTTGCTCGCCTAAAATGTCACTGGAGGCGGTCATAAGGCCTAATCTTCTGTTGGGGAGAGTCTTGAACGCTCCTCGGGCAAAAGCCCCCACGAGAGGGGCAAGGCCCAGTGATGAGCAGGATTTTTCGAGCCATTGCCTGTGATTGGCGGAGCCGATGTGGTTTGCTATGACACCTGAAAGGTTCAAACGCTCATCGAGTTTTGAAAAACCATAAACCAGAGCTGAAATTGACCCGGCCATTCCATGCGCATTTACAACCAGTATGGTGGGAACTTTCAGCCAGATGGCGATTTCAGCCGAGCTACCGCTAATACCATCAGGTTTCGCTCCGTCGAACAACCCCATGACTCCTTCGATGACCGCAATGTCTGCATCGCACGAGTTTTCCACGAAAAGACGCTGAACATAATCGGGCCCCATCATCCACCCGTCCAGATTGTAGCAAGGTCTTCCGGAAAGTATGCCCAGATAGGTAGGATCAAGATAGTCCGGGCCCACCTTGAATGTTTGAACCCGAAGACCACGACTGCAAAGAGCGGCCACAATCGACATTGTGGTGGATGTCTTTCCCACCCCGCTTTGTGAGGCGGCAATCAATAATCGGGGAATGATTAAATTATCCAAGAGTATTGGTTCCTGTTAATCCGGGCGTTGCAACCGGCCGGGATACTTTAGAATCAGAGAGGTCATGAATATGGCCATCCTAGAAGGCGTGGATCAACGCCAGCGTGACTGCACAAAAGACCACCATGGTTGCGAGCATGAGCCTCAGGGCCGCCACAATATGGCCCGGATTCAGGGCTTCCCCCGAATCACCGAGATATTGTTTTTCATGCGTAACCCCTTGATATTTTGAAGGGCCACCGAGCTGTATACCCAAGGCCCCTGCAAAGGCTGATTCAGATTGACCGGCATTGGGACTGGGATGCCTAGATCGGTCACGAAGAAATATTCTCAAGGAATCCGAAGCCTTCATGCCCACAAAGATAGAAGCCAACGGTATCAGGATTCCGGTGAACCTGGCTGGAATGAAAGCGGCTATATCATCCAGTCTGGCAGGAGCCCATCCGAATTGCTCATAACGTTCATTTTTGTAGCCAAACATGGAATCCATGGTGGATATGGCCTTATAAACCATGATCGCCATGGGGCCACCGAGAAAAGCGTAAAACAACGGGCATGTCACTCCATCCACAAGATTCTCAGCTATGCTTTCTATTGTCGCCCTAATTACCGCTTCACTGTCCATGTCGTCGGTGTCACGTCCACAGATCATCCCTACACGGCGCCTTGCCTCGACAATGTCGTTTAACTCAAGGGCGCGGTAGACATTCATGGCATGATCGTGAAGGTCTCGAGCGGCCACTCCTGTGTAGATGACCACTGCCGATACCACAAATCCAAGGTAGTATGAAATTCCACCAGCCGAGTCGATTATGGCCGAGGTGAAAAAATACACGACGGAAATGACGAAAACCACCGTTGCAATACCGGCACGGCGCTGAGATAAAAAGAAACTGCGGGCACGGTCTTCGGCAAAACTGGCCAGGCTACCTATAAGTCTGACTGGATGAGCGGAATTTCTTGGGTCTCCTATAAACCAGTCAAGGATGAGCGCTGATAGAATCTGATTTTCATACATTCCTACAAACCCATGGCATGATATATTGTCTCAAGATTGACGCTGCGTCGGACCACTTCGGCAAGGTTATCAAAAGCGGGGTTCAAATCATATTTTCCAGGAGAGCAGGCAAGAGGCATCAAGCCCTTTCTGGATCGTAGCCTGTTTATATACCAGCGGCGGAATTCGTCCGAATCGAAAACACCATGCAGATAAGTCCCCCAGACCATGCCATCCGCAGAACTGAACCCCAGATCAGCGCCGTCCTCTCGAATAATCGCTGTTATTTCGCCGAACGCCTCTGTCCTTCCATGATGAATTTCATAACCATGGATTTTCAACCCTGATTCCGGATGTGACGCCTCTGTCAGCTTCAGGGTCTTGTCAATCTCCAGAACCGTCGCCAGGTTGAGTAGACCGAGTCCGTCAATGTGCTCCAGATGTGACTCCAGTTGATGAAGATCTTTTATGGTACGACCGATCATCTGGAATCCTCCGCAAATTCCAACAATTTCCGTCTTACCATTCTGGGAGGCTTTTGCAATGGCTTGGGCCAGGCCATTTTTCTTCAGGTGGCTCAAGTCATTAATCACGTTTTTACTTCCCGGAATGATTATGGCGTCGGGACTTCCCAATTCTTCAGGCCGCCGGACTACCCTGATCCGGACATCCAACTCATTCCTCAATGCGTCAAAGTCTGTAAAATTGGATATATGAGGCAGATCGACGATCACTATTTCCGCATGGTCACCCGATACGTTCTTGTCATCCAGCAATCCACTTTTGAAAGTTACCGAATCTTCTTCCGGTAATCCCAGAAGATGAATGTGCGGAACTACTCCAAGCACCGGTTTACCGGTAAAATCCAGGGTGTATTTGAGAGCCGGTTCCAGAATTGACTGGTCTCCACGGAATTTATTCACCAAAAATCCGAGAACCAGCCTGCGTTCCCATTCCTCAAAAACCTCCATGGACCCAATAAATGAAGCGAACACCCCACCCCTATCGATATCACCCGCAATGATCACGGGAGACTTGGCATAACGCGCCATCTTCATGTTCACTATGTCATGCGCCTTGAGGTTGACTTCTGCCGGACTGCCCGCTCCCTCCATTATTATAGCGTCATGCTCCTGCGCCAGCTCGTCAAAAGCCCTGCAGGCGGCTTCGAAGGCCTGAGGTTTGTAATTTATGTACTGAGACACATTCATGTTGGCTACCGGTTTCCCCATCACGATCACCTGGCTACCGGTATCGCTGTTTGGCTTGAGCAGAACCGGATTCATACGTGAATCGGGCTCCAACCCGCATGCCTGCGCCTGAAAGGCCTGGGCGCGTCCCATCTCATGGCCTTGTCTGGTCACGTAAGAGTTTAAAGACATGTTCTGAGACTTGAATGGGGCAACATTTACACCATCCTGCTTCAGAATTCGGCACAAAGCGGCTGTAAGGACGCTTTTACCTGCATTCGAGCAAGTCCCCTGAAACATCAACGTCTTGGCAGTCTTTTTCCTGCGGGATGCCAGTGACTTGCCCATTATCTCTCGAAGGATTTCTATAAGACGGATGTTTTCATCCCTGGGACGCACTGCAACCCGAATGTATTCGGGCCCCAGTCCGTGAAAATTTGAACAGTCCCTTACGGCTAATCCTCTTTTAAGTGCTCTTTCAACCAGAGTTCCCGAATCGAGACCTTCACGGAGGATTTTGACAAGAATAAAATTTACAAGTGATGGAAAAGGTTTCAGGGCATCAAGTTCGCTCAGACCGGACTGCAGAAAGGCCCTCTCCGTCTCAACGAGCTTCACACTTTCTTTCACATATTTCGCATCCTCCAGGGCTTTAACACCAATCATCTGGGCCAGGGTGTTGACGGACCACGGAGGTAGAAACTGCTCGATTTGAGTAACAACCTCCCGGTCCGCCACACCGCAACCGAGCCTTATGCCGGGAATGGCAAAGGTCTTGGTAAGTGATATCACGACCAGTATGTTAGGCAGCCTCTTCTCGGAAAAGCTCCTGATCCCTGATGAGAGATCCAGGAAGGCTTCATCCATGATGAAGAATGTATCAGGATGAGTTTCAGCAAGATTCAGTATTGAGTCCCGATCGAGCCCAACGCCGGTGGGATTGTTGGGATGTCCCAGAAAAACCAGTTCATTCCCATCAATTACGCCGTCAAGTTGATTTAAATCGGGTTTGAATTCTTTGTCGTGAGTCACCACCAGGCGTTTAATTTCCAGTCCTGCCTGCATACATGCGGTCGTATAATCTGCGTATGATGGAGAGACAATCACCGCCTTTGTCTTTTTCAGAGCCCTTGGCAGAATGTAGATAAGCTCTGTGGAACCATTGCCGACGAATGTTTCGTCAAAGTCGGCGCTGTACCTGCGAGCGACAGCTTGCCTCAAATCGACGCAGTCAGGATCGGGATAGTTTACAAGACCTGATATTGCCGAGCTGACAATCGGCCGCAACCATGCCGGAGGGCCTAGTGGATTTATATTTGCAGAGAAGTCCAGAAACTGTGAAATATCTCTGCCAGACTTCCGGGCCAATTGTCTTACGTTACCCCCATGTGGAAAAAGTTTCATAAAAAGAAAAATCCTTGGTAATTTTGTGGGTGAACAGATCAGTCCAATTGTATGTCATTAAGCGCTTCCGCCAGTTCACGACCCCTGACCGGCTTTGAAACGTAACCGTCCATTCCGGCTTCCATGCACATTTCCCTGTCCCTCTGCATGGCATAGGCGGTCATGGCAATTATGGGCACTCTACGGCGACCGGTACGCATCTCTGTTGACCTTATAATCCTGGTAGCTTCATAACCATCCATTTCCGGCATCTGGATGTCAGTCAGAAAAATGTCGTAATGGTTTATCTCAAGTGATTCCAGGGCCTTCTTCCCATTTGAAACAACGGTGACAATGTGACCCATCTTTTCAAGCATCCTCATGGCCAGTTTCTGATTTACCGGGTTATCCTCCGCCAGCAAAATCCTCAAACTTCTTCTTGAAGGCTGATCCGGGTCGGAATCCACCTGACTGCATGTTTTTTTCCCGGAAGCTTTTTTCCTTTTGATTGCTGACTCCACGCTGGACATCAATGAAGTCATCTTCACTGGCTTTGTCAGAAATGCGAAGATATCTTTCTCACATGAACCGGGCATTTCTTCATGCAAGCCAGCCGAGGTCAACATAATAATGGGCACGTCAGTGAAACCGGAAACACCACGAATTTTTTCAGCAAGTTCAAACCCGTCCATGGACGGCATACAGCAGTCAACCAGAATGAGCGACACCTTGACGTCCTTGGCCGAGCATTCTTTCAGCCAATCTAAAGCAGCCTGGCCGGAATCGCAATTACTAACCCTGAATCCCCATGTGCTCAGAGCCGTCTCCAAAATGCGCCGGTTGGCGGCGTTGTCATCAACTACAAGCGCATTCAATCCCTTGTAAACATGGTATTTCTTGAGACCATTGACAGTGGAGGGCTTTGAACCGAGAGTAACTGGAACATTGAAGCAAAATGAGCTTCCTTTTCCCGGTTCACTATGAAACCAAATCTTTCCACCCATCAGTTCAACGAGTTGAGATGAAATCGTGAGCCCAAGCCCCGTTCCTCCGTATTTACGGGTTCTGAAAACCTCTCCCTGCTCAAATGCCCCAAATACCTTGCTTTGAAACTG
>CAYNZA010000002.1:0-46325 GCA_964401595.1 uncultured Desulfomonile sp.
AGTCCATTCATGATGTCAGGTTTGAGTTGTGTCAGTATTTCGGTCCTGTTGGACACATTCCCTGAACAGAATGCGCTGAGGAGCCACTCATTGAGTGTCAACGCACTTTCTTTTTCCTGGGCAGTGAAAGAAGCAGGCAGACCCAGCCACTCCAGCATTCCGGTTTGATCAGAATCTCGTTGATTTGAGAGGATGCGATACGCAGAAAAGAGCACTGCGCTCGGGAAGCTTGATCTGTCGGCATTAACATCCAGGCATGAATAGCTCAGTGAAATGTTTCCTCTCAACCTGGCCAGTAAATATCCGAATTTCTCAATCCTTTTAGTTGGTTCGAACCTTGATTGGGGCAGATCCCTGGAAAGCTTTTCCCGTTCTATGTCCATGAGTAATGGGTCGTGCATTCCTGTTCCGGGAAATCTGTCGTCATCCATCCCTACGATGAAGGTGTGCGACCTTCCTGTATGTCCCCCGGAATGGAGATTGTCCACATGCAGCATTCCGGGGCGCGGACCTGAGCCCATTATTCGCAGTTTTTGCGTGAGGCTGCTTGTCCACCCGGGAAAATCGAAGTCATGAAGAAAGGCGCCGGGTTCTATGCCTTCTCGCATCAGTCGGAGGTTCTCCAACAGTGTGACGAGACCATAATTGTCCATTTCATCGGCAGATCTGGCGCACGTCTCCAGAAAAGCGACAGCGCCGGCCAGATAACCGTCAGCGTCTCGGGATCCTGCCAGATTCGAGCATACTTCCAGCCTGTCAACCATGCGAACCAATGACTCCAGGCATCTGATCTCATCTGTTGAACTTTTGTAATTCTGATTATGCGCAACATCTTTGGTGTCCTCGGCGCTCGAAACGGACTTTTGGGCCGCCATGAGGTTATCGCGCCGGTCTCGCAGAATTTGTCCGGTGCGTTCAAGTCCGGATATTATTCTGACCTTTCTAAGCGTATGTACAAGAGCCCTGTTACTCGGATATCCATCATCCTGCTCACGCCTGAGAAGACCGTCGGCAATCATTTCCACAAGCAGGTTCTGGGGATGATCGTCATTTTCCCATTTTAGCCATGAGTTCAATGCACGGGCTGGACGCGAATATTTTATGGGAATTCCTTCAGCAAACGTCACAGGTAAGGACTCGAAATCTTGGCTCAAGGACATCATGACCGATTGGAGTGTCTCATATATCACTGGAACATAGGTTTCGTAATCGGTATGAAGAATTTCTACATGATCAAACGGCAAGGGTTTTGACTCAGGGTCCGAACCCTTTGATCCTATGATTCTGCGCAACACTTCCCTTATTTCGTTTGATGGTCCCAGCGCTCTGAAAATCCTGGCTGAACCATCCGCTGTAGCTTCACGCTCTCCCACCGGATTCGAAAATTGAACCAGGAGATCGCTGTCTTGTCGCGGAGTATCCTGAATTCTGTTTGATGGAGTGTCAGGGGTTAGGGAAATCAGTGAGCCGGCAGGAATACCTCTGAGCATATCCTGTTCGAGTTTAAGAAAGTCCATGTCCTCAGGGATCATGACAAAAACGTTTCGACATTCTGCAAATCTCTGACCTGCAACAGATGCCGCAAACAACAGGACATCGGAATAATCAACCAGGTTGCGGAATACAAGGGCATTTTTGTAATCTTCAAGAATGTTTTTGATATTCAGCCCCTTTAATTCGGCCTCAAAAGAATTGGGTTCGATTTGCTCCGCATTTAAACCGGCCATTCTGAGCGTGTTAATAGTGTTGAGTGTTCCGGATATCAGACTCATGCTGATTCTGGTCTCATTAAAATATGAAGATCCTTGCCGAAGCAGATTGGTCAATATTTGATATAAAATTAGAAGTGATTGGTGTTGGCTAACGGGTTTAAGGCCGGTTTCCCTGAGACAAGTGTCAGCCAGCTCAAATGCGAGACCCTTGATGGTTTTTAATCTGACATTGATGGGCGATCGACCGCTACAGGCTGTTCGATCCAACCATATCTGACCTGTCCTTAACGAGGGGCATATAAGGTATTTTTCGGCCAGAGGGTATTGCGTGCAACTATTCTCTAACGCCTCGATCAACTTGTCCAAAACAACCCCCTACCCATGTCATGACTGATTTATGGTTTATAAAATCGCATGCTGTGGTTATTCTCATGAGAATTCAAAAAGAGAATTATATATTTTCCTGATGTCATACGAGACTTTGAAATATTTCTGAACCAGGCTTTCCTGACTCCCCAGACCATAGCCCAGTCTTGTGGCCAGGCCTTTTAACTTTTCACCGGTCAACGGCATTCTATCGACACTTTTTTCTTCCATGATCCTTATTCTGTCTTCGAGATCACTCAAAAACCTGTAACCGCTATCGAGGGTTTCAAATGTCCTGTAATCTATAATGCGGCCTTTCTCAAGTTGGGCCAAGGCGTCAAGGGTATTGTTCCTGATGATTTCCGGCTTCTTATGGCTGTGCATCAATATATTGGCCTGCACAAAGAATTCTATGTCTACAAGTCCTCCTTCGCCGGTTTTCAGGTCTACATTTGTTGAGTCTTCCAAGGCTAGTTCATGTTGCATTCTTTTGCGTAGCCGGTCTATTTCCACAAGATCGGACCTGGAAATAGGGGTTCTCATGATACATTCCCTGGTTATGTCAAGCACCTTGGCTGATAACGAATCGGGCCCGAAAACGGGTCTGGCTCTGATCAGGGCCTGTTTCTCCCACAGGGCGGATGCCTGACGGTGATAATCCTCATATGACTCCAGCGAAGTAACAAGCGCCCCTTTGTTCCCTGAAGGCCTTAATCTGGTGTCAATCTGAAACACGATTCCTTCAGAGGTGTGCATGTTCAGCACGGAAATAATTCTGCCGGCATATCTGCTGAACCAGTCATGAGAAGCCAGTTTTCCCATTTGAGAAGATTGTGTTTCATAAACGAAGATTATATCAAGGTCTGATAGATAGGTCATTTCCTGTCCACCGAGCTTACCCATTCCGATGACTACGAAAGGCAAAGATTCGATGGAGTCTGCTGAACCGAATTTCCTGGCCATTTCCCTGCTGGCGATGACACAAGCTCCAGAAAGGCAAACCTCTGCAAGGTCAGAAATTTCCCTTCTTATGCTGGTAGAGTTAGCCTCCTCAATCAAATGCCGCACACCTATCAACAGCATCTGCTCATTCTTGAAAGATCGCAAAAGGTTAAGCTGATCCTCGAAGTCATCAGAATATGCCAGACGTTCAAAAAAAGACGATTGAAGTTCATTTTTGGTTCTATGTCCCTCATCTACTCCTTTGGCAATGAGAGAGTCAATAGCCTGCGGGTGCCTGATGAGCAGGTCGGTAAATAATTTGCTTTCACCTAGAATTTTCACCAGGAAACGAGCGGTTGCAGGATTTTCCAGGAAGGTCGAATAATAGGCTGGACCCGCTTTGAGAGATCTTACGAAATTATCCAACGCAATCAGGGTCCTATCGGGCTCGGGAGATTTTAGAATCTCATCGATGAAGACAGGGGCCAGTCGCTCCATCAATGATCTGCTCTTGTCAAGGACAGGTGAATGGGATGACTGACGCACGAGCTTGCTGATAATGCCCAAGGACCTGGATACATTGCTAAAACCCATTTCAGTCATTAACAGGGCGCACTGTGCCTCGTTGTCAAGCAGTTCCACAATCTTTCGGCCGGGGGAGGTGGTCCCACCATCTGATGTGTCGCCTGAACCCCTTAAAAACCCGGAGAACAATTCTTCGACAACCCTTCTGTGGCTATCAAGATCAAACATGAACTTCTCTAGTGGCCGGATTCCATAGCCCATCCTGAAGGCCAATTCTTCAAGATCTTCCTGGGATTTCGGTAATTCGTGAGTTTGCCTCTGTTTATCAATCTGTATTCTGTGCTCAGTCTTCCTGAAATACAGATATGCCTCTCTGAGCGAGCCTGAGGTGGATGCTTCCAACAAGCCGGTGTCTTGCAGGAGGTCAAGTGACATGAGGGTGGACCTTGATCTGACCCGTGGCGTTCTACCTGCATTGATCAACTGGAGGGCCTGAACAAAGAACTCTATCTCCCGGATTCCTCCCTGCCCGAGTTTGATGTTCACCCCTGGTTTCGATTTTAGCTGATTCTCTATGCGAGATTTCATGTCGCGAATATCGTCCAGAGTCGAATAATCCAGATGTTTTCTATAAATAAAAGGTTCCAGATCTTTGAGAAATTCTGTTCCCAGGTCTTTGTCCCCTGCCACAGGAGCGGCTCTCATAAGAGCGGCTCTTTCCCATGTCCTGCCCCAGGCAAGGTAATAATCCGTTGCATTTGCTACAGATGGGACAAGTTCTCCTTTTTCGCCTTCCGGGCGAAGACGCAAATCAACCCGGAATACGAATCCGTCTTCCGTAACTTCTGAAAGTGATTTTGAGACCGATCTGGCAAGCAACTCGTAAAACTTGCTGACTGAAACTCTGGAACTTCCTTTTGTCCATCCTTCTTCCGGTCGTCTCAAGAAAATGAGGTCAATATCCGAAGAAAAGTTAAGCTCTGAGCCAGACAACTTGCCCATCGCCAGCACGACCATACCGGCGCCTTCTTCCAGCCCCTCCGGCCGGCCGTGTTTTAGAACAAGTCTCTCAAAATGGTATTCCAATGCCGCCTGAATTGCTGCGCACGCAAGATCTGACAGTTCATGCATGATTTCGATCACGTCGGCCAGTTCGGCCAGATCCCTCGCCCCAATTCTGAGATAATCCCTTTCCTTGTAAATGCGGAGGATTCGATCCAGATCGGAAGGTCCTTTCACCCCAGAGATTTCAGACCTTAAATCCAATTCCTTCTCGGCAAGGTTTTTCCTCGTGAAACAGCCGCGATTGAGAAAAACTTCTTCAAGCAGATGTGGGCCTCTACGGATTATTGAGGCTAGAAAACTGGATCCGATGAGCGTTTTTGAGAAAATATTCCATAATTCGGGGTCGGCAAATATTTGAATGAGTTGATCACATGTATCATCAGAGACTGCGTCCTCAAGTCGGTTGAGCATTACTGAAGGGTTAGGCAATCCCGCAATCACATTGTAAACGGATTCAGTTACTGTTGTGTCCACTTTTGACATCAATTCATTTAGCTTGGGGCAACCACGGCTCACCAGGTTCTTTATCAATTGGTCCGGCATTTTATATGTAAAACTATCCTCATAAAATTATGAAACGAAAAAGACTCTATTGTTTTTGTCTACTGGGCGCACATCACCGATGATCCATGCGGGGACACCGTGTTCCTCCAACAAGGCAACTGTTTTAGACTTGTCGGAGGGATCTACTACCGCAATCATTCCTATGCCCATGTTAAAGGTCTCAAACATGTCGAAAGTCTCCAGGGAGCCAAGTCTTCTCATTAAGTTGAAAACTTCTGGGATGGGCCATGAGTTCAAATGTATTCGGACACTGGTGTCAGGCGGCAGAATTCTGGGAATGTTGCCTGTGAATCCTCCTCCGGTAATGTGCGCCAGTCCCCTGATTTCCACGCTTTTTGCCAGGTTCAGGACAGGTTTGACGTAGATTCGGGTGGGGGTCAGTAATTCCTGTCCCAATGGCTTTTGAAATCCTTCAGGAACTGAGTCGATGGAATAAGTGGCCTGGTCAAAAACCAGTTTTCTGACGAGGCTGTATCCGTTGCTGTGAAGACCCGATGAAGCCATTCCGATCACAACGTCTCCGATCTTGATCCTGGAGCCATCGATGGCTTTGGCTTTGTCAACCATTCCCACGCAGAAGCCGGCCAGGTCATATTCTCCGGAGGCGTAAAAATCGGGCATCTCTGCAGTTTCTCCTCCGATAAGGGAACATCCTGCCTGCTCGCAACCCGAGGCTATACCTCTTACAACAGCTTCAAAAATACTGGGCTGAAGCTTTCCTGTGGCGAAGTAATCCAGAAAGAACAGCGGTTCGGCTCCGACCACGACGAGATCATTCACGTTCATGGCGACCAGGTCGATTCCCACGGTGTCATGAATGCCTGTCATGAACGCCAGTTTCAGCTTGGTCCCGACACCATCAGTGGCAGAGACCAGCACCGGATCGGAATATTGTTTCCAGTTAGGTCTGAATTGAGCAGCGAACCCACCGATGCCACCTATGACCTCCGGGCGGAAGGTGTCCTTTATCCTCCCGGACAACAAGCTAATAGTCTTATCGGCCAGATCCACGTCTACGCCGGCGTCCTTGTATGTTATCTTTTTTGACATTGTTTAACACTTTCCCCAAAAAACGATTCCAGAATTCTTCGAGATTTCAGTGGCAATTTTATTCACTCTTGCCAGTAAGCGATCCATATCGACAGTCTGTATTCGTTTATCTCGAACAACACATTTTCCGTGAACGAACACATCCCTTACATCCGAGCCTTTTGCGGAGTATACGGCCTGTGAGTCTGGATGATAGTTTGGCTGAAGATGCGCAGAGTTAAGGTCGAGTGTGATTATGTCCGCATATTTTCCGGCCTCGATAGAACCGAGAAGCTTTTCCATGCCCAAAACCCTGGCGCCGCCTTGAGTCGCCATGTAGAGCGCTTCATCAGTCCCTAGAGACTGGGCCCCAGATCCAAAAACCTTGGAAACGAAAGCCGCTGTTCTCAGTTCTTCGAACATGTCCAGGTTGTTGTTGCTTGCCGGTCCGTCCGTGCCCAAAGCGACATTCACGGAATTGTTTAAAAAGTTTTTAACACGAGCCAATCCCGATGACAATTTCATGTTGCTGCGAGGGCAATGAACAACTCCCGTTCCATGGTCTCCAAACAGTTGCCCCTCTTTTTCATCGACATGAACGGCATGAACGGCCACAAAATTGTCATCCAGAACTCCCCACTTACTAAGCAGTTCCACTGGAGTAAGGCCAGTGTTCTGTTTTGATTTGAGAACCTCATCGTGAGTCTCTGACACATGTGAGAAAAGTCTGATATTGTTTTTTTTCGCTATGTCCCTGGATTTTAGAAAAGTGTCTTTACCGCAAAGATATGGTGAGTGGCAGAATATGGCCGGTCTAGTCAGATGGCTACTGGGGAAGCCGTCGAGGAAACTTTGTATCCGGTCAATGTTGGAGTTCGAGTTTAGGCAGTCGGGGGTAGGGAGGTCCAATACGCCTTGGCAGACTACAGCCCTTATTCCGCTTGTCATAGCCGCCTCAGCGCTCTTTTCCATGAAAAAATAAGCGTCAGTCACGGTTGTTGTTCCAGACAAAAGCATTTCCGCCATGGACAGTAATGCGCCTGTATAAACGAAATCCGGAGATACGAACTTTGCTTCGGTCGGAAAGATATATTCAGAGAGCCATTTGTCCAGTGGCAGATCATCCGACAGGCCGCGCAGCAAACTCATGGGGGTATGATTATGGCAGTTTACCAGTCCGGGCATGATCAGGCAGCCGGAACAGTCTACAATCTGGTCAGACTCGCCCTCAGAAAAGGAACCTGAATTTACTTCGCATATCAGATGATCCTCTAATACGGTAAATTCGTGGTGTTCAATTCCGGAACGACCGGGTTGTCTCAAAATGAGGCCATTTTTGAGGATGATTCTGTTTTTTGCTATTCCAGGCCCTGAGCCTGATGATGAGAGGGAGTTAGTCAAGTTTGACGATCACCTCCGATATTATTGCGGATATTTTGCCTTCAGCGATTTTGGCGTTGTTCAGCACCTGTTCGAGCGAGGTCACCTCCATGCAGTCCGGGATGTTGACATTGGTGATCGCAGCCATGGCCATAGTCCGCAGCCCCACCTGCACGGCGGTAATGACTTCGGGAACAGTGCTCATTCCGACGCAGTCTGCGCCAAGCAATTTTAACATCCGCGTCTCTGACCTGGTTTCCAGGCTGGGGCCTGAAACACCTGCATAAACTCCGCGGTGCAATCTGATACCCTGAGCCATGGCTGCAGATTCCGCCAGTTCCATCAGTCGGGAGCAATACGGCCGGCTCATATCCGGGAACCTGTCCCCAAAACGGTCGTCAGTTAGTCCCCTCAAGGGGTTTTGCCCCAAAAGGTTGATGTGGTCTTCTATAATCATGACGTCACCGGAAGCGTAAGAGGGACGCAAGCCCCCAGCGGCGCTGTTTATCATCAGGATTTCGGCGCCGAGTAGCTTCATGACTCTTATCGGAAAAGTCACTTGATCCAGAGTATAGCCCTCGTAGTAGTGGAAGCGTCCCTGCATGACCACTACCGAATGCCCCGATAGTGAACCGAAGACAAGTCTGCCGTGATGACCGCTTACCGTGGTCGTAGGAAAATATGGAATCTCGCAATATGTAACCGCTACTTCAGGATTTACCCGGTCAGCCACTGCTCCCAGTCCTGTGCCGAGCACCAGGGACACGCGTGGCGATGTTTTTATTTTGGTCTGAAGGAATGCAGCCGCTTCAACAACATTTTCATATCTCAAAGGCATGACGCCTCCTGAACACTGGTGGTCACCTTATGATTATACCGGTTAAAAGTCTGCCAAAACTATTTCAATTTGTTTTGCAGTGTATTATTGTTAAAAAAAGCCCCGATGGCAATATCATCGAGGCGTTTTACTATGGTTGCCTGTTTAGGAGGAATTTATGGACGTGTCAAGTTTCCTCATCCTGGTGTTTTTCTTTTGGGTGATCTGGAAAATTTATTCCCTGATACTTGATCCCAAGTCTGATCCAAACGAACCGCGTCGTGGGGGTTTCCGCTGAAGCTGAAACAGGCGTGTTCGTGTAACACACCAGTTTCAGTCTAGTTTTGCGGCTCGTAGACTCAAACTCAAGCCAGCTTTGAATTTGCTCTGGGTCTTTTTTCTATCCTTTAAGCTCTTTTATTTTCTCATCAAGGGCGGGCGCCAGTTCGTTTATGTCTGCGACCACTCCATACTGGGCCACTCTGAAAATAGGCGCTCTCGGATCCTTGTTCACTGCGATCATTAATGGTGAGCCCTTTATGCCGCCAACATGCTGAAATGCGCCGCTTATGCCCAGCGCTATGTAAACTTTCGGTTTGACCTCCACCCCGGATGTCCCTACCTGGTGATATTTGGGCAACAGGTTTTTGTCCACTATCGGTCTGGAGCACGCCAGGACTCCGCCTATGGTGTCTGCCAGCGATTGATAAACATCCATGTCCGGTTCATCCCCGATTCCTCGACCAACCGAGACGATAATATCTGCCGTAGAGATGTCCACATCCCCTTTTTCGGCTTCTTCATAAGAAATGAAGACTTTCCGCAATGTCTGGGAAGCCAGTGGTGAATCCATCTTTTCCACTGCGCCTCCTGCCTGGGCGCCGGCGGCGAACGGGAAGCTACCGCTCCTCAGGGTAAGGACTATTTTTGACGCGTCCTTGAACGAAACCAAAGCGTTGACCTTATAGCTGTATATCTGTCTCAATGCGCACAATTTACCGTCCGTGACTTCAAGTCCGAAACAGTCGGTGGCTAAAGCCGCGTCAAGCTCTATCGACAGACCCGGCGCCAAATCTATGATCGCGTTGGATGCGCCCATGAGCAGAAGATAATCTGAACTGTCCTTCAAAATGGCCTTAAGGCATCTCATGTATGCGTCAGAGTTGAACACCTTGAGAGCCGGGTCGTCAACCACGATGACTTTTGGAAATTCATGGACGAGTTTTTCTGCCATGGCTGAAGTGTCACTTCCCAGCAATAGACAGGAAATATCAGTTCCGAGACCCGATGCGACACTTCGAGCCGCCGCTAACGCCTCCCAAGTGGTGTCCCGGAGAGTTCCATTCCGATGCTCGGCCAAAACAAATATATTCTTCATCGTTATAGAACCCCCTTTTCCTTGAGTATCTCAGCCAACCTGGCGGCAGCTTCTTCTGTTGAGCCTTTAATTATCTCCGCTCCTTCACCTTCCGGAGGCAGAAAAATCTTTTCTATAGTAAGTCTGGAGCCGGAGGCTCCTACCTGATCCTCGTCGAGTCCCAGTTCATCAAGGTCCAATGTGGGGATGTCTATCGAAGCTACCTTCCTGACTGCGCGAATAGATACGAAACGAGGCTCGTTCAAACCAGTGGCGACGGAGATTACCGCCGGTAAATCCATCTCTACGTTCTCGTAGAGGCCGCCTTCGAGCTCTCTCCTGAATTTTGCCTTGCCATCGACAATTTCAATATGTGAAACAAGATTGGCGGAAGGAATTCCAAGCATTGCGGCCAACATGCCTCCGACCTGTCCCCCTCCGTCATCCTCTGCAAGAGTGCCTGTAAGTATCAGGTCGAAATGTCTTTTCCCCGCAAACTGCGCCAAAGCCTTGGCTATAACGTAGCCGTCAGATCCCTCGAATGCGTCATTCCATACCTGGAAAGCTTCGTCAGCGCCTCTTGCGAGGCATTCTCTCAGCATTTCTTCCGAATCTTCAGGGGCCACGCTCACTACAGTGACATCTCCCTCATATTTCTCCTTCAGTTGGACCGCCTCTTCAATTGCAAAACGATCCCAGTCATTGAGATCATAATCGAGGTCATCCTTCTTGATGTCCTTCCCACTCGAGGCTATTGACAGTTCTGCCTCCGACGTGTCGGGTATCCACTTCATACATGCGATAATCTTCATGAAACCTCCGATTGGTTTATTCAGAAGCTGGTCCTGAAACTTTTCCTTGTCCAGGTTGCTCAGGACATAGAGCGATCTACCAGTTCGACGAGGTCCAACACCTCAATTTTTCCTTCATTTCCCGTAGTTTTTATGGCGTCCTCGATATTGATCAGGCAGAATGGGCAGGCGGTGACTATGACCTGGGAGCCTATGTCAGCTGCCATTCTTACCCGCTTCTCTCCCATCCTCTCCCTTTCCTGCTCGTTTTCATACCACAACATTATCCCACCGCCGCTGCAGCAGAAACTCCTCGTACGAGAGCGTTCCATGTCACGAAAATGTATCCTGGGGATACTTTTTATGACAAAACGCGGGTCATCATAAATGTTGTTGTGGCGTCCAAGGTAACAGGGATCATGATAGGTCACGCGACGTCCCTGTATGTAATCACCTGACAATTTTATCCTGTTGTTCCTTATGAGTTTCGCCATGAGTTGACTTGAATGCGTTATGGGGAATTTTTTCGGATAATCGTTTCTGATAACATTCAACGCATGTGGATCGTAGGTCACGATCTGCCTGAAACTACGAGATTCGAAAGCCTCGATGTTTTTCTCGCACACCTGCTCGAACAATCCCTCTTCACCAATCCTCCGAACTTCATTGCCGGAATCGTTTTCATCCTGTCCGAGTATTCCGTAATCACATGACGCTTTGCTCAGTATCCTTGAAAAACTTTTCGAAATTTCCTGAATTCTGGGATCGAAAGATCCGCAGCTATCAACAAAAAACAGGAGATCAGCGGAGTCACCTTTTTTCAGTTCACGGACTTCCGCCCCTTCAACATCCTTGGCCCAGGCTGAACGTTTGCCTTTGACTGCGCCATAAGCGTTGCCCTTCTTCTTGATTTGCTGCAATGGCTTTTGCAGCGATTGGGGTAGGGCCCCCTGTTCAATCAGGTAACGTCTCATGTCCACTATTTTGTCTATGTATTCTATGAAGACAGGACACTCTTGTTCACATGCCCCGCATGTGGTGCAGGCCCATATCTCGTCCTCGGTGATTATGTCGCCCACCAGTTTTTTGTCTCCAAAGTTTCTGGGACTTCCAAAGATTGGATATTTCTCGTAAGCGTAATCCCTGGCCTTGATACTGATCATCTTGGGAGACAGAGAACGCCCTACTGCGTTTGCCGGGCAGTTGTCCGTGCATCTGCCGCAGTCGGCGCAGGAATAGAAATCCAGGACGTGTTTCCAAGTGAATCCCGTCAGGTCATTCACGCCGCATTGCTCAAGTTCCATCCAGTCCTTAACCCCGTATTTAACCGGTTTTATGGTCCCATGATTAAGATTTGCGAAATACACATTCGGAATGGCGGTGAGGACGTGAAAATGTTTTGAAATAGGGAGATAGTTCAGCAGTCCGAAGAAGACCAGAATATGAGCCCAATACCCCATGATGTGAAGCTGGTTGAGCATGTCGGGGGAGGTGGATTTCATGAAAGCCGCTGCAATGGCGGAGGCGGGGAAAAAATAGGACGGTGGACGAGTTTCTTCCGCCATGAATGCGCTGCCGTCATAAATCATGTCGGTGATCATCAGGGCGCTAACCAGACCTAAAATGACATATGCCTCGCCTTCATGCCCGTGGCTTCCGGGGTGCGCATATCGCGCTGGTTGCCAGATGGCTCTGCGCGCAATCGCAACCAGGCACACACCGAGCACGACCAACACCGTGTAATCCTTGATCACATCGTACCCAAATGCAATTGGACCTGTCATCAGCGGAAGATGGAAGTCGGCGGAAAAGCCCCTGCCTATTAAAGTCAATGATCGTAACGACAGGATCATAAAACCGGCAAACAGGAGTATGTGCAGAATGCCGGCCCCCAGGTAGCGTGGCTGCCGTAATTGACCAAAACCATAAAGGACCATCATCCTGATACGCTGTGAAACATTTGAGAAACGGGGGTCCGGAGCGCATTTTTTGAGCAGGTCCACGCGCTTCCACATTACGTAGGTGAAAAAAGCCAGTGCGGCTAAAAGAATGACTAATGCTGCTGTCGGCGCTGGAACTCCCATGATCTGAACATTTGCCGGCTCAAGAATTGTCATGACACTAATCCTCTATACCCAGTCTCAGAAAATAGAACACATGCGAAAGACGCAGAAATCCCAGCGGACAACCTGATATTCCGATCTCCCCGAAGAATGATCCGATTGCCCCGCTGGAAATACGCCGAACTGTCCTGAAAAAAAGTAATACATTTCTAACTTATGATAATGGCCAGAATTCGGGCCGGTTTGTCACCATAGGCCCTGACGAGATGCACACTCGCAGAATCGTAATAGATCGCGTCTCCAGCTTTCAGCACGGCCCTGTGCTCATCCACAAAGGCCTCCATCTCCCCATCCAGAATGTAGATGAATTCCTGGCCGTCATGGCTGGACTTTTCATCATCGTCTGAAGGATGAAGAGTGACTATAAAAGGCTCAATGAGCCGATCTTTCTTGTCGGGCGCCAGAGATTCGTATTCATAACCTCTGCGCGCCTGTTTGGAAGCGCCGAGCCTGCTGACGGTCTGCCTCTCTCCCGCTCTCACTATTGTGAACGCTTCTGTTCCGGTAGAAATTACATCAGACATCTTCAGTGACAGGGCTTTACTCAATTTTATCAGTTGCCCCAGAGGCAAGAGGGCCTCTCCGGCTTCCATCTGTCTGAGTGAGTCGGCGTCCAGGCCTGTTTTGCGAGACAACTCCTCAACAGTGAAACCTTTGGATTCCCGTATCTCCTTTAATTTAACCCCATGCGTCGTCGATTGATCTTTTTGCGCTTTCTGCGTCGATTCGGCCACAGCGTGAGGATCGGTTAAAAGATCATGGCCCCTGTCATCTCCGTATTCGTCAACGGTTTCCCTGAAAGAAGTATATGATGCGTCTGTTCGATCCGATTCCATGGGTCATCCTCTTTCTGTCAGAAAATAGCAAGTATACAATTGTGGCTTTAGTTCCAGAGAGTTTACATTGACCTACCGGGCGCCCCGATGTTACGGGCTATGACAATCCTTTGAACCTCGGATGTCCCTTCACCAATGTCCAGCAATTTCTGGTTTCTGTAATGTCGCTCTACTGCATAGTCTTTCATGAGTCCATAGCCGCCATGCATCTGAACAGCGTGATTGGCGGCCCTGTAGTATGTTTCGGAACATACCAGCTTGGCCATTGCCCCATATTTGGGAGTCAGTTTGTTGTTGTCCTTCATCCAGCAGGCTTTGTAAAGAAGTAGGCGCGCCATCTCGATTTCTGTGGCCATGTCGGCAAGTTTGAAGGCATTTACCTGAAACGAGCCTATTGGTCTGCCAAACTGTTTGCGCTTCTTCGAATAATCCAAAGCCAGTTCAAAAGATCCCTGAGCCCCTCCCAATCCCATGGCCCCTATGGATAATCGACCTCCGTCAAGGGTCTTGAGCATTTGATGGAATCCTTCCCCTCTAGCCCCAAGCAAATTGTCCTTGGGAACTCGACAATCCTGAAATGTCAGTTGTCCGGTGTTGGAAGAACGCCAGCACATCTTGCCGTGCATCGTTTCCGCTGTGAACCCTTTTGTCCCGTTTTCGACCAATATGCAGCTAACTTCCGGTTTTTTCGGATCCGACGCGTCGGTAATGCATTGGACTACGCAGACTGCACTGATGTCGGTGGTCGAGTTCGTTATGAAAATCTTGCTCCCGTTTATTACCCATTCATTGCCGTCAAGCACAGCCGTAGTTTGCGATGCCCCAGCGTCCGAACCGGCGTCAGGCTCCGTCAGTCCGAATGACGCCAGTATCTTGCCATTGCACAAGTCCGGTAACCACTTGGTCTTTTGCTCTTCCGTCCCAAATGCGTAGATCGGGAAAATTCCCAATGAGTTCCCCGCCGCTATTGTCGCCGCCTGAGAACCGTCTATCCTGGCAATCTCCTCCACCATTATTATGTAGTTGAGGTAACCAACGTCACTGCCACCATATTCTTCAGGAACAAAGGGCCCGAAAAAGTCCAGCTCGCCCATCTTACGGGTCAGACTGTATGAGAATTCTTCCTTGTCATCAAGCTCCTGGGCTACCGGAGCTATCTCTTTCTCGGCAAATTCCCTGACAACCTTACGTGTGAGTTCCGCATCTTTGGGAAGATCAAAATTCAAGGACATACTCAACCCCCTTGAGTTAGAATGGGTAAAAAAAATTCATAATGGAGAACCTGATCCGGATTTGACAGTCCCTTATGGCTAACTGTCATAGTCCGACCGGCACGATTGCCTAAAGCGCTTGAACATCAAAAATGATGATCGTGACACAGTTTCTCATACTGAGATTTTTTTCAATGACTCAAAATGTGGAAAGACTGAACCTATGTGGACAATATCAGATAACAAAGTTTACGAGTCATTGTCAAGCTGAACCGCCGGCATTAAATCTAAAAAAGGAATACGCATTCACTTGGATGAATCGGCAGTTTGCTGTCCGAACCGTTGTTCAACCTTCCCGTAGTTACAAAATGTTAGGTGTATTACTAATAATTAGATTGACTTAATAGAGTTAATATACTTATAATATAACATATTGTTTTTGTAATTGATTGGTATGGTTTTTTTGTTACAAGCAGGAAGCGCTAAAGGAGAGATGGCCATGATCCGTTTCAACTACATGTTGGCAATAGTATTGATGGTATCTCCGATGATTTACGGATGCGGATCAAGTGGAAAACAAGGGTCTGCCACAGAGCAAACGCAACAACTGATTACCGGCCTTCGTTCGGAACTGGAGCAGGCGCGCAAAGAATTGGATGCCCAGGTTGAGTTGAACAGGAGCCTTGATGACCAGGTTCAATCTTTGACCGGCAAGCTGGATGAAATTGAGAAACAGGCTCCCCAGAACAGTTCTACTATGGATTCACAGGCGATAAGTTCCTCAGGAGCGCTGGATAGTCAGAGCAGGGTTGCCCTCATGGGAGCCAAGGCTTTGGCTGAATTCAAAGCCGAGCAATTGAGCGCTAAACTTGAGAAACTGTCCAAAGAGAGCCTGACTAAAGAAGCTGAACTGGCGAAATCAATGGAGAAGTCGGAATCTTTGACTGAGCAAATCACTCGAGTAAAAAACTCGCTCCAGCAAAAGGCTGATGAGTTTGATAGCATTGTCGGAGAAAAAACCGCTCAGATCAATCAAATGGGGTTGGAAATCAAAAATTTGACTCAACAAGTCACTGACCTCAGGCAGGACGTTTCCGAAAAAGACGAGTTGTTGGTGACACTTAAAAAAGCCTGGTCAGACGCCACTCAATTGAAGACTGCAGCAGAATCGGATGTTTCCAGGCTAAGAACGGAACTGGAAACCATAACCAGGCAATCGTCGACCTACAAAGACGCCGCAGAGAGAGGATCGCAGGAGGCCACATTCTTCAAGGCCGAACTGGAACAGGCCCGTGAACGACTGGACTCCACCACAGCCCAACTGGAAAAACTGACCAACGAAAACCTGTTGTCAAGCACGGAGATTGAGAGATTGAAGGCCCACTCGGCTAATCTGGCGAACAAGCTTTACGCTGTGGAGCGAGCAGCAGGAGTGGACAGCGAGAACTTTGTAACGAGCCTCGACAGGATAATGAGTGGAACTTTCTCTGGAACGCCTCAACAAATAATCGCCAGGTGAGCCGGGCAATCTTCATCAGAAGTCGGATTGGTTTTCCGGGCCAATAACAAGTCCCATGTCCTCCATGAAGCGCAGAGACTTCACATCTGCGCCTCGCAACCAACGAACAAAACTTGAAAGAGCCTTTCTCAATTCAATCTGCCCCTTTGAATTGAGCCTTAGCCTGCTTCTAAGGCCACTATCTATGTCAGACGCTTTACGAATGAGTGTAAGGGTGTCGGGGGACAGATGAAGCCGTTGATCAAAATTACCCGACGGACATGCCGTGTGACATACGCCCCCCATTTCCATGCTGAAAACCCCTCCCTCATTGCTCTTGAACTCTACTGAACAAACCGGACAAACATTGAGGGTTGGAGAGTATCCCAAAAGTCCGAGCAATTCTATTTCCTGCAACATCATCAGCGATGGATTAAGCGTTGATATGTCCAATTGAGCGAGAATGTCCTCAACAAAATCAAAAAGTCTCTCGTCGGGCTGAGACTCGGCGGAAAAAATAGAGGCCAATTCGAGGAAGTACGAGGCCAGGGCAAAAGCTTTAACGTCCAGTCTCACCTTGTTGAAGGCCCTGACTATTGTTGCGTCATCTATCCAGACAAAGTCATCACGTTTTCTTCGCCGCAAATTCAGTTCAACTACTGCAAACGGCTCCAGATTTCCGCCAAACCGCACGCGGCTCTTCTTGGAGTTCTTCGCTATTCCAGTCATCCAGCCGCAATCTCTGGTGAAAAAAGTAACTAACTCGTCTGCTTCGCCTTTGTCATTCTTTCTGAGGATTATAGATCTCAAATCGCAGAATCCCTCAAATCATTCCTTTACGTTCGAGTTCTTTAACCAGTGGTATGGTTACCCTGCGTTTAGTTTCCATAGACAGGTCATCCATGAGTTTTACTATCCGGTCCAGTTCCTTGAGGTTGCGTGGTTTTCTTGTAAGTATGTATTTCTGGACCTCAGGATTCAAAGTGAAGCCCCGTATCTTCGCCATTCGATTGAGAACAAGGAGTCTTCCATCGTCATCAGGCGGTGAGACACCAATTACAAGACCGGCCAGGAGGCGCGAGCGCAAATGTTCGTTTCCCGGAAACATCTCCGAGGGGTGAACTCGTGAAGTCATTACAAGTGTGGCGTTGTCCCGGTTCAGTTTGTTGTACGTGTTCCAAAAGCAGTAAGAGTCATCTCCCGCAAGCCTATGAACGTCGTCTAGCGCCAGGAGTCTGATACTGGATTCAGTGTCTTTTTCCATCCTGTCCAGTCGCTCCAGGTCTGGAAATCTGCTGGAATCAAGTTGAGGTTGAATGAGGATGATTTCCGAATCACTGCCTGGGGTTGAATGCATGGCAGTCACAATGAGGGATCTTAAAAGAGTCGTCTTGCCCGAACCGCTCACTCCGTGAATAAGAATTGGTGACGCATAGTCAACACATCCTTGACGGACGACTTTCTTTAGTGTTACTAAAGCGTCGTGAATGCCTCCATGATCCACTATTCCATCAAGGCCGTCTCGTGAGAATGCGCCCAGATCAAAAGTCAATTGTCTCATGGCAGGGATATTATGTTCTTATGGTGTCATGATCAATTGATATTTAAAAAATTATTTACTTGACAGCCCTCATCACGTTTATTAATTAAACTTAGGCTAATTTTTGAAGAGACCCAAATTCCAGGGTTAAAGTTCCTCCGAGGAAAATGTCATTCGGGTGGGGACCGCAGGGTTGCGGTTCCGTGTTTGATTGGCCCATCTGTAATCATTCCCCTGAAAAAACCTCAAGTAACATAATCTTCCTTACGATTGTTTAATTTCGAACTAAAAATATCCAGGAGAGACGATGGACGTTCAAGAACTCAAAGAGAAAAAAGTCAGCCAACTGCTTGCGATTGCCAACTCAATGGAAATTGAGGGCGCCAGCAGTATGCGCAAACAGGAGTTAATTTTTGCAATACTGCAGGCTCACCAGCACAGCGAAAAAGAGCAGCCGATACGGGGCGAGGGCGTGTTGGAAACGTTGCCTGACGGTTTTGGTTTCCTGAGAGCGCCTGACTACAACTATTTGCCCGGGCCAGACGACATTTATGTATCACCCAGCCAGATCAGGCGTTTCAACATGAGAACCGGCGACACGATCGCTGGTTACATTCGCCCGCCAAAAGACACAGAACGGTATTTCGCACTGCTGAAAGTAGAGCAGATAAATGGCGAAGATCCAGAGATGGTGCGCGATAAGGTCCTGTTTGACAACCTCACCCCGCTTTACCCCGATGAAAAACTCAAGCTGGAAATTTCTCCGACTCTCTACTCCATGAGAATCATGGACCTGGTGGCCCCCATTGGTAAAGGCCAGCGCGCTCTGATAGTAAGTCCGCCCAAGGCCGGCAAGACCGTTTTGCTGCAACAGATCGCCAATAGCCTGACCATTAATCATCCGGAGATATACCTCATAGTGCTTCTCATAGATGAACGTCCTGAGGAAGTCACCGACATGCAAAGGTCAGTCAAGGGTGAAGTTATTTCATCCACTTTTGATGAACCGGCCCAAAGGCATGTGCAAGTGGCCGATATGGTCATAGAGAAGGCCAAGAGGCTGGTGGAGCACAAGAAGGATGTCGTCATACTGCTGGATAGTATTACCCGTCTGGCGCGAGCCCATAACACGGTCGTACCTCCCAGCGGCAAAATCCTGTCCGGTGGTGTTGATTCCAACGCGCTTCACAGGCCCAAGAGATTTTTTGGCGCCGCACGTAACATCGAGGAAGGCGGCAGTCTGACCATCATCGCGACGGCCTTGATCGACACCGGAAGCAAAATGGATGAAGTGATCTATGAAGAGTTCAAGGGCACGGGCAACATGGAAATACATCTTGATAGAAGACTGCTCGAGAGAAGAATCTTCCCTTGCATCGACATCAACCGCTCTGGAACCAGAAAAGAAGAATTGCTCCTGAGTCAGCAGGATCTACAGAGAATATGGCTGCTTAGAAAATTGCTTGCAGATATGAACTCGGTCGATGCAATGGAGTTCCTGCTGGATAAGATCATGCAGACGGATTCGAATCGCGAATTTTTACAGGTCATGAACAAATAGACGGATGCGTCGAATGACTTGATAACCGGTGTCCAATGATTATTTTTTTCAAAGGAATGATCACCGGTTATGAAGAAATTTTAACAGAAAAAATGTTTTGGATAATTTGAAAAACATGCTACCATGTTTTGTTTAAGACTAATTTCGGAGGGTTCTGATGAAAAAAGGCATTCACCCGGCCTATCAAGCAACATCGTTCAAGTGCGCCTGCGGCGCCGACATGCCTACACGTTCATTGCAGGAAGAGTATAAAATTGAAATCTGTTCCTCCTGTCATCCATTTTTTACCGGTAAGCAGAAACTTATCGATAGCGCAGGTCGAGTCGAAAGGTTCATGAAGAAATACGCCGACACACAGATATCCACCGGTAAGAAACCCGGCAAGACAAACAAGAAGGAAGAGAAGTCGGCCAAGTCCGCGAAAAAGGCTTAATTCAGCGACGGGCAATTTGTCGGTTCAAGCGTTGAGTTCCATGTTTCGCTTGTGGGACCGGGCGCCTGAAACGAAAGTAAGAGGATAAATGTTAATTTCTGAAGCCAACAGCCAGGGCGCCAGGCAGATTAAAGTCGGTGGGCAAGCCGTCATCGAAGGCATCATGATGAGGGCCCCGAAGACATTCACTGTTGTAGTCAGACGTCCTGACGGACAGCTATCTGTCAGGGAAGATCGGTGGCGCTCTCCGATGGAGAAATGGCCGATTCTGAAAAGCCCTTTCCTTAGGGGATGCATAGTCTTGTATGAAGCTCTTTTCAACGGAATACAGGCCTTGACATATTCCGCACAGGAAGCCCTGGGAGAAGAAGAGGAAAAATTAGGTCCGTGGGCTCTTGGCGGGACCATAGCGTTCGCTATCGGCGGGGCTATGTTGCTCTTTGTGGTAGTGCCTCATTTGGCTACAATCGGGGTTGGGGCGCTGTTCGGTCTTGATCTCGGAGTCAGAAGCGTTTGGTTTCACGTCATCGACGGCATAATCAAGGTAGGCATTTTTGTGGCCTACATTGCACTGATATCACTGATGAAAGATATTCGACGTGTGTTCCAGTATCACGGGGCCGAACATAAGTCTATCCATGCTTATGAGCGTGGTGACGAGTTGACGGTAGAGAACGCCAAAAAATACTCCACGCTTCATTCCAGGTGCGGCACCGCTTTCATCCTTTTGGTGCTGATGTTGAGCATATTCCTGTTTACCGCAGTCTTTCCGCTGCTCCCGAAAGAACTCATGGGCAGCAAAATTGCCACGAATGCCTTCTATATACTTTTCAAGATGCTTCTACTGGTACCTATAGCCGGGATTTCCTATGAGATAATCAGGTTGGGTGAGAGGTATGACAACAAGCTGCTCAAGGGTTGCCTTATGCCTGGATTGTGGCTTCAGAAGCTCACTACACGCGAACCTACCGATGACCAGATCGAAGTTGCCATAGTGGCTCTGAAAAAGACTTTGGAAAGAGAGGAACGCTGGGCCCAGAATGAGACCTCAGCGGCTTAGAGTTTATACATGCAGGCATACGGAAAACTAGAGGAATTAAATAAAAGATACGAAGAGCTATCCATTGAACTAGCCAAGCCCGAAGTGATAGGGGATCCGCTGCAGCTCAGGAAGTTTTCCAAGGAACAGTCGGACCTCGATGAGATTATAAAGGCTTATCGGTCCCTGACTTCTACTCTGAACCAGATCAGAGACTTGGAAGAAATGATCGAAAATGAATCTGATGCTGAGCTGGTGGGTCTGGCCCGTGAAGATCTGGCGGCTTTGAAGGAACGTCAGGTCGAAATTGAAAACAATCTGAACGTGTTGCTTCTGCCCAAAGACCCGAACGACGACAAGAACGTGTTTCTGGAGATAAGGGCTGGAACTGGTGGTGAAGAGGCTTCGCTGTTCGCAGCCGATTTGTTCAGGGCTTATTCCAGGTACGCCGAAGCGCGCCGATGGCGGGTGGAATTGATGTCGTCTTCCGACAGCGCATCCGGGGGATTCAAGGAAATAATCGTCCTGGTCACGGGGCATGGAGCATTTTCGCGACTCAAGTATGAGCGGGGAGTTCACAGGGTCCAGAGAGTTCCATCCACCGAATCACAGGGGAGAATTCACACCTCGGCCATTACCGTAGCAGTGTTGCCGGAAGCTGATGATGTTGAGGTGAGCATCGACCCGAAAGATCTGAAAATTGATGTATACAGGTCTTCTGGTCCCGGTGGTCAAAGTGTCAATACCACTGACTCGGCCGTTCGGGTAACTCATCTTCCTACCAACATCGTAGTCACATGCCAGGATGAAAAATCTCAGCATAAAAACAAGGCCAAGGCCATCAAAATACTCAAGGCTCGACTGCTCGAACAGATGGAAGAGGAAAGAGACTCGGAAATCAGCAAAGAGCGAAAGAATCAGGTGGGATCGGGAGATCGTTCGGAGAGAATCAGAACCTACAATTTTCCGCAAAACAGGGTCACCGACCACAGGGTAGGGCTGACTCTCTACAAGCTTGACGCCGTTATGGAAGGCAGGCTGGACGACGTAATAGATCCTTTGATCATCCACTTTCAAGCCGAGGCCCTAAAAAGCAGTTTCCAAAACTGAAGGCTGCCAGGCTCCTTATTTGTTAATTTAACGTGGGAATTTTAACCTGATTTCAGCGTGACTCGAGTCTTTATGCTTAACCCGGGGTGACATTGGAAGTGTCCCCCGGCTTTTCAACTACGCATTTTCTCCATAGTTATCTTTCCTTGTAACATGAATTTAAAACGCGTTGACATAAACAGTGACCTTGGCGAGAGTTTTGGGGCTTACCAGTTAGGGCTCGACTCGGAATTGTTGAAGTTAGTCTCATCTGCCAACATAGCCTGTGGTTGGCACGCCGGAGACTCCGTGGTCATGAACAGGACCGTAAAGATGGCCATAGAGCAAGGTGTTGCCATCGGAGCTCACCCAGGTTACCCTGACCTGGTTGGCTTTGGCCGTAGACATTTGGATTGCAGCGTTGAAGAAATAAGGTCATACATCACCTATCAAGTGGGCGCACTGAACGCATTCTGCGTGTCTCACTCAGTGGGAATGAGTCATGTGAAGCCCCATGGAGCGCTATACACCAAGGCCCTGGAGGATGAAAAGACTGGCACGGCCGTTTGCGAGGCTGTGGCATGTCTGGATAAAGCCCTGACCCTGTTTGTCCTGGCCGGAAAGCAGGGAGACAGGCTCGCGAAAATTGCAGCGGCGCATGGGCTAAAAGTTTGCAGGGAGGGATTTCCGGACAGGCTGTACACATCTGATGGCCGTCTGGTATCACGCAGGCGTTTCGACTCAACGCTGTCGGAACCTGAAGTGGTCTCCCAACGGGCGCTCATGATGGCGCTCGACTGTAAGGTTCTCGCTGAAGACGGCTCCTTGTTGGACATGGAAGTTCAAACTCTATGCGTCCATGGAGACAATCACGCCGCTCTTGACCTGGTTAAAAAAATCAGACATGAGCTTGAACTGGAAGGGGCGCAGATAACTCCATTGACATGATCTATGAGTCTCCTGAATTCGTGATTGTTGGGGACACCGGCCTTCTGGTCAGATTTAGCGATGTAATAGACCGCGAATCGAACCTGAGGGTCCACGATCTGGCGCGCCGCCTTGAAGCTGATCTTTATCCCGGTATCATTGAGTTGATACCAGCCTACAACTCCCTGCTAATAAATTACGACCCGGTGACAGTCTCGCCGGAGACTTGCATGAATTTGGCGCTTGCCTGTATTGCAACCTGTGTGTCTGATGGAAACCAAAAGTCGCGTGTCGTCGAGATACCGGTATTTTATGGCGAACACCTCGGTCCTGATATTGAATTTGTAGCCAACCACAACGGGATCAGTGTTGAGGAGGTTATCTCAATTCATAGTTCGGTCAACTACACTGTCTACATGCTGGGTTTTACTCCAGGGTTCGCATATCTTGGCGGAATGAAAGATAAAATATCAGTCCCACGCCTTGATGCTCCGAGGGACAGGGTTGAGGCAGGTTCCATAGGCATTGCAAACTCTCAAACGGGAATTTATCCGATTGCCAGCGCCGGCGGTTGGCGCCTGATCGGAAGAACTCCGTTGCGACTGTTCAGGCCGACTGAAAAACCCCCTTTTTTGTATCAGGCCGGAGATACCATCGTATTTAGGCCGATAAGCCTGTCCGAATACAAAAATATGGCTCAAACAAATGATTAAGGATGTTTTTCTGATTCTGTATCCTGGCGTCATGACCACTGTTCAGGATCGTGGACGATTTGGCTACCGAAAATACGGGGTTCCCGTGTCAGGCGCATTGGACATTTTTTCATTTATGGCTGCCAACAGACTTGTGGGAAATGACGATGACACGCCTGCTCTGGAACTGACATTTAACGGTCCTGAATTCAAGGTCCTTGCTGATTGCCTGGTCGCTTTGGCCGGAGCACAAATGACGTTGAGAGTTAATGGTGATGATAAGCCGCTCTGGACATCAGTCCAACTTGGCAAGGGCGATATAGTTCGCGTGGGGCAGGCTGTGAGAGGTGTCAGATGTTACCTGGCGGTAAGGGGTGGGATCTGCGCAGATTCGGTGATGGGAAGCGCATCGACTTTTGTGCCCGCAAACATTGGAGGTCATGGTGGTAGGGGGCTTGTGGCGGGCGACATCTTGCGGGTTCATGTGAATGACAGATCATTCAAGCCTTTCACGATACGGCCGGAATACAGACCCAGACTGGAAAGCAGGGTCAAGCTCCGGGCGATACCTGGTCCTCAGGAGGATTTCTTCGAGAAAGATGGAGACGCTCTGTTTTCAACTGAATATATCTGCGGCCCTAAATCCGACAGAATGGGAATAAGGTTACAAGGCCCAAAATTGGAATTCAGGGATTCGAACAGGACGACAATAATCTCTGAGCCCACCTTGAAGGGATGTGTGCAAACCCCTCCTGATGGTCAGCCAATCATACTTCTGGTCGAACAGACCATGGGTGGCTATGCAAAAATAGCCACAGTCATCAATCCTGATCTGGACTTGTTGGCCCAATTGAAGCCGGGTGATGCGGTGCGCTTCGAAAAAATCACTATAGAGAATGCTCATCGTGCTCATCGGCTTCATAAAGCTTCATTTCAGGCTATCCATCCTTCATTCGTATAAGAAAAAAGACCCAGACCCAAAGGTTCAGAAATTCTCTTCTATGAATTCCGGACAGTTTTATATAAACATGAGAAGCCCACTTGATGCGCTGTAAAGTTGATTCATTTGTCAAGCAGCATGACTTCCTTATCAAGCCGTTCTGATTGAAAATAGACTACAATTGGCCTAAGCGGCAGGGAATAAATCTTGACACTGACTTGCTACACTATTATGATTTTAAACTGTGATACAAGGTTTGTGTGAAAACGTAACGCGTTCCGTTGTTCCGTATAGGGTACACATCTTTCAAATTCACCAAATTTAAAGGGGCACGTCGATATTGACGTGAAAGATGTTCGGGAGAGGTTCGTCGCTCCATGACGATTCATGGACTCTAACATCGGCGCAGCCCAATGAATGAGGAAACATGTCAGGATTTACTTTTCCCAAAGGCGGTATTCATCCAGATGAACATAAGGATTTAACTGAGCATCTGGCAATCGAGGAAATGGCGCCACCGGATCAGGTTGTTATCCCTCTTTCCATGCATTTTGGCGCTCCAGCCAAACCTCTGGTCAAGAAGAAACAGGAAGTGCAGGAGGGGGAGCCAATAGCTGTAGTAGAGAAGGCCCTGGGCGCCACGATTCACAGCAGTGTGACTGGAGTGGTCAAAACCATCGAGCCGAGGCCGCATCCCACTATGGTCCGCTGTGACGCCATTGTCATTGACAGGGATCCACAGGCGGCTCCCAGAGTCTACGAGACGGAAGACTGGCGAAAGATCTCCGGAGACCTGTTGCTGGCCAGGGTCAAGGAAGCCGGGATAGTTGGCTTGGGTGGCGCTGGTTTTCCAACGCACGTAAAACTGTCCCCACCACCGTCAGCCAAAGTGGACACCCTGATATTGAATGGCGCTGAATGTGAGCCCTACCTGACTACAGATCACCGACTGATGCTTGAGTATACCAACCAGGTGATCGAGGGCGCCAAGATAATACTCAAAATTCTGGGGATCAAGAAATGCGTCATCGGTATTGAGCTAAACAAGCCGGACGCTATAAACGTCATGACGAAGGCTTTGGCTCAGGCTTCAAACAAGGACGATTTTGAGATCAGCGCTCAGGGCATGGATGTAAAGTATCCGCAGGGCTCAGAAAAGCAGCTCATTTACTCGCTGACCAAGCGAGCCGTGCCAGGGGGCGGTTTGCCTTTCGACGTGGGAGTGATTGTCCAGAATATTTCCACAACGGTGGCAGTTCATGAGGCCTGTGTAATGAACAAGCCTCTCTATGAAAAGGTCGCCACCTTCTCTGGTAAGGCCATTAATAGACCGGCCAACGTGAAAGTTAAGGTTGGAACGCTGCTTCAGGACGTGGTGAATTACCTCGGTGGAACCAGAGACCTCATCAAGATAGTATCAGGGGGTCCGATGATGGGGTTTGCCATTTCCGCTCTTGATGTTCCAATAACAAAGACCACATCCGGGGTGCTGTTTCTTGATAGCACCGAGACGGATCTTGGCGAATTTGGTCCCTGCATTCATTGCGGTTGGTGCATGCAAGCGTGTCCGATGGGGCTGGCGCCCAAGGAAGTCGCCCTGTACGTTGAGGCTGAAAAGGGTCATCTGACTACCAAATTCGGGATCATGGACTGCTTCGAATGCGGATGTTGCGCTTACGTTTGCCCGGCAAAAAGACCATTGGTGCAGTTTGCCAGACTTGCCAAGATAGCGGTCAAGAAACATGGCTGACAGCCTCAAATAAAACAATGATTTTTAATCATCAAGTTGCACGTTTTTCCACAAAGGTCAGGGACACTGTCTAAGACTTAAAACTAACTTTACGGGAGGGTCGGACGATCGAAACTCGAGAACAAACCAATCCGAACGTCAGGCCAGAATGGTCAGTCTCGGTATCTCCGCATATAAGAAAGGGGACTACCACCGCAGGCATCATGTGGACTGTCTCCGCTACCCTGCTGCCTGTTCTGCTCTTGTCCGTCTATAACTTTGGTTTACGCAGCCTGATTCTGACGGCGATAAGCGTCGTTTCATGCGTAGTTGTTGAAGTAATATGTCAGAAAATCATGGGTCGCAAGGTTTCCGTCAGTGATGGGAGCGCAGTGCTGACGGGACTGTTGATGGCTCTGGTCATCCCCCCCGGGGTTCCTTACCATTTACCGGTTATTGGCGCTTTTGCAGCGATATTCCTTGCCAAGGAGCTTATGGGTGGAATTGGCTACAATGTGTGGAACCCTGCTCTGGTAGGTCGGGCATTTTTGCAGGCTGCGTTTCCTGTGGCTATTACCACTGCCTGGATTCCCCCTGAACAACTAGCCAAGGCCCCGATAACGGTATTTTTGGCCCCAGGAAGCGTGGACGCCATTTCCACGGCGACCCCTCTGGGTGTGCTCAAGCAATTCGGCATGACGGCGGTCACTCAACAGTTCGGTTCAATTGACGCCATATATTGGAATTTTTTCATCGGTTTCAAACCGGGCTGTATTGGTGAGACCTCGGGTCTGCTTATACTTCTGGGCGGATTATTCCTCATCTACAGGGGGATAATCACCTGGCACATTCCTGTGGCCACCATAGCTTCAGCGGCGTTCATGGCGTGGTTGATAGGCGGACCGACAATAGGCACGGGCAATCCGCTATTTCACGTGTTGTCCGGTGGCCTCATGTTGGGCGCTTTCTACATGTGCACCGACTATGTCACTTCTCCGACTCTGAAATCAGCTCAGATAGTATTTGGAGCGGGTGTTGGAATTCTCACGGTCTTGATAAGGGTCAAAGGCGGCTACCCCGAGGGTGTGTGTTACGCCATCCTTCTGATGAACTGCCTGACTCCAGCGCTGGACGATTGGTTCCAGCCAAAGAGATTCGCTCCACCAAAAGCTGCGCCGGTCGCAGCTTCCAAATAGCTCTTCGATGAGTTGTTCATGAGGAATCCATGAAAGAGATAGCAAAAATTGTAGCAAGTTTAACGGCTGTGTGCGTGGCTGCCGCCTTGATTCTAGGTTTTGTTTACGCCCAGACCGACCACCGGAAAAAGGAAATTGAAGAAAAACGTCATAAAGAGACGATTCAATCCTTGCTCGGTTATGGTCCTGAAAAAAAGGCCCCGGCCGATCTCAAGGTTCATCACATCGAGAGATATGTCGTCACCAGACCCGATGGTTCCACCGTCCTGGGTTACCTTGTTCCCCTGAAGGATCATAAATACTCCTTTGTGGAAATAGATCTCGATGGAAAACCGGGCGCCGTGATCGTCATCAAAGCGGACGCCGCCCAGCTCGATGAAAAGACCACTCGTGACGCAGCCATTCTCGCCGATTTACCCAAAGGAACCAAGATCAAGCATGCCCAGACCCTTTATGTGGCCGACCTGGGTGACAAGAGGCTTGGTTACGTGGTCTCAGGGTCCACTCAGGGTTTCAAGACTTTCATCAAGCTGATGGTGTCTCTGGACCCACAGTTTACTGTCACCGGTGTGGCTGTAATTCACTCGGAAGAAGACCCTGGACTCGGCGATGAAATCAAGAAGGATTTCTTCAAGAACCAGTTCACGGGCAAGACCATAGATCTGCTTAAGAAACTGACCGTCACCAAAGATCCTTTGCCAGTTGAATACGCAGTTGCTCTTGATCCGGAAAAGGCCAAAAAGAAAGGCCTAACCGCTCAGCAGGTGAAGGAAATCAAAGATCAGCACCTGAATGACAATATATACGCCCTTACCGGCGCCACCATTTCCAGTAAGGCCTTGACGGTAGGTGTAGTTAATACCGTGAGGAAATTTGTATATAGGCTCGATATCCTTAGAGACGCCATCAAGGAGAAATCCTTGACAGTGGCGTTTTAATGGAGGTTCATGTTGAATAGAAACATCCAGCTCCTTTGGAATGGCCTAATACCGGAAAATCCAATTTTTCGATTGGCCTTGAGTATGTGTCCTGCTGTCGCTGTCACAACTTCCGTGGAAAACGGGTTGATGCTGGGACTGGCGGTTATATTTGTTCAGGTCTTTTCAAGCTGCACTGTAGCTATGTTCAGATCGTATATTCATCCCAGGATTCGTATTCCTGCCTACGTCATAGTTATTGCCCTCTGGGTGACGGTCATAGACATGATTTTGCCGGTCATCTCGCCGGATGTCTATAAGAAGGTGGAATTATTCGTCAAACTCATTGTCGTCTTTGCGATCATCATCTCACGACTGGAATTGTTCGCTTCCAAAGAGCCTCTGGTCCCTTCATTTTTCGATGGCATGGGCATGGGACTCGGTTTCCTGCTCGGTCTGGTTGTCACTGGCGCCATCAGGGAGTTTTTCGGGACCGGGAGAATTTTTGGATTTGAAATCCTGGATTCCGGGCCATTGCTAATCATGATTCTGCCGGCAGGCGGTTTCTTCGTGATTGGTTTCATCATGGCCGCCTTCAACTGGATTGAATATAAGATTACCGGAAAAATACCAACCTCGGGAGGAGCGCACTAAGAATGAAAAAGACACGATTATCCCGATGCACTGCGCTCATTGGAGCAATCATTGCGCTGACTCTCATGACTGTGAGTTTTTCCGAGGCGTCTCTGAGCGGCTCTTTTAACAGAGACAATGAAATAGCCGTATCCTTCGGGACTCCGGTGGATGAAGCGTGGGCCAAAAACCCGGCAAATTTCAACGTATTCCAGAAGACCGATCCTGACATCAAAATTCCGGTGCTTTCAGTAACTCTGGACGCTCGACGGACCTCGGCGGTTCTTAAATTCCAGGACCCGCTGGATATGTCTTCCGAATACACCGTTGAGGCCAAAGATGTGGCCTCAGATGGAAAGTTGCTTGGCAAACTTGAATATTCCGTCAAGAAAAGTCAGGCGCAGATTCTCTTTACCATCCTTCTGGGCGCCATGCTCATAAACAACTTCGTTTTTACCAAGTATTTGGGGCTTTGTATTTTCTTCGGAGTTTCCCAGAAGAAGGACACGGCCATTGGAATGGGTATTACATTTACGCTGGTAATGGTGCTGAGCGCTATTTTCTGCTGGGCTATCTACACTTACATTCTGAAAGCTCTTCAGTTACAGTTCCTCCAGATCATCGTGTTTATCGGCACTGTTGCCATTTTTGTCCAGGCCATGGATACGATCCTGCGTAAAGTGAATCCCTACCTGTTCAAGAAGCTGGGCGTTTACCTTGTGTTGATAGTCACGAACTGTATCATTCTGGCTGTTCCGCTGATCAACGTAGATAGCGGTTATGGTCTTTTTGAGAGTATGACAGAGGGGCTGGGGGCTGGAATCGGATTTGCTATAGCCCTGTTTCTCATGTCATGTGTCAGGGAAAAGCTCGAATTATGTCGCGTGCCGGGGGTTTTTAAAGGCTTGCCAATAGCGTTTGTTGTGGCTGGACTCTTCGCATTGGCGTTTCTGGGCTTTTCAGGTTTGACTATTTTCTAGAGGCTTAAACGAGATCAAAAGGAGACTCAGCGTTTCCTTGGAGGCGTTAAAAAATGGACAGTGTATGGACAATAGCTCTTAATGGCATATTGTTTTTCCTTGTTTTCGGAATACTTTGCGGTTTGGCGCTTGCGATCGCCGCAAAGAAATTCGCTGTAAAAGTCGATCCAAAGATAGAAGCGGTGCGAGCCTGCCTTCCGGGAGCCAACTGTGGAGCATGTGGGTATGCGGGGTGTGAATCTTACGCTGAAGCTGTAGTCACAGACCCGAACTGTCCGCCGAGCAAATGCGCACCGGGTAAGCAGACTGTGGCCGAAAAAGTGGCGGAAATTACTGGAAAGGCGGCAGGCTCGGCCGCTCCAATCATTTCAGTTCTGCGTTGCTCAAGAAATGAGGGGCAGGTTGCAAAGAAATATTCCTACATCGGCTATGACACCTGCCAAGGCGCCGCAATAGCTTTCGGAGGACCATACGATTGCACTTTTGCCTGCATAGGGTATGGTGATTGCGAGGCCGCTTGCCCCTTCCACGCAATTCACATGAAGGATGACATGCCGGTCATAGACCCTGACGCCTGCACGGGTTGTGGAGTTTGTGTAAAGAATTGCCCAAAACAGGTTCTGCAACTCGTTCCCAAGGATGCCCCTGTCTATGTTCCTTGCAGCAGCAGGGATTCCGGCAAGGCGGTCACCAATGTGTGCAAGGCGGGCTGTATCCACTGTGGAGCTTGCACCAGAAAAGCCAAAGACATCATCAACATGGCCAACGACCGAATAGAAATAGACTACGAAAAGTGTGATGAAGAAGCGGCCAAATCCGGTGTCTGGGCTTGTAGTAAACAATTCATCTTCAGATATATGGACCCTGATCGCCAGATGAAGGCTGTTGAGCAAATCAAGGCGGAGCAGGCCCAGAAAAAGGCCGCAGCAGCCGCCAAAGTGGCTCAGGAATCCAGCGCCAAGGAATCATAAAAAGATTTTGACGGATTTCTTAATCGTGATATCCTGGCTTCGGAGTTACAATTTTTGTAGTGACCGCTCTGTTTGCGAAAGGAGTTCGCAGTGAAAGACAACAGGTATGTGTGGAATCCACTTCGTATACTAAGTCCAAAGCTTGATTCTGAAGTCGAGCGTATAGAGCAGGTTCCGGAGCAAGAAGGTGTCTACTGTGACACACCGGAAAGGACTGTCGTCAAAATGGTCAATCTGATGATTGACATGACGAAGATTCTCCAGACCGGATTCAAGAGCGAAAAAGAAGAAAAGCTGTGCGACTGTGAGGCCCTTTTTGAGCAGGTGAGGGAACAGGAAAAGCACTGTACGACCGATCTTGTAAAAGAATACGAAGTCCTTGGAGAAAATGTTTTCAAGGTGGCAATCCGTCTTCCCAGTCGTCTGGAGAGAATCGGAGTTACGCTCGAAGTCCTGATGAACTGCCTGAAGACCAAAATTAAAGAGGGTGTTCCATTTTCAGACAAGGCCCACAGAGAATTAAACGAAATCTTTGAGCTTACGGTCGATATTCTCCAGAACCTCCGTGACGCATTTGTCACTCACAACAAGTTCCTTCTGGATCATGTTAAGGCCCAGGCTGGTCAACTGGCCGACTTGGTGGAACATGCCAGATTCGGGCATTGGGATCGTCTTGAAAAAGGTTTTTGTTCGCCTCTGGCTTCGTCGCTCTACATCAGGATACTTGATTCATTCAACAACATCTTTGATTATGTGAACAAGATATACCTGACAATAAATTCGTTGGAAGCCGTACCGGAATAGGCTTTTTCTGTTCAGGACGAGAAAACGGCTGGAGCGTCCTCGTTATCCGCAGGACGCTCCAGTTTTTTTATGCCCGTTTACTCGGAGTTAGAATGTGAAGAAAACTTTCTGAAGTACTTTGGGGGTATAGCCTACCACATCCAGGTAAAGTGTTATTCCACCATTAAAGAATGGCCAGCCAGCCCCAAGAATCATCGCCGTGTCGATGTCCTTCGGATCTTTGACGACCTTTTCCTTCAACACTTGATCTATTTCCAGGGTCAGGTTAGTCAGAATTCTGTCCAGAATCTCTTCCTTGACAAATTCCTTGTCGCCCCTGCCTTCAAATATTTCGGCGACCTTGGGGTTGACCTGCTTGCCAGGTCCCATTCCGTTGTAAATGTTGGGTATTCTGGAATCTACCATCTTCTTGAGCCTGTCATTCAGTTGGAATCTGTCTGGCCATGCCTTGTGGCAGGTCTCTCCAACATGATAGGCAACTGCGGTTCCGACAAAGGCAAGCAGTTCAAACGGCGCCATCGGAAGACCCAACGACAGGCAAGCCTCGTCAACCTGCTCGAAAGTCGCTCCTTCTTCCACCATCTGGAAGCAGTCTGTGAGTAGTTTTGTCAGGATCCTGTTTACCAGGAACGCCGGTGAATCTTTGACTAATATGGCATTTTTCCTGAGTTTCTTGGCGCATTCGAAAGCCGTGGCCAATGTAACGTCGTCGGTTTTGTCGCCCTTGATTATTTCCAGCAGAGGCAGGACCGCCACCGGGTTGAAGAAATGGAAACCCACCACTCTTTCGGGATTCTTGAGTTTAGAGGCCATCTCAGTGACCGAAAGACTGGAAGTGTTCGTTGCCAGAATGCATGTGGGGGAAACCACTTCCTCTGCCTGAGCGAACACATCCTGTTTGATGTTCATTTCTTCAAAAACGGCCTCGATCACGAAATCGCAATCGGCAAAATCCTTCCAGTCCAGGGTTCCTATCACTATGTGAAAGAGATGGTCAGCCTTGGCCTGAGTCATACGTCCCTTGCTGACTAAAGCCGACAACTCGCCCTTGATGTAACCCAATCCTTTATCCAGGAATTCCTGCTTGATGTCTTTCATGACAACGGGAACGCCGTAACGTCTCAGGAAAAGCATCGCGAGCTGGGAAGCCATGAGACCGGCGCCGACTATGCCGACCTTCTTGATCGGACGCGGCTTTACGTCTTTAGGACGTCCAACCGGTTTCTTGGCTCGTCGTTGAACCAGATCAAAGCTGTAAACACCGGCTTTACACTGACGGCTCTTTATGAGGTCGCCAAGAGCTTTGTCCTCAGCAGCGAAACCCTCTTCAACGCTTCTGGAAAGATCGCAGGTAGCTTCCACAAGGTCGATGGCCCTATAAGGGGCTGGAGCCGCACCGTGAACTCTCATGTCTGTGTAACTTCTGGCGGCGTCGCAATGCTGTTTTGCCTTGGAGAAATCAGGGACCGGTCTTTCAATTTTTTCCTTGCCATCAATGATGTCGACGAGCAAGGCCAGGGATTGGTCAAAAAACTCGACTGATTCGAACAGCCTGTCCGCTAGGCCCAGCTGAAAAGCCTTAGATCCGTCGATCATCCTGTTCTGGTTCATTGGGTTATAGACAATCAGTTCCAAAGCCTTTTCAGGTCCGATCAGTCTGGGAGTCAGCGTAGATCCACCCCATCCGGGCACCAATCCAAGGAAGCATTCAGGAAACGCAATGGCCGGAACGCCCTTTGAAACTGTTCTGTAGTCGCAATACAGTGAAATCTCGAGCCCCCCCCCCAGAGCGGCGCCGTTAATGGCGGCCAGCGTCGGGATCTTCAGGTCCATGATTTTTTTCATGGCCGCATGACCGGCGGCTCCTATTTGACGGCCCTGTTCGAATGTGTTGATGAAGGGCACCTGCATTAAATCTGCGCCGGCGGCAAATATATAATGTTTGCCGCAAAGCATCATGCCTTTGATGTCTTTATCGGCTTCTATTTTGCCGATAGCCTTGTGCAGAGAGGCGAGAGCCTCTTCGCCGAAAGTGTTTGGTTTTTTATAATCTTGACCATTATCCATGGTAACAATCGCGATCTTGCCGACACGCGAGTTGTAATATGTAGTGAGAAATAAAGTGGGCGCTTCAGCCATGGCTATTCCTTTCTAAAGCTTCCTTCGCATGTTTATCTGTCAAACCGTTTAGGAAAGTCTGTCATTTAATTGGCCGTAAAACTTCCGCTCGGGATCAGGATTAGTCAAACTGTAAAACTAATCCTTTTCCTTGTGTTCCTTTTTCCCCTCACGCTGGAGGTTCTTCCAGATCACTGTTCCTCCCTGACCTAATCCGACACACATGGTTGTGAGCCCGTACTTCACTTCGGGATGCTCCTTGAATGCATGCATAAGATGGCAGGACAATCTGACTCCGGAAGAAGCCAATGGGTGTCCGAACGCTATGGCGCCGCCATATTTATTCATTTTGGGGTCATCCGGGAACTTGAGGCCGAATTCATTCATGAACGCAATGGCCTGAACAGCGAAGGCCTCGTTGAGTTCTATCAGACCGATATCTTCGATCTTTAGCCCGGCGTTCTTTAGCGCCCTGTGAGTAGCCGGGATGGGGCCGATGCCCATTATTTCCGGCTTCACGCCCGCATATGCGAATGATTTTAGTTCCATCTTGGGTTCCAGACCAAGTTCCTCCGCCTTGTCGGCCGTCATCAGGATGCATCCTGCCGCCCCATCGTTGAGACCGGAAGAATTTCCAGCGGTAACTTTGCCCATGACCCTGAAGGGGGTCTTGAGTTTTCCCAATCCCTCCAGCGTGGTTTCCGGTCTGGGTTGCTCATCTTTATCCGCAACCACCCAACCGTCCTTGGTGTAAACGGTCATCGGAACGATCATCTCTCCAATTTTACCGGAGGCTATCGCATCGGCGGCCTTCTGCTGGCAATGCAACGAATATTCGTCGGTCATTTCTTTGGTAATTTCGGGGAACATGTCGTGAAGATTTTCCGCCGTCATGCCCATGGACATGGCGCTTTGGTCAACCAGTTTGTCTGTAAGAAACCTGGGGTTGGGGTCAGCCGTGGCGCCCATGGGGTGATGTCCCATGTGTTCAACTCCACCGGCTATCGCCACATCGCAGCCGCCCATGGCGATGGCTGACGCTGCGGCAGTAATGGCGCTCATTCCTCCGGCGCACATCCTGTCTATTGAATATCCTGCGACCGTCTCCGGCAACCCAGCCAATATCACGGTAGTGCGTCCGAGTGTCAGTCCCTGGTCCTTTTCCTGGCAGAACACTCCCCAGGCGTTTTCTTCAATCATCTCTGGTTTCAGCTTCGGATTGCGTCGCATTAGCTCACGAATCACCTTTACGACCATATCGTCTGCTCTTGTATTCCAGAACACGCCCTTCTCGCCGGCTTTGCCGAAAGCGGTCCTGATTGCGTCAACCAATACTACTTTTCTTGCTTTCATATTTATAACTCCAATCTCGATTAAACTAGAGCAAACGATTCCTCTGGGAGGTCAATGGCCGAACGTTCACCGCTCATTATTGCCCTGGCCTTGCCCGGCGCCAGTGAAAGTATGGTGTTGGCAAAGAATTCCGCCGACGCGACTTTCCCTCTGTAAAAAGCTGCTGATCTGTTTGTGCGAAGCAACTCGTCCTTCTTCTCCGGAGTGTCTGCTTTTGCGTCACTGTAGAGTTCGTCAAGTCTCCGATCAGCTATTACCGCCTGCCACAGCAGCATGAAGCCGATGGCCACGTCTCCGAAAAGTTCAAGGTAAGGGGAGGCGTAAAGGATCGGTGTCATAAAATCTTCAGTAATACTCTTAAGACCGAAATACCTGGTCACTTCGATGAGATGTTTTCTGGCTTCTTCGAACGGGCCCGTGATGTCTTTGAGGCGGTAATTCTTTTTCGCCTGCTTGAGCAAGCTGCCGGTTTCCGAGACTATGTTCTTGAACAACAGTCCCTGTTTGTATCCCAGTTTACGACCAACCAGGTCCAGAGCCTGAATGCCGTTGGTTCCTTCATAGATGGACGCTATCTTGCAGTCCCGCAGAAACTGTTCAACCGGGTATTCCCTGCAATAACCATAACCTCCATGCACCTGGACTGCCAATTCCGTAACCCTGAATCCCATGTCTGTGCTCCAGGCTTTGCAAATAGGAATCAATATGTCCAGAAATCCCTGATACTTGGCGCCTTCCTCATCGTTGGCGGCAACATGCACACGGTCTTCACAATAGGCGGCGTAATACAACAGCGCTCTCATACCTTCCGTTACGCTCTTCATCCACATCAGCATTCGACGGACGTCAGGATGCTGGATAATAGGAACCTTGGGCGCCCTGGGGTCCTTCATGGTGGTAATTTCCGGTCCCTGAAAACGCTCCTTGGCGTACTTGAGCGCATGCATGTAAGCGGTGCTGGCTTGGGCCAGACCTTGAACGCCAACCGAGAGACGGGCTTCATTCATCATGTTAAACATGATCTTCATGCCCTCGTTCTCTCCGCCCAAAAGGTAACCAATGCAATTGTCCTTTTCGCCAAAATTCAGTGCGCATGTGGCGGAGGCGTGTATACCGAGCTTCTTTTCGGTGGCCATGCAAACCACGTCGTTATCCACCCATTCGCCATTCTCCAGTCTCTTTTTGGGGACTATGAATATGCTTATGCCCTTGGTGCCGGCGGGCGCTCCTTCAATTCGAGCCAACACAAGGTGAATAATGTTCTCTGTAAGGTCATGGTCTCCGGCTGAAATAAATATTTTTCCACCCTGGATGGAATAAGTTCCGTCAGATCTTTTGACAGCCTTGGTCCTGAGAGCGCCGACATCGCTGCCAGCCTGAGGTTCTGTCAGGCACATGGTTCCACAGAATTCACCCGTGTACATGCTGTCCATGTACAGGCGCTGCTGTTCTTCGGTTCCATAGAGTTCAATCAGTCTGGCCGACCCGATCGTCAGTCCGGGGTACATCATCAGAGCCTGGTTTGCCGAAACAAAAAGTTCCATGGTCGCAATGTAAATTACGTTAGGGAATCCCTGGCCGCCCATGTCCTGTGATACCGGCAGAGCCGCCCAGCCACCTTCGCAATAACGCTGATAGGCAGTGTGAAAACTCTCGGGAATCGTCACCTGACCGTTTTCGAGTTTCACGCCCTTCTGGTCACCATCGACGTTGGTGGGCGCTATCTCTTTCTCTGCGAGTTTTTGAGCGGCGTCCAAAACCATGTCGAACATGTCTCGAGAAAACTCGCTGAACTTTTCCGACTGGCAAAGGTCCTCGACGTTGAGTTGTTCGTAAAGCACGAACTTCGCATCGCGCTCGTCAACTAAAAGATTGGCCATAATCCTTACTCCTCCTTGGGATCTGTGAATGATATATTTTTCCAGGAAAAAAGCTGACTTAACAAATTATGAGGAAATCCGGGCGCCGAAAAGTTTGCTCCTGGAGGTCTATTACAGCGAAAAAAACAACATCAGGATTTCCGAAATAGGGCTCATTTTAAATATCAATTACACCTTATGGGCTAATATCTCAAGAAAAAAAATTCCTTACTGAATCAGTAGACAAATATTTTTGTCTTTTGCGATCTATTGACTTATTCTCTGTTAAACATGATTGATAACAGAAGAATTCAATATCGTGGAATTCGGACGCTGGTGATTTTATGGATGAACGGAGCCAAAAATGATTGAAGAGGCAAACAGAAAAGTAGTCGAGCTATTCCGCACAGGAAATTATTCTGAGGCCGAGGCGTGCGCCAAGGAAGCGTTGGCAATGGCGGAAAAAGATGATGCGGTTGATTTTCAGCAGCAAGCGACATGTATGAACAATCTTGCTGAAATATACAGGGTTCAGGGTCGTCTGCAGGAGGCTATTCCGCTCTGGAAGCGCGCATTGGAGATTCGGGAGCAGAGACACGGAATTCAGCATCCTGAAGTAGCCATTATTCTAAACAATCTTGGGGGCGCCTATTTTGAACAGGAAGAATATTCCCAGGCGGACATACTTTTCAGGCGCGCTTTGCAGATTCTTGAGAAAATTATAGGCCCGGAGAGCCAGGCGGTCATATCGTGTTTAAACAACCTGGCGGCCGTAAACATGGCCATGGAGCGCTACCCTGTCGTCAAGACCTACTATGATAAGGCGTTGAAACTTACGGAAAAACTGATGGGAGCGGACAGCGTGGAGGTTGGCTTAAGTTTGAACAGTCTTGCAGGGTACTATGAAAGGATGGAGAGATATGCCGATTCTGAGCCGCTTTACAGGCGCGCTCTGGGCATAGCGCAAGACAAGTTTGGCCCTCATCATCCTCATGTGGCTTCTTCGCTTAACAATCTCGCCGGGGCTCTGACCGGGGTAGGGGAATATGTCGAGGCTGAAGACCTTCTGGTGAGATCCTGTGAGATAATGAAAAAGAACTACGGCGCAAGTGTGTTGACCAAATCGAGTTTAGAGAATCTACTGGAGTTTTATCAGGGTGTTGGCAAAGTTGACAAAGCCGCCGAAGTGAGAAAGCTTATCGAGTCCATGTGACTGTCAGGCAAACGAGAGTTCAGGAACGCTCCGGCAAGGGTAAATGCGGAGTTCACACATCGTTTCACTGCTTATCGGGGCCGGGACATTGGATCGACCTTCACGATCCGGAGTAGACATTGATAATTTTCGGTAATCCCGGATCGTGTCGGTCCTGACGTAAAATACGCGTTGCACCTGATAATGCTTAAAATATTTCGAAAGTTGATCAAATACTGAATCTCCACGAGCAGAATTCAGTTTCGGGCACGCGATCTGGTGGGCACCAGAGGCATTCCACCTTAATCTTTGGGTCAATAGCGTGGGCGAAGTCTGAGTATTCGATCAGGCCTGCCGATTTGCAGGGGTAATGGTCCAAACCCTTGCGGCGTCTGGCGGACTGCACACGACATTCTGTCATGGTGAAAATCAGGGCCCCTGATTCATCCCATTTCATAGCATGAGCGTTGATGGTGGAATATATTCTTAATTGAACTGCCGATTCCAGGGCCTTGAGACCACCGTCCTCAGGGAGTCCCAGGAATTTCCTGATCTTGAAGGCCTCCATTTTGGCGAATAGTGACCAACAGCAGTCATTGACTGCTTTGGCTTCTCCCATCCCTTTTTCCTTCTCGACTTCCTGGAACCACAGTCCATCTCCCGTCAGCCAGGTTTTGGCTATTTCGCCGATGCATATCAGAAGCTCTTCACGGGATTTGTTCAGCAGGGCGACGGGGAGGCCATCCCTGGTCGGGATACCAAAAAGCGGGTAAAGGCGTGCGCCTATGGACGGGAAGAATTTATCTATGGCGTTTGATTCCATTTGAAGGGCGTCCGGAGTTCCAATCCTTCTGGCGGTTTCAGCAAACCACATTCCATAATGTGTCAAGACTTCTCCCAGATAAAGTCCGATCAATTCAATCAATTGTTCCTTTGTTAAATCGGCTGCTTCAAATGACTTACCGTGAGGCATGTGATTGTCCTTCTTTTATGAATTAGTTGGGGCTTTTCTTAGAAAGTGGCCTGATTTTCCACCCTTCTTCTCGACTAACCTTATGTTGGTGATGAACATCTCTCTATCGACCGCCTTGCACATGTCATAAATGGTAAGCGCAGCGCAGGAGACGGCGGTAAGAGCCTCCATTTCCACGCCGGTCTTTGCTATGACCTTCACAATGGCTTCTATCTCAATGCAGGACTTTTCGACATCGTGGATAAAATCCACTTTCACCGAGGTCAGGGGCAGAGGATGAGCCAAAGGAATCAGTTCGGGAGTTCTCTTGGCGCCCATGATTCCTGCTATTCTGGCTACCCCTAGAACGTCCCCCTTTTTCGCGCGATTTTCGAGGATCATGCCCAGTGTCTCCGGTTTCATGTGAGTTTCACACCGTGCCACTGCCACCCGTTCCGTGATGTCTTTTGCGCCGACATCTACCATTATGGCCGACCCATGGGCGTCGAAGTGACTAAAGTCTGACATTTCCAGCCTCCATGAGAGCCCTACGAATTCTTGTCATCGCTCTTGAGCCTGTAAGAAAGCGCCCGGGCATGAGCGGGAAAGCCTTCATATTCTGCAAGAACCAGCGTTTTTGGAGCGAGCGCCCGAAAACCGCTTTCATTGACTATTGAATACGACATTTTCCTGGTGAAGTCTCTTACAGAAAGGGCTGACGATGTTCGAGCGAAACCAGAGGTCGGCAATATGGCGTTGGGCCCGATTGAATAATTGGCGAGAGTTCCCGGAGTCCATCTCCCGATCAATACTTCCCCCGCCGTCCTGATCTTTTCAAAGGCGGTGTCCGTGTCTCTGAGCATTAACTGCAAATGTTCTGGAGCAAAGCCATTAATGAAATCGATGGCGTCCAGGTCATTTTTTGCCAGAACTATTCCGCCGCTTTCTGTCAGAACCGTTTCACAGAAACCACGCCTGTCGGCTGGAAGAACGCTGATCAGATCAGTGGCAATTTTCAGGCACTCCCTGGCAAAATTTTCGTTCGTTGTAACCAGGTATGCGGAAGAGTCCGGGCCATGTTCAGCTTCTATAAGCAAGTCTGTCACTGCCAACGTAGGTGAGACTGAATCGTCGGCATAAACAATGGCTTCACTCGGACCGGCCTCAGGACCGGTGTCTATTTCCGTGGACAAAGCCTTTTTTGCAGCCAGGACGTATCCCGATCCCGGGCCTACTATCTTGTCAACCCTAGGGATGGTCTGTGTCCCGTATGCGAGAGCCGCAATCGCCTGAGCGCCGCCTACGGAGTAAATCTCCCTGACACCTGTCATCGCTGCAGCGGCAATCGTGGCCGAATCGGCATTTCCCGTTTTGTCCGGGGGACTTACCGCGACTATTCTCCTGACACCAGCCACTACCGCAGGTACGGCCGCCATCATCATCATCGATGGAAACGATCCCTTGCCGCGTGGAACGTAAATACCCACTGAATCCAGTGGAATGGTTTTCTCACCGGCGACTATACCCCGGGATATCTCCGTCTGGATGACAGAAGGTTCTTTCTGAAGTTCATGGAATTTTCTTATGTTTGAAATCGAAATCTCGATAGCTTCACGTAGACGCGATGGTAGTTGAGCGACGGCGAGGGACATCCGTTCTTCCGACACGCGAAGTGAATCCATGCTTAGCTCAGCCCCATCAAAGCGTTTGCTGAAATCAAGGAGCGCCTGGTCGCCGTATTGCCTGACCTGGGCCAGAATAGGCGCAACCTGCCTGATCAGATCTTCAAAATCGACCTTGGACCTTCTGTATAGTCTTCTGCGTCCTCGAGGGCTCAGTTCCTCGAGCTTGATGAAGTTTATCCTCATGTTCAATCACTCCAGGCTAACCTGTTTTCTTACCTTGAACCGGTAAATTTATCTAGTGTTTTTAAGTTTTGCTAAATCGTATGCCCGTTATTTTATTTGCAGAAAAAATAATATATCATGAAAGGGTCTTTTTATTGATAATCTGAAAGGTGTTTTCTGCGGTTATGGATAAAGACTTCAACAAAGCCGACTGGGAATTTTTTGTGGTCGCCCTGAAGGAAGAAGCCAGGGATGTCCTGTGGTCAGTTAAACTGGATATGGACCCTAATGCCCTTATAAAAAGCGCGCTGGAAGATCTTCAGAACCTGGCGCCCAAACCTGAGGGCATAGAAACAAGATCACGTGAAGAAATATGGAAGCAGGTGAGGGAAAGGCTTGTCACTGCGGCATATGCTTTAAGGCCCCACTGCGTGAGATGCGGAACATGCTGCGAGAAGGGGAGCCCCACGTTGTTGAAACAGGACGATGCGCTGTTCGTGAGCGGTGTTGTCACTCCGGACAACGTCTTTACCATCCGGAAAGGCGAACAGATATATTATCCGGAAACCGAACAGACCGCTCCGGCCGATAGAGAATTCGTCAAGATAAAGGAAATTCCGGGCGGCGGTCCCTGTTTTTTTCTGGACAGTTCTGGAAAAAGTTGCAGAATCTACGGCTCGAGGCCCACTCAGTGCCGGCGGCAGGAATGTTGGAATCCCAAGAGCACCTTGCTGCAGGACGATGAATTACTGTCGAGGGAAGATATGCTCAGTGCAACTGGAGACCTCTGGGCAATAGTAAAGAAACACGAAGATCGTTGTTCCCAGGATGGCTTTTCCCGGGAAATAGCAAGGTTGTCGGCCACCAAGGGACAAACCGTGGATGATTTGCTTGATATACTAGCGTTTGATCACCATGTGCGGGATTTTGTGGCGGCCAATTTAGGCGTGGACCCATCGTTCATGGATTTTTTCTTTGGTAGGCCTTTAAGCCTTAATCTCGGACAATACGGGCTTCGATTGGAGGAAAGTGAAGACGGGTCCTATTACCTGACAGTGGACGAGCATACCTAGTAATCCCTGTAAAACAGGGACCGGGGGCCTAGTCTGCGAGGACTGTAGGGGTCAAACCCTTCAAGGCGGTACACGTAAATCTTTCTGATCGATTCTCCGTGATACATTACATCGAATACATCCAGCGGCTCTACGGACGCGCAGTTTTCATATATTGTGACAAGCGCGTCCGATGACGGCGTCAGGGGCTTCGGCGAGACATAGATGATTGTTTGCCCGGCCAGGTCATCAAATGACCTGTGCCAGACGTCAAATTGCGTGGGACGTCCCCATGGCGAAATATACCTGACTTCAGGCTGGCCCGGTGTGTTGAACTCCAGCAATGCCGCTAACTGATAACTATCGGCGGCTATTGTTTCCCCTTCTTTGACAAGATTGCCGACGTGGATTCCAAGCCTGTCCCAATCGCGAGTCTCCCAGACTATTCTGTCCGCTTTGGCGCCCCACCTCTCCACAAAAGTAGGGACAAGCCCCAGCCACGCGTGTAACACCACTAGCCCAACTATCGACAAGGACACTCCGATGGAACGCCTCACAAATTTCGCTCCCCAGGATTTCGCGGACCAGTTGAGCGCCCCAGACTCAGAACTGTAAAAACTCCATACAGCCAGCAGGCAGGGTCCGATGTAGCCCGGAATACTCCAGTTTGCTTCAACATGCCCTCGAAAAGACTGGACTGAGAACAACACTAACGGCAGACCGAATGACAGACACAAAACCTGCGCTGGATGAGGTTTTGTGATGTTGTTCCAAAGCCCTTTGCCGCAGGCCAGCATCATGAAGGCATAAAATAGAGGGGAAACAAGGAAAAACTGGGCGATATTAAACCCCAAGCCGTCCTCTATACGCCTGGTCACACTGACGGCGCCCGAGCCGATGAACAGAATATGACTCAAAGACGCCCAATCATGCAGCCAGTTCCAGTAAAGGATCGGCAGCAGGAATAGCAAGGCTGTAGCCGCCGCCAGCCACGGAGTGCGTGTGAGCAGAAGTTTACGCCTGTCTTTTTGGCAAATCAGGAAAATGAACACGCACCCCAGACTGATTAGTCCCGTATACTTGCTCAGGATCGAAAAACCGATGGCCACTCCCGTCAAATAAAGCCAACTCGGCCTGTCATCCTCCAGGAACCGGGTCAACAGCCAAATCGCCATTGCAGTGAAGAACACCAGGATATTGTCGTGTATGGCGGCCGTACCCCCGAGCAGGGCTACCGGTGTCAGGTTGAAGGCGATCGTTGATGCAAGCGCATGATGACGGTTACCGAACATTTTCAGACTGGAGGAGTAAATCAGCGCCGAACTCAAGACAAGCAGTATGATGAAGGGAAAACGCACGGAGAAGGGCGAAGAATAACCGAAGAACGATGTCGATAACCTGATGACATAGGCGACCATTCCGGAATTGTCAAAGTATGACCAGTCGAGTCGTCTGGACCATGCCCAGTAACTGCATTCATCAGGAATGAGGTTGACATAAGCGCTGGAAAAAATGTGCCATGCAAGGATACCGGCAAGCCCGGCCAACATTAACGTTTGCGAAAATCCCTGAGGTTTTTGTATGTTGGTATCATTCATTGTTTCAGTGTGGCCTCGAGTCGGGTTGACAACGTGGGCGAGATGTCAGCAGACTTTATTGGACGGAGCATGAGGTGCCGGGCCTGCATTTCTCTCGTGATGTTGCCTTGCGAAGATCATGCGTGGATTCGATCTGTATCGTCGTATGAGCCACTTTCAGATTGTCTCTCAGAATTCGGTTAATGTCATCCAAAACACGGTTCGGGTCCGGATTGTCACCCGACAGGACCACATGCGCTGACAGATTGACCTCCGAACCAGCGATGCTCCACACATGAAGGTCATAAACACAGCAGACTCCGGCAACAGAGATCATCGTTCTTTCAATTTTTCCTATGTCATGTCCCTTTGGAACCCCTTCCATGAGAATGTGAAAAGACTCCGAAACCAGTTCCTTTGATGAATAAATGATCAAAACTCCGATCAGGATACTTACCAACGGATCAACCCAGTAGAATTGTGTAAAAATGATGACGATTCCGGCTATTACCGCCCCGAGTGAACCCAGGGCATCCGACACGACATGCAGGAAGGCTCCGCGAACATTGATGCTGTGAGTAGAACTCCTGTAAAGCAGGGCCGCCATCACGATGTTGATGATCAACCCAAACAGCGCTACCAGAAGCATGCCATTCCCCTGAACGCTGACGGGGTCATGAAACCTCTGGAAAGCCTCGTAGAAGATTACAGCGACGATTACCCACAAGGCCAGGCCATTAAAAAGCGCTGCCAGTATTTCCGTCCTCTGAAGACCGAAAGTATGTCTGTCACTGGGGCCTTTCCTGCCAATCCGTATGGCCAACAAAGACAACCCTAAAGCCATTGAGTCCGAGAGCATGTGTCCGGAATCCGCCAGCAGTGCAAGTGAATTGAACATCAAACCGCCGACTGCCTCGGCTATCATGTAAATAACGGTCAGGCACAGTGCCAGGCCAAGTCTCCGCTCACTGGTAGAATCATTGTGATCATGATCCTGATATTCCATTCCGAGTTCCAAACCTGTTTCGGAGCCCCTTTTTTGATGTTTGCCGGGACTCGACGATTAAAATTTTCAACCTTGAAAATATGACACAAGGATCATACACATGCTTCCATTACCTTGCAAACGATTGAACGCTCTCTGGAACCAGGTGTCCCGGAAAAAACTCAGACTTACTTACTAACTGGATTCAGTCAACATTCAATTATTACACAGGAATTAAATATTATTTTATTAGTTTCATTTTAGGGCCATACTGTGATATTGTACTATATATAATCTAACGACCATTTTTATACGGAGTGGGGTGACTGCCATGCGTGGAGATCAGATGTCCCGACAATGGAGGATTATCAAACTGATTGAGACTCACGCCAACGGCATCGGCGCGTCTGAACTTGCTGAAGAAATCGGCGTGCCGATACGTACGTTGTATCGTGACCTCGATGCCATACAACGAGGGGGCTTTCCTATTTTTGTTGAGAAGAAGGGAAAATTCTCTTACTGGAAGATGGTGGACACTTTTAAGAAACTGCTTCCATTACCCCTCACAACCACCGAGCTTCTGGCCTTGCACACTAGTCGTGATCTCATGAAGGTGTTCAACGGAACCATTTTTCAGGAGAGTATCGAGACTCTTTTCGGCAAGGTCAGGACTCTACTTCAACCGGAATCCATAAATTTTGTTGATGGTGTGAGTTCGTCGGTTAGAATAGATTTTGGCCCAACCAGCAACCTCCTCGGACTGACAGACACCATAAACCACCTCAGTGACGCTACCCTATTCAAAAAGCGGGTCAAGATAGACTACAAGGCCGTTTCAACAGGATCACAGACACTACGCAAGGTTGACCCTTACCGTGTCTGGGTGATGAACGGCAGTTTCTATCTCATCGGGCATTGTCACAAAAGAAAGGCGCTCAGGACTTTTTCACTTGACCGGATTCACAAGCTCAACATCCTCGAGGAAAACTTCAGGGTCCCAAAAGAGCTTGACATCGACGCATACCTGAAATCTGCGTTCAGAATAATGACGGGTGATCCTCAGAGCGTGGTTGTGAGAATTGACCAACGGGCCGCTCATGTGGTAAGTGAGAGAATATGGCATTCAAGTCAGCGTCTGGAAACGCTGCCTGATGGCTCAGTCACATTATCTATGGAAATTCCGGTGAATTACGAAATAATTTCCTGGATACTAGGTTTTGGTTCGGCCGCCGAAGTGATGCAACCTCTACCCCTGCGGGACAGGATATTGAGTGAGCACGAAAAGGCCGCAATGAAATACGAGAGTTTGCCCAGGAAAGCTGACAATTGAAACTGTGGCAAATCGAGTTAACATTGATTCTGAATCTAATTGATTCCTGTTCAAGTTGAACACTGATATTTGTATATAGAATTAGTTTTTTTCTCAGAATTTGTTGGTAAAGATGTAGAGCGCAATTCCGCTGAAATCAAAATAGTGTTATTAATCCATCTGGAATGCTCAGTCTAGAATGATTGTGTTCGCATGTTCATTGTCTGCGACTGTAAACATTCAGATTTTAATGGTCGGGTGTCGAGAACGAATTGATGGTCGAGGTATTGCCATGACACGGACAAATCATGAAAAAGGCAGTGGGATGAGTGAGCAGAGCCCTTCGGTTGGGGAGGCGGTTATATCGGGATCTGGGCTGTCGTCCTCCGAGATCGAAGATTTGTTGCAGTCGGT
>CAYNZA010000002.1:46425-64345 GCA_964401595.1 uncultured Desulfomonile sp.
GGACAGTTGGGGCAAAAGATCAAAGGTTTCCTGCCCAAACCCTGTAGCTGGTCCACCTTGATGGAGGGGACACGCACAGCGTTGAGTTGATAGTTGATTATATGAAAATGGTCCTCCATACATTTCTTGATTCAAACATAGTAAAATGATATTCAATTGAACTGTTTAACAATTTCCGGACAATGACGAAGGCTTTGGTGTTATGGGTTTTGAGAAGGCCTGTGGGTGATCTGCCCGTCCATTTAGCGGAGCTAGGGTGGCGCATTATCTTTGACCGCAGATTGTCGTTTGAGACCCTAAATTGATTTCAGCTACTGTCAGTGTGTTTTTATCCAGGCAGTGTCGTTGGTGTGTTCAGGGTTTGAATTGATGGAGGATTCATGCGTCACGAAGACACGTTTTCAGACCGTCTGCGCGCCTATCTTCCCATAATAAGTTGGGCGCCCAGATATGACCCACAGTGGTTCAGGGCTGACGTCGTCGCAGGCCTTACCCTTGCTGCATTCACAATACCCGAGGCGATAGCCTATGCCGAACTGGCCGGCATGCCGGCTCAGGCCGGTCTATACGCTTGCATAGCGGCTCCATTGCTATATATGTTGTTTGGAACGTCTCGCCAGTTGGTGGTTGGGCCGACTTCCGCAGTGTCGATTCTGCTGGCCTCTGCATTAGCCGGGCTTACGGTCGAGTCTCCTGCGCAGTATGCTGCGCTGGCTGCGCTAGTGGCTGTTATCGTAGGCGTGATCGCTCTGATTGCGTATGCCCTCAGGCTCGGCGCTTTGATGAATTTTATTTCCGAGTCCGTTCTCGTAGGTTTCTCTACAGGAGCGGCCCTCTACATTGCCGGCTCCCAACTGGGTAAGTTATTTGGGATTCATGGGGCTCAAGGCCAGTTACTGGAGCGTGTTTCCTTCATCATCGACAATATTCACCTGACCAATCCATGGGCTCTGGGTTTTGGGCTTTGCGGCATTGCGGTCCTTTTCGCAGGAGAGCACTGGAAACCAAAGCTCCCGTGGCCGCTCATGGTGGTTCTTGGCTCCATAGCCATCATGCGGTTTCTGGATCCGAAGGCGCTCGGCATAGATGTTGTGGGCTCCATCCCGAGTGGGTTGCCCAAGTTCACCATACCACCCGTTTTTCTGCCGGACGCCCGAGAGGTGATTCGTGGAGCTGTTGCCATATTTGTGCTCGCCTACGTAGAGGGCATGAGTATGGCCAGAGCTTTTGCGATCAAGAACGGTTACAGCGTTGATCCCAACAAGGAGCTTCTGGCGCTGGGATTTGCGAGCATGGCCAGTGGGTTGACCCAGTCTTTTCCTGTAGCCGGCAGCTTCTCACGCAGCGCTCTAAACGACCAGGTAGGCGCAAGGACGCAATTGGCCGGAGCAGTGAGCGCATTGATCATAGCTGTCGTCGTGCTCTTTTTTACTGGTCTGTTCAGCAGTCTCCCCGAGCCCATACTGGCTTCCGTAGTGTTTGTGGCCATTAGGGGGCTGTTCAAGTGGAGGCAACTCCTCAATCTCTTCAAACTGAGGACACCTGAGTTCTGGACGGCCATGGGAGCGCTGGTAGGTGTGATTTCATTAGGCTTACTGGACGGTGTGGTTATCGGGGCGTTGCTGTCTTTGGTCCTGGTCATTGTCCGAACCTCGCAGTCACATATTAGCGTCTTGGGGCGAATTCCCGGACAACCACAATTCTCGTCGGTCGAAGAAAACCCAGAAAATATAACTATCCCCGGAATGCTGGTCATAAAAGCTGACACGGGCATATTCTACGCCAACGCCGATTCATACAAGAACCAGATACTGTCCATGATTAAGGAAAGCAGCGCACCGATCCAGGCAGTTGTTTTCGACATGGAGATGAGTAGGGATCTGGACCTCGCCGGCGCTCACATGATGTCGGAACTACACGAGGAACTAGATAAAAAGAATATCAGCCTTATGCTAAGCCGCGTTCAGGGGCCTGCGCATGCCATGCTCGACCGCCTCGGCGTCTCGGAAAAGATCGGCGAGGACAACTTCCATCCACGAACCCTGTTCGCCGTATCACACTATCTCACGGGGGAGGGGGCCAGTAAACTCGAGTCCTCGGACCTGTTGCCCGACATGGTGAAATGCGTCCATGGCATGGTCTGTGACTGGGTGGATGTGGTGGAAGGAAATGAGCGAGACAGGCTCATCGCTGTCCAGACCCAGTTTGAAACTATTTTGAAGGAACTCGGAGATATCAAGGCAAAGTCAAAAAATCGTTGATGATCGTCAACTTAACTTGAGTCGGACTGTGTTTTGATCTTATGGAGTCAGCGGTCTTTTTTCACAGAAAAAAACTCATGTGCGCTATAGTAAGAATATACTGCACAAAAAAGGATATTTTTTTCACTTGCGGTGAAAAATTGGACAATGTAGTTCCAGCGTATAAAGTTTAGAGAGAACTGCCCACTATGTTTACCTTCAATATTCTACCCGGCCAAAATCTGTGATACGCAAATAAAAGATGTTATTATACCCATGCGATTTGGTAGACGGTCCTGTTTGGCGCATTCTTTAAGGAAATTCAAAGGTTGTCTTTACATTGGGGGGTGAAAAACTTGTCGGGATGGTCAATTGTGATGTTCAAGGATTTCTAAAGCAATCCATAATCTTTATTTGCAGGGGAATACGAAATGATAGAATTGCTGGTCAACGGCGCGAAATTTAAAGTTACGGCGGAATCCTCGGCTAACCTGCTGTGGGTCATAAGGGAGAACCTCAAACTCACCGGAACAAAATATGGTTGCGGCGAGGGGGCTTGTGGGTCGTGCGTCATTCTTGTTAATGGGGAGCCGATGCGCTCGTGCAGGCTGACTCTGAGGGATGTCGAAGGTAAAGCGATAACGACCATCGAAGGGATTGCAGCGAATCACCCGGTCAAGCAGGCGTGGATATCTGAGGAGGTCTCCCAGTGCGGTTATTGTCAGCCCGGCCAGATACTCGAAGCCATCGCCCTGATCGATCGCAACCCAAAACCAACACGTGAACAGATCATTGAGGCCATGGACGGTGTTTTGTGCCGATGCGGGACCTACCCCAGAATTATCAGGGCCATAGAGAAAGTCACACAGGCGGGAGGCTCAAAATGAAAGATTCCATGGATCGCAGAGATTTTCTAAAGGTCTCTTGCGCCAGCGCCGGTTTCATGCTGGCTTTCAGTCTCGGGGGCCTGTCAGAAAACTGTGAGGCGGCTTCGATGAGCGACGGTTCTGGTTCCGCCAACACATGTGAGCCCAACGCATGGATAAGAATTACCCCGGATAATGTTGTTACCTTCATAATTGGAAAGTCTGAACTTGGTCAGGGGACTTGGACAGGGCTGGCCATGATCATGGGCGATGAACTGGACCTGGACTGGACTGATATTCGCGCTGAAGCGGCGCCCGCCCGCGATCCTTACAAGGATCCCGTCTCCGGCGTTCAGATTACCGGTGGCAGCACTGGGGTCAGGAACATGTATGAGGCGATGAGCAAAGCCTCCGCCACTGTCAGGGTGATGCTGGTCTCGGCGGCCGCAGCTACCTGGAAGGTTCCTGAAGGCGAACTACGCACTGAAAAGGGGGTGGTCATGCACGACAGGACCGGCAGGAAAATGAACTACGGAGAACTTTGCGGAGCGGCGGCCAGGACGCCTGTCCCGACGGAAGCTCCGGTCAAGTCGAAGGACAAGCTTCATTTTGTGGGAAAGTCAATGCCACGTCTGGATTCGGTTGACAAGATAAACGGCAGGGCCATATTCGGTATCGATTTTTGCATGCCAGGCATGCTTTACTCAACACTCGAGCGCCCTCCTGCCTATGGAGCGAACCTTCTCTCTTACGACAAGGAAGCTCCTTTGAAAGTCCCCGGAGTCAAACAGGTAGTTCCTCTTAAGGATGGGGTGGCAGTGCTTGCCACCGACATCGAGGCTGCATGGAGGGGGAGGGCTGCCCTTGATGCAAAGTGGGACAGTGGAGCGCAACCTGCGCTGGATGATGTCACACTTGAAAAGAGCTTCTTTGAAGCAATGCTGTCAAAAGGGCTGATCGCAAAGAACACCGGAGATGTGGACAAGGCTCTCGAAACGGCCTCCAAAAAAATCTTTGCTGAATATTCAGTCCCATTTGTTGCTCATGCGTCCATCGAGCCCCATAATTGCGTGGCCCACGTCCAGACAGACCGTTGCGATGTTTGGGCGCCGACTCAGGCTCAGACCAGGGCGCTGGACGCAGCAATATCTGAATCGGGTCTGTCCACCGAAAAGGTTCATGTTCATACGTTATTGGCTGGAGGAGGGTTCGGTGGGAAGATTGAGGTCTACGAAGTGGCCGAGGCAGTGAGGATATCGAGGGCGTCCGGGCATATAGTCAAGCATACGTGGACCAGGGCCGAAGACTTCCAGAACGACTGTTTCCGTCCGGGAAGCCTCCATCGAGTAGAGGGCGGACTCGACGCCCGGGGAAACCTCGACTCCTGGAAGCACAAGGTGGTCACTCCTCCCATCATGGAGCGGATCATGCCGTCCAGGGTCAAGGACGGAATAGATCCCTCCGCTGTCGATGGCATAGCGAACATCACATACTCAATCCCAAACTTTCAGAGCGAATATGTGAGATTGCAGACTCCCATACTCAACGGTTTCTGGAGGGCCGTCGGGAACACAGGCAACACTTTTGTGGTGGAGTCTTTCATCGATGAGATGGCTCGTCTTGCGGACAAGGACCCGTTGGAATTCCGTTTGCATATGCTGAAAGATGATCCCAGGTCAGCCCGTGTCCTTAAAAAGGCGGCCGAAGCCGCGGGATGGGGTAAGCCCTTACCGGAGGGCATGGGACGTGGAATTGCCCAGCGTTTCTGCTTTGGATCATATTGCGCCCAGGTCGCCGAAGTGTCTGTGGACAAAAACACCGGCGCCGTAAAGGTTCATCGTATGGTTGTGGCGCTCGATCCCGGACAGGTGGTCAATCCGGATAGCGTCATAGCCCAGATCGAAGGCGGTGTTATCATTGCGCTCTCCGTCGCCCTCAAGGAAAGGGTGGCGTTTGCCAGAGGCGGAGTCGCCACTTCCAGCTTCAGTGGTTACCCGATCCTCACCATGTCGGAAACTCCAAAGATTGAATCTCACCTAATCGCCATGGGTGACAAGATTGGCGGTGTAGGTGAACCACCAGTGCCTCCGACAGCTCCTGCCGTCGCAAATGCAGTCTGTTCCGCCATCGGAATCAGGGTAAGAAAACTCCCGATGACCCCTGAAACGGTCTTGGCTGCAATGAAAAAGCGAGGCTGATGGGTATGACACCGGCGTTTTTGAGGACCGGAAACCCCCAGGGCACATTTTGTCTGATGGAGCCCGGGAGTCCGGTCCCGAGCAGCCGGTCCGGCGGCCGTGGCCGCCCTGAATGTGATCCTTGTGAAAATTGTTTTCAGCCCCACTCCCTCTAGATCCGGCCTCGGCGCCGGATGATTCATGCTTTTCCGCATCGGGGTAACAATGCGCAAAAAGACAATTGAAACGATGTCCTGTTAACAGAAATGGTCTCACAAAACTGACCGTGACATAAGGATTTGTCTCAAAAACGACTCCATAATTCATCTTTTAATAGGCGCTCCCATCAGACCGTTACTGTGATTCAAGGCACGTTCAGATACCCGCAAATTGTGTCTTGCAAGGAAAAGGACCGGGACAGCCACAGTATTTAATTTGCCCCATATTTTATTTATGGAAATTGCCTGAATTCCAGGTTCTGAATCTGAGAACCGACTCCTGTTTATTATTTCCCTTGCGAAGTAAATAAAAGGAAAATACAATTCCTCACCGACCAATGGTTTTGAGTACATGTTGATATGTTAAATCAACATGTTAAGCTCGGGTTGACGGAGTGGGGCCCTATTCCCGAGTGGGCCTCCTTAAGTAAATTGACCATCGCAACAGGATTTGCCTTCGTCTATCTCTAATTTGGAGAATCCGAATATGTCAGACCCGGTTTTCCGCAAATCAAAAGCAAGAAAAAGAACAACGTATGTTTTTATCATTATTTCAGTAGTCTGGACTTTTCTTATGTCTGGGCTATTCGTCATTTATTACCAGAATGAAAAACACAATGCGATTTCGTCAGCCAGGTCGTCTGCTGTTCACTCGTTACGGAAGGATTTTCTTTACAGAGATTGGGCTTTCAGTCACGCTGGAGTCTACGTTCCAGTTAGCGAGAAAACTCCTCCTGAGGAACACCTGACAGGACTCCCGAAGCGGTATGTCGAAACAGTTTCAGGTGAAAAACTTACTCTGCTGAATCCGGTTCGCATGATCAGGCAGGTAAATGAGTTGGGTAGTGAAAAATATGGGGTCCATAGACATATTGCCAGTTTAGATTCCTTGACACCGGAGACTGCGCCTGACGATTGGGAGCGGACTGCCCTGAGAAGTCTTGCGGACGGAAGGAGTGAGTTTTCAGGTCTGGGAATGATTGGAGGGAATCAGTATTTCAGGTACATGGTTCCGCTCAAGGTAGAATCTGTATGCCTCAATTGCCATCCTGACAGAGGCTACAGTGTAGGGGAAGTGAGGGGTGGTATTTCTGTTTCACTGCCGTGGGATGAATTCCATTCCAGCTTCATAGCTGAAGCCAAAACGGTTTCAGTCATGTACGGAACCGTTTGGTTCATCGGTCTGATCGGCTGTTTTTGGGCCAAGCGAATTATTACCTCACAAATTGATGAACAGGAAAGCACGCTGGATGCCCTTGCCAAGAGCGAGAAGATGCTGAATGCCGTGTTGCAGGCCTCCCCGGCTGGTATCGGATTGATAAAGGACAGAGTAGTTCAATGGTGCAACGAAGCGCTGGTAGAAATGACCGGCTATTCCAGGGATGAAGTCAGTTTGAGCCCATCAAGTAAATTCTATGAGAACGAGGCCGAGTACGAGCGTGTAGGGGGGCTTGTATATCCTGAAATTGCCGAGAGAGGAAAGGCAGGGGTTGAAACGCGTTTTCATTGCAAAGACGGTCAGTTCTTGGATGTTTTCATGAGTGTGGCTGCAGTTGACAAAAACGACCTGTCAAACGGAGCTGTTTTTGTAATTGTGGACGTCGGTGAGTCCAGAAAAATTGCCAGCCAACTGCAGGATAATGTCCAACGCATGGAGAGGGCTGAACTGGCAGCCAGGTTTGGGAACTGGGAATTGGATTTGAATAACGGCAAAGTCAAAGGCTCTAAGGGCGCTCAGCATGTTTACGGCTTAAAACAGGATGAAATGGATCAGGAGTTTTTACAGAAATTTCCTCTTCCCGAATACAGATCCAGGTTGGATGAGGCGCTAACTGGATTGATTCAGAATCAAAAGCCCTATGACATTGAGTTTAAGGTTGTTCGACAGTCAGACAGCAGGGTTGTGGACATTCATTCCATTGCGGAGTTCGACCCGTTACGCAATGTCATCTGGGGGGTGGTTCAGGATATTACGCAACAAAAACAGGCTGAGGAGGCTCTGGCTGAAAGCGAACTTCTTTATCGCACTCTTTTCGAAGGGGCTAGAGATCCAATAATAATAATTGACATGGAAGGTAATGCTACAGGTCGAATCATTTCCGCTAATCCAGTTGCGGCAAAAATACACGGATATTCCATGGAAGAGTTCACTACTCTCAAGCTGGAGGATCTGGAAACCCCGGTTTCTGTCGAGAAATTGCCTGCAAGAATCAACAAGGTCCTATCCGGAGAACAAATCAGGGGGGAGGTTGACCATCGCAGGAAGGATGGAAGCGTGTTTCCTATGGAAGTCTCGGCGAACCTGGTCGAAATCCGGGGGCACAAGTATTGCATCGGTCTGGATAGAGACATCAGTGAGCGAAGGCTCGCTGAAGAAGAACTCAAGAGAGCGTCAGATGAGACCATGCTCCTGATGCAAAGCATGACAAATGGTTTTGTTGTGTTTGAATCAGTCTTTGATGAAAAAGGTGAATTCGTAGATTGCCGGTACCAGTATGTAAACGATTCATTTGAGAGAATTTCAGGATTGAAGAGGTCGGAGGTAATTGGCAAGACAGTATATCAACTCTGGCCCGGAACCGAGGAAGAGTGGATAATAAACTTCAGGGAAGTGGCGCTGTCCGGGGTAGGAAAAACGTTCGAACTCTATCATTCCATTACAGACAGGTTTCACTACTGCACCGTTTACAGGCCTTGGGAATCAAGCGACCGATTCTGTCTCATATTTGAAGATGTCACGGAACGAAAGCGTGCTCAGGAAGAACTTTTCGAAATGGAAAGAAAGCTCCTCCAGTCACAAAAGCTGGAGAGTCTTGGCGTTCTTAGCGGCGGCATTGCCCACGATTTCAACAATCTACTGGCAGTAATCATTGGTAACATTGAACTAGCCCAGGAAAACGATTTCAACTCATCTGAAAAACAACTTTTTCTTGAACGAGCCCTGTCAGCTTCAATGAAATCAGCAAGGCTTGTGAGGCAGATGCTGGATTATTCGGGTAAAGGGGCCTTCGAGTTAAAGGATGTCAATCTTTCGGAACTCGTAAAAAACAACATTGACATGTTCAGGATGACGGTCCCCAAAAATATCAATCTTAAGTTCAATTCTTGTGATGACGATATATTTGTGAAGGCGGATCTGAACCAGATTCAACAAGTCATCATGAATTTGTTGATTAACGCCTCTGAAGCCTTTGACGGCAACAACGGGACCATCGAGATTGGCGCCGGGGCTCAATACTGTAGCGAATCAGTTCTTTGCAGAAGTCATTTGCCGGAAAGACTCCATCCCCAGAATATGGCTTTCATAACAGTGAAAGATGATGGGATGGGTATGGACGCCGTAACTGTGAACCGCATTTTTGACCCATTTTTCTCTACAAAGTTCGTGGGGCGGGGTTTAGGAATGTCGGTAGTTCATGGAGTAGTACGAGGACATCACGGCGCAGTTACAATTGACAGCCAACCCGGAACGGGAACTACAGTTACGGTCTATTTACCCCTTCTATTAAGGACAGGACGTGTTGGGGGAGGGAGCATTCTTGCGGAAACCGGAGCTGGATCGGACAGTGAAAAGACTCCAGAGACAACTAAATTCAAAGTTCTGGTAGTGGATGACGAACCTGGGGTTCTGGATCTTGTTTTGAGACAGCTTCAGAATCTGGGTTGTAGAACTTTTTCAGCGACGAATGGGCTAGAAGCCTTGAACGTATTCAATGAGAATCCGGAAATTGATCTGGTCATTCTCGATTTGGTTATGCCTGAAATGGGGGGCGTGGAAACTTTTGACCGACTAAAGAAAATCAATCCGGACCTCATGATAGTAATATGTAGTGGATATAATGAAGAGAAAATCAAAGAGGATTTCAAATCCGAACTCAAGCCGATTGCATTTGTGAATAAACCCTACCGCTATTCAACTTTGAAAGACTTGGTAGAACTATTGAGAGGGGAACGTCCGTCTGGCGGAAGTCGCCTGGTAAGCTCTTGACAGGTGAAAGCATTCGGGGTTGACGCAGTGGGAAAGTTAAAGGACTTCATGTTTCCGATTTTTGTGAGGATGTGGCTTGTTCGGCTTCCTTGAGGCTCTTTCTCGCCAGACGTGTGACAAAACCTGCCACAATGATTGTTGCCGCTAATCCCACCCAAAAGAATACCTGGCCAGCCCAGCCGCCCTCAACCTTACCTGAGGCCACATCGGCAAGTGATCTGGCCGCTGATCCAAAATAGACGTACATGAGACCGCCCGGAAACATTCCAATAAGAGAAGCCAGAGCGTATTCTCCAAAGGAGACCTTGGTCAACCCCAATGCGTAGTTAAGCAGGTTGAACGGAAAAACAGGGCTTAAACGCAGAAGCAGCACTATCTTGAATCCTTCCCTGCCAACAGCTTCGTATACTGCTGAAAACCTTGAGTTTCCCGAGACCTTTTGGGTTACCCAATCGCGTGCGACTGTTCGACCTACGAGAAAAGCTGCGCAGGCTCCCAATGTAGCGCCAATCAATGCGCTCAGCAAACCAACGGGAACACCGAAGAGGAAACCGGCTCCAAGAGTTAGCACCGATCCAGGCAACAGGAAAATACAAGCCACTATGTAAAAGAGTGAGACAAAAATGGGCCCCCATGCGCCAAGCCCCTGTGTCCACTCCAGCGCAGCAACGAGATACTGTCTCACAGGTAAAAGGAACAGGCCTGAAACGATAGCGGCAACAACAAACGCAATGAGGACGACTCTGACAGGGAATTTTTTAGCAATCGAAAAGTTTATCGTCAAAGCTGTTCTCCTGATTGGTGTCCTGGACTTGTCCGGAGTCAAGTTTCCGAAAGTCGGCACTTCCCCAATTGTAACAGGATTAATCGTCATTCCACCAGGAATTAAAATTTTTGCAGTATATTCCCAAAGTCATGCTCCGAAAGGTATGAAGCGCAAACTCACAATCGCAGAATAAGTCTATGATCAGGAGAGGAATGGAAATCAACGCAGTGCTGCGCTGACTCCTATCCTCCAGAAGAGCTTGCCCCAAAAGGGTGAAGGGTATCCCCGTCAGATGTCCACCCTGAATGCGTCAAAAATTATGTTGGTTCCTACAGCCCTGGCGCCATGCGCTACTGCCTCAAAAATGTCAACGTCCGCCCATCCCAATGCTCTCAGCTGATCCACGTCGTCCTGGGTGGTTAAATGGGGCGTGTTACAGGCCTTCAGCACGAAAATCAGTAGAGCCTTTTCCTTCTCTTCCAATGGCGCTCTTGATGGATCAGTCAGGGCTGCATCGATCTGCTCTTTTGTGAGGCCCGCCCCTTCAAGAATACTGTGATTGAGGTTGAGGCAATACTGGGACTTGCATGCGTTTGATATCATCATACGAATCATTGCAAGCAATTGTGTGCTGAGAGTCCTGTGTCCGTGGTAATGTCCCATGATCGCCAACTGGTTGTCCAATATGCCGGGACTCACTCCCAACAGTTGTACTCCGGTCGGAACAACTCCGAACATGGTTTCAACTTCCTTGTAAAGTTCGGCGAGCCTGCCTTGAGCCTTTTCCGGTGATGTAGTCTGAATAAGGGCCATCGTGGATTTACTCCTTCATGATTTATTTTTTTTCGAGTCTTGAAAAACTCTTTCAGACAATTGGTTCCGCATTTGAAACACGTGACCAAAATAATAGACCAGTCTAATAATATGCGCTCAAAATTTTTTAGCGCCTTAATACGTGGTCGAATACAACTTTTTCGAAGATGATCAGTGGCCCCACATGGCCTTCAGCCTTCATTCTCAATATAGCCCCCTCCCAACTATCGAGGATGAATTCCGCTGTTTCATCCAGATCCAGGTCGCCACCAATTTCATGATGACGTTTGGCCTGTTCGATGCAATTCCTGATGTCTGATTGCATCATTTTAAAAACGGACTGAAGTTTGGATCGAAAGGCTTCATTAAGAGTTCCCATCTCCTGTGTCAGGTTTCCAATGGGACATCCAGACCTCCAATCTTCATGCTCAAAGAATTCGCGCATAGTGGAAAAATACCCGCGAAGCCTCTCCAATGGGGATCCTGGAGCGTTCACAAGTAAAGACTCACCCAGTTGAGCCACTGATTCGGCAAAATGGTCGATGATCGCAAGTCCAAGGTCTTCCTTGCTTTTGAAATAAAAGTAGAATGATCCCCTGGGAACGCCGGCGCTATCGAGCACTTCCTGTATGCCTGTATTATTGAAACCCTTCTTGTGGATCATTCTACCGGCATGTTCGAGTATTCGGATTTTAGTGTTTTCTCTGGTCATGAATCACATCTCCGGCATAGATAGTAGACCGGTCGTCTACAAATGTCAAGAGCTTTTTATATGGTTAATCACTACTTTTTATCAGATTATCAAGAGAGAGGTCCATTGCATTGAAGTTCGTAGCTGAAGTGAACTATCACGTCTTTTTCTTTTGCACCTTTGTGGACGTGCGGCGAATTCTGGAAAGTGACTCAAACCCTCGAGATCGGGGCCCTGATTTAGTTCTCCAGGGCCTTGACCTGGAGATTGTAACATTTGCGGGAAGCACGGGTTGATGGTATAAACGAGAATTACTCCACCATTCCAGAATAGTTCGAATAGCAGTGATTTCTGATTCGTCAACATCTGGTCAACCTTTTCCGAGAGTCTGATCAATGGATAAACATGTGTCTCCCTATGGATCATTCAATCTGAAGATGCTATGCATACTGTCTTTGGGTCATTTGGCAACTGACGTTTGCCAGAGCGCCCTTCCTGCCATATTGCCATTTCTGAAGGCCAAGCTGATGTTGTCCTATGCGATGTCAGGGGCGATACTGATGGCCTCCAACATAACTTCGTCCGTCATTCAGCCTCTTTTTGGGTATATTTCGGACAAAAAGGAAAAGCCTTTTCTGCTTCCTTTTGGTTGTTTGTGCGCCGGGCTCGGACTGTCGTTCATTGCCGTTCCCGAAAACTTCTGGCTGGTATTATTACTGGTCATGATCAGCGGCCTGGGAATTGCCAGTTATCATCCTGAAGGATTCAAGACCGCAAGTTTTTTTACAGGAAGTCGAATGGCCACCGGCATGGCTGTCTTCACCATAGGCGGGAATCTTGGATTAGCGATTGGCCCTATTGCTCCTACTTTCATCATAGGGAGATTTGGTATCGAATTTCTTCCGCTTCTGATGATATTTCCAGTGATATTTCTGGTGTGCCTGGCAATGGCATGGGGTAAAATCGGTAAGGCCAAAAGGTCCTCAAAATCGAAAGCAGGGGATCATCCTCCAATCCCAAAAGGCACGTATTTCTCAGTTGGACTCATAGTTGCTGCTGTGATAATGCGTTCATGGACTCATTTTGGCTTGATGGCTTACATACCGTTTTATTACATCGATTATCAGCAGGGAGATCCACTCTACGCCGGAGCCCTGGTTTCCACATTTCTGTTTGGCGGAGCCGCTGGGACCTTGCTTGGCGCTCCTCTAGCGGACAGAATCGGCTACAAACTATTCCTGATGGTATCTCTGGCTGCGTCGGCGGCTCTTTTCCCACTAATCCTGATCAGCGAAGGCTTCATGTTGTTTGTGAGTCTAGGCTTGGTTGGCATGACGCTGATCTCAAGTTTCACAGTCACCATTGTCATGGCGCAGGGTTTGTTACCGAACAATTTGGGAATGGCCTCCGGACTCATGGCGGGTTTTGCTATTGGAACGGGGGGTATAGGAGTAACGCTCCTGGGACTCGTAGCAGACCACTTCGGTGTTCCTGCAGCTCTTAAATCGATCTGGCTTTTACCCGTGTTAGGCCTGGTGATCAGTTTCTTCATCAGATATCCGTTAGATAAGTCATTGAAGACCTGATTGCTGTGCGGCAAAAGGCGTCATATTTAAGGACAAAAGGGAATTTTCTTTGTTGAAATCGGTCCATATGTGTAATAATCGAAGCTTTGACTTGATAGCTGGCTGGCCTGATCCTTGGTGGGACATCGGCCTTTTCAATTAGTGAATATCCAGAGAATTACTATGTATGTCGATTACTTAGGTCGTCTTGCCTTCGATGATCCCATGTGGGAATATTTAAAGGACCATATACTTCCGCAACTGGGATTGTTTGCGCATGATGTCAGTTTTCGAGTATTCCAACCGGCCAATTCCCGAAATGTTTACATTTACGAGGAGATCAGCACCGGTCTTAGGGTTTTGGCGAAGTTCCACACTGATCGACCAGGCTACACAGACAACAAGGACAGATCTGGTGAAACCGAATACCTCAACTTGCTCTTCCTCCGATCTATAGGCTTTGACACGGCCCCGAACTATGTGGTGAAGCCTTTTGGTTTCAACAGGGAAATTGGTGGAGTGATTGTAATGGAATTCCTGGAAGGCGCGGTTTTAAGCGATGTCATTACCGACGCAATTTACCACGGGCGTCGTGACCGGCTATTCAGAAAAATTAGCGGTCTGGGCCGCTTCCTGGCCTCTATGCACAATAAAACGGCTGGTGACTGGAACGTGAATTTTGAACAGGGCCGCTCATACATGGGACAGTTGATCAGTTCGCTGATCACCAGGAGAGGCATGGGTAGCGACCATTATACGGAATTGTATGAACTACGGGAATCCTGGTTTCACGAGGCCTGCATGTGGGAAGATACCTCAGTGCTGGTTCACGGCGATGTCACTCCTTCGAATTTCCTCGTCGGAAGGGGGACAGATGTCTTTGCAATTGACCTGGAGCGTATGAAATGGGACGACCGCGTCTTTGATCTTGGACGAATCTGCGGTGAAATAAAGCATTTTTTCATGCAGGGCGCCTGGAGTCGTCATGCTTCCGAACCTTTCATAGGCCACTTTCTGTGGGAATATTGCAGTCATTTTCCAGACCAGCCCGGCGCATTCAGGGCCATTACACGAAGGTTACCGTTTTACATGGGGATAACCCTGCTTAGAATAGCCAGGAACTGGTGGATCAGTCCGGACTACCGTTGGAGACTCGTCCGGGAAGCTAAACAGATATTGAGGGGCCTTCCGTGAAAATTGATGGAATTCTTTTCGACATTAACGGAACTCTGATAGATATTCATACTGATGAACACTACGAGGAAATCTACCGTAGTCTGGGTAATTTCCTTTCCTATCAGGGTATTGCCATAGACAGATGGGCGCTCAGGGACGAATATTTCAGCATCATGTCCGAGCAGAAAAAGGCGAGTGGTGAGGCTCACCCCGAGTTTGACGTTGTAGAAGTATGGCGGGAGTTTCTAAGACGCAGATCCGATTTGACCCGGACCATGCCCAGGAGGATAAGGGAATCAATGCCGCTGTTTATGGCTGAAATGTTTAGATCCATGTCATTGTTCAGGCTGCAGCTCTACCCGGATGTCAGAGCGACGCTCGATTGGCTATCCGAACGATTCAAACTTGCGGCCCTTTCAGACGCCCAAAGCGCCTGGGCTTTGCCGGAGATCAGAGCAGTCGGCATCGATCATTACTTCAGCCCGATAGTAGTGTCCGGTGATCTCGGGTTCAGAAAGCCCGACAAAAGGATATTCGAACTTGCCTTGAAGGCCATGGGATTATCTCCCGGGAATGTCGTTCTCGTGGGTAATGACATGTATCGGGACATTTACGGAGCCCGGGAATATGGAATGAAAACAGTTTTCTTTTCGTCCAATCAGGGTAGAAAGTCGATGGAAGCGGTGGAACCGGATTACATCATTTACAGATTAGCTGAACTGCGGCAGGCCGTAGAGTTTTTCACGGGAAGGTAAAAAAACCTGATAACCCTGACTGTCAAATCAGGCTATCCTGATAATATTTCTCCGGTGATTGCCACCCCCGTTTGGGGATTCATGGAGTTTGAGACAAATCGTCGTTTTTTCACGGTTGAAATCAGGGGTTACGTGACTCTCCGAGATCGTGCCACTCGGCAAGAGCATCCGCGTGATCCTGATCAAGACCCCGGCGCGAATACAGGAATACCCTCCCGGTAGATGTCCTGATGCTGCAAATGTCATCAAATTCAGGGTTTTTAGAAATGTGATCCAGAAAATGACCTATTTGCTCCATGCTCAGGTTCAGTGGATCATCCATGAAGAATTCCAGAGGAACAGGACGGGGGTAAAGCTCTGAATTCTCCCTGACTATTTCAGCCATAACCACAGGACTGTTTCTTCCTGCGACAAGCGCAGCGTATCTCGCCGTCATGAATCCGGTGGAATAATACATGGAGCGCCCGTCGTCAGAAGTCAGACACTCGATATCTTCGTAATCCGCCAGCAATTTGTCCTGTAACGACACCGGCCCCCTCCTGGTATCGCTGTTGTCCCGATATCCATGACCCGATTTGACAGCTATTGCAAAAAACTCTTCCTCTGAGGCCAGCCATCCGAATTTGCTTTCATTGCGTATAAATTCGGCCAAAGATTTGCATATTGCATCTGAATTTTCCAAAATATGCTCCTTACGGCGCAAGTCCGCTGGTTGCGAGTTTTTCCGCTACTTCTGTCATTCCTAGCCTGTCGTAAGTCGCACGGGAAGGCGAGCCTGTTTTCTCATCCCAGCCCATCTCACGGTAAAACAGGTCCATCGCCAGTTTTATGTCATCTCGATCCATGCGGCTTGTTCCCGGTGTGAACGCCGCCTTTCCGTTTGGGTCCTGGAAAACCCAGTCAGGAACAGTGTCGTGTTTTGTCCTCATATCGACAGTTCCCATATCCCTTATTGTTATGGCCCTGTGCAAAGTGAAAATACGCTCGGCCACCGAGTCAAGTTCCTCGCGGGTCTTCCTGTCACCAGTCGCAATGCTGTAGAGGACTGATTCTATCGAGTCATCTCCCCTGTAACCCCTTTCCTTGAGAGGCGAGGCAATCCAAGGCCCCATCCAGTTGCACAGGGAGAGCGAATCGTGCAATTCCTTTCGCAGCAACGACCATTTGGCCATCTTTGCCTTATGAACGTTCATGGGCGAAAAAGAGGCCAGGGTATCAATAGCGTCAGTGGAACCCCATATTTCTTTTCCAAGTTGCTTCTGGACCTGAATCGGGAGCCCGTTTCTAGTGAAGTTTGAATGTGAATGGCACTGGGCGTCACGATTGTACTGAGTGTTGATTATGACGCCACACTGGCCTCCGTCCTCATTTGAATGGTGCTGTGGATGGCCCATCTTCCAGTAGGCTAGTTTGGGATCCTGACTCCATGCGCTCTCGGGAATTCCCCAACGCTCAAGGTGGTATCCGGTCCCCAAACCAAGTGCAGTCGCAAGTTCTCCGCGTTTTTCGGCGATCCTCGGCACAAGATCGAAAAGAAACGCCGGATCTCCTTTTTCATAGCTTTCCCAGGAGTAGCTTTTGAATTCGTCAGACCCGATCCTGTTCCTGATCATTCCCGAGTAATACAGATGTTTGAAATCTCGCTGCATTTGGGCGTAATTGTCCCACACGCCATAGTCATCGGCCAGATGCATCCCAACCATGCACGCCTCTATGGCCAGTTCACCTCTGGGGCCATCCGGAAACTCTTTGAAATACTCTCTGCCTGAAACCAGGCCAACACAGGTGTTCTGGCCGGTCTCCGGTATGCCGTATTTGGACTTAACCGAAGGAACCCTTATTACTGTATGGCAACGGATAGGGCAGGATGAGCAGCCATTTCCCCTGACTGTGTATTTCCATGCCTTGTCACCGAGGAAAAAAGCGGCAAGATTGCTGCGGTAAGCGACTCTGTTCAGATCATGTGGGTCGCAGGAGCCTGTATCGATAGCGGGAGACGCTGATCCCCATTTCCTTCCCTTGGACGCCACCCACCGCGAGGGTCCATAGTATTCGGCCCATGGCTGTGGAGTACTAGGAACAACGTGCTGGTTGTTGGCGCCGAGAATGGAAAGGTGAAAGTTGACAGCCTTTTCCCATTCCTCACGATTTCCGGCAATCCTGACGAAGCCGGTCCCTCGAACACCAATGGCCTTCAGGTTCTTCGAGCCCATGATCGCCCCGACTCCACCTGCGGAATGGGAATAGGAATTCATCACCACCGCCATCGGAACCATATTCTCACCGGCCTGACCGATAGCGGCTACAGAGGCCTCAGGCCCCATGATTCGATTAATTTCAACGGTTGTACGACGTATCCCCTGGCCCCAGAGGCCTCGAGCCTTATGTATGTAAACTTTGGCGTCTGATACCTCCAGCCATACCGGAGATTCCGCTTTACCTTCTATTATTATGGCGTCGAAACCAGCGTATTTTAGCTGGGCGGCGAAATGTCCCCCCATGTGACCCGATGCTATCAGAGGTTTTGGCCAGCAGACAGGCCAGAGGGTGGTGACGGCGGTTCTCCCGTTGCATGGCGCCCCTGTGCCTGCCAGAGGACCTACACCGAACTCTATCTTGTTTTCGGGCTCAAAAGGCTTGACTCCAGGGGATACTTCGTCCCAGA
>CAYNZA010000003.1:0-62752 GCA_964401595.1 uncultured Desulfomonile sp.
CGTGCGGCGCTCGGCCCTTTATACCACCGGTTCCGGGTGTTGACGGGAAAAACGTGGTCATTGCTGAAGAGGTGCTTGCGGGACGGGCGGAGGTTAAAGGCGAGTGCGTGATAATTGGGTCCGGAATGACGGGCCTGGAGACGGCCGAGGTCATGATGCTGGCCGGGCATAAAACCAGCCTCGTTGACATGCTCCCGGAGATAGGAGCCGGGGCCAACATAATAGTTATACTCGACATCAAGGAGCGCATGGCCTGCTACGATCCGGTTTGTTTACCATCACACCGTTTGCTGAAAGTCACTGAGGCTGGCGTGGAACTCGAATGCCTTCAAACCCATGGAACGGTGTTTATAAATGCCGACACTGTCATCCTTGCGATGGGTGTACGACCGAACTCAAATGTTGTAAATCAATTCAGAGCGGCTTTCCCGGAAGCCAGGGTCATAGGTGACGCCGCCAGAGGTGGCAGGATTGTGGACGCGACCCAGGACGCCTACGGGCAGGCGTTTGTATTTGAGCCTTAACAATTGTCTCAAACCGTAATGAGAGGGACAATGCGCCTCCATTTTTACATGGGTCAGAAACCTTGACTGACCCCATCTGAAGAGTCGAAAGACACAGGATGGAGTTGACTCAAATGAATGAAACAGAAGCATATTACCGGGATAAGGTTGCAGTTATAACAGGCGGCGCCTCGGGCATCGGATTGGCGCTGTCGGAAACCATACTCTCCTACGGAGCGAAAGGGGTGGTCCTTTCAGATGTGAAGGAGGCGAATCTGGTTCGGGAGAATGCAAGGCTAAACACTGCCTACCCTGACAAGGTCCTCGGAATCCGTTGCGATGTCACAAACGAAAAAGAGGTCAGAAGAATGATCGAGCAAGCGGCCGAGTTTGGCAATGGGCGCTTGGACTTCCTGTTCAACAACGCAGGCTCCGGTTTCAGTGGAGGTTTTGAGGAGCAGACGAACAGTGACTGGGAGAAAGCCTTCGCACTGAACTTCTTTGCGTCTGTCTACAGTATCCGCGCGGCTCTGCCGGTCATGCGAGCCCAGGGTAGTGGACACATAGTGAACATAATTTCCGGCATCGCTCTACATCCTATGGCCTACCAATCGATGTATTCCGCTACCAAGGCAGCTCTAAACTCGATGACCCTGGCCCTTCGCTATGAATACTGGGATGAGAACATTCGCCTTACATCAGCTACGCCGGGTACGGTAGCCACTGCGATATGGGGTGATGCTGAAGCCCCTCCGGGTTCCCAGTCGCCGGAACAGTCCGCTCGGACGGTCCTCGCTGGCGTGGCTAAAAACGAGAGGCTGGTTTTGGGTGACGAGGTCGATGCTACAGGCGCCAGGACTTGTTTCAATCCCGAAGTGGCTAGTTTCGAAGAAGAGTACCTTCTACTCGTGGCCAGGAAGCGCCGTGCCGGGGAATGGGCGGTTTGACAGGCGTTTAACCTGATTAAGGAGGATATTTACCCATGAAGAATGGTAGTTATTACATCCCGCGCGAAAACATCTACTCTTTCATGAATCCGAGCGCGATGAACAATGAAGAGGGTCTCTACATAACCTGGGAAACTGACCCAACCGCTGCTCGACGTGTGCTGCCGCCGCCGCTGGATCTTCTCGACCCGGCTCACCCTATCGCTATGGTGTATGTCGTGAACATTCGCGAACCCACTTTCGCTCCCTGGTATATGGAAGGCGGCATTAGTCTTCTTTGTCGATATGGTGAGACGGTGGGAGCATATTTCCTGAATCTCCAGCTAAGTGGCCCGGGAGCGCACATGGGGCTTTGCAGCGGACGCGAAACGGCCGGTCTGCCCAAGAAAATGTGCGAGCGCATCGTAGTGGAACGCAACGGAGACTGCGCAAACGCTGTCATTGAGCGTAAGGGCAGACGCATTTTTTCTGTTGAGGCTGAAATGGGCGGCTACAACGACCCTCTTATGGAAATTATGCGCAAGGATTATGGACCCGGATACAGGGAACGAGGTTCCTGCTTTCTTTTCCGTTATGGCTACGAAATTGCGCCTGAAGGCTACTGTGTCTTTCCGGGAATGCGCCTTGTCAACTACGACAGTGTGACCGACTTTCAGACCTGGGAGCCGGCATGCATTAAATCGCTTGAGATGGAGCCATCGCTCGATGACCCATGGGCTGAACTCGCAGTTGTGAAGCCATTAGGCGCTGGCTACAGCATCAATTCCAACTGGATCGCCGGCGTGTCACCTCTGGCGTATTTCGAGGGAGAAGAGTCTGACAGTATGATTTCTTACCTGTTTTCTGGCCGCTGGGATCAATCGACTCTCGGAGTAGGCCGTTACCAGCGGTACGGACAGTTTTAATGTTTCAGGAGGGCTGCTCATGAAAGTCGAAGATATCCGAAAGATCCTGGTGGTAGGCACAGGCACGATGGGGCAAAAAATTGCATTACAGTGCTCCAGTCACGGTTACGAGGTTGTGGCCTATGATCCGGTGGCCAAGTCCCTGGAGAATGCACGGACGAAAATACCCGCTTTAGCTGAGGGACTTGTAGCAAAACAGGAAATGACACAGGAAGTTGCGGATGCCGCCCTGTCCCGGATCACTTACACTTCCAGTCCTGAAGACGGGGCTGATGCGGACCTGCTTAGCGAATCAGTGTTTGAAGATGTGGACCTCAAGAAGAAGGTTTTTAGCCAACTAAACCAGATATGCCAGCCGAAAACCATTTTCACTACGAACTCATCCACGCTGCTGCCATCCATGTACGCTGAAGCCACCGGTCGGCCCGCCCAGTTTGCGGCTTTTCATTTCCTTGGCGTGGTGGACCACAAGCTGGTGGACATTATGCCGCACCCGGGGACCTCAACAGAAACAGTCGAACTCCTTGTGGATTTCGCCAAAACCATCAATCAGGTCCCGCTGGTCCTCAAAAAAGAGTTTCCAGGATACGTGTCAAACGCCATTATCGGGGCCATGTGTGACAAGGCGGTTCAAATAGCGCTCGTGGAAAAGATCGCGTCGATAGAGGACGTTGACCGGGCCGTGATGATCCACCTTGATTCGGCCATTGGACCTTTCGGGTTATGGGATTTTGTGGGGCTGGACACCGTCTGGCACGTAGCGCAGAGCAAAGCCACGATGTCGGATGACCCTGGAGGACAGTGGTTTGCCGACATGTTAAAACGGGAGTACATCGACAAGGGTTGGCTGGGAGTAAAATCCGGGCGCGGCTTTTACACCTACCCGGACCCGGTTTTCAAGCGACCGGAATTTGTAGGCAAAGATCCAGAAGAATAAGGCCGGATTCTAGGGTATTTAGGCCGGGGGGAAGAAAATTTTTTCGCTTCCGGCCAATCATTAATTTTTTTGAAGAAAAATGACCGTCACCTAAATTGGCCCCATGGTAACTGTTGTGGAGACGCATGAAATTCTTCAACCCCAATTTGGTAGGTCAATTGCACGGATATTTCTGATACCGCTCCGGGAGTGAAAATATGGCTCAGATCAGTCGAGTATGCTTAATTGTGTCACTGTTTCTCCTGCCAGTTTCTCAGGCCTGCGCCTGGGAATTCTCCATGTCCGGGAATTTCACATGGGAGTATTACCAGTTCTCCCAACTGGGCGATCAGGGCTTCTTCGGGCCTTTTAACCAAGATAACAGCACTGTGACAACTGTGAGGCTTGCCGCTCGCAACGGTTGGCTTGGGCACGAGATTGCCCGTCGCAACGATGTGTCTTTCTGGGGTGATGAACTATCTTCAGGCTCGGATGTGGCCGCCAATTATATTTATACTGTGTTGTTCCCGAAGTTGAAATTGAACGAGGCGCTGTCTCTTCGAGGATCTTACAGAATTGGAGCCTGGAATCCGACTTCTGCAGGGGACATTGCTTATGGCCATCTCAACACTTCCAGGTACCTCAACAGTCAGGCTCCAGGCATGGGAAATTCATTTTCTCCAGGCTATTGGCAAACCTGGTATGCGGAGGCCAATTTTCCATGGGGCATAGTCACAGTTGGAAAGCAGCCGAATACAATTGGTCTGGGCCTGATCATAGACTCTCTGGAGAACACTACCGAAGCGGTAGTTTTAGGCGTTCCATTCGGTCCGTTCATTGTCGGGGCCCAATACTATTTCTGGGGTCCGGGTCGAAATGCAAGCACACGACAGGCCTCAAATTATCCTCTGAGGACGGACAGGAGTGGATCGGCCCAACCTCATTTCTCTTTCCTGCTTATGTACAGTTCAGGCAACATCAGTTCCGAGACCTATGTCGAATACAACAATGGACACAAAGGCCCGGAGTCCGAGCTTTATACCGGACAGGCGCTCTCCTCCGCAACCGAGCCCTACGGAGCATTAAATCCGATTTTTGCGGTGGACAGTTCCCAGTTTTTCGGATTCGCCAATTTTAAATATTTCAATGGACGCTTGTTCTTTAACACTGAAGTCGGGTTTTATCAGGAGTTTTTTCGGCAAAACGGTCTTTCTCTCAATCAAGTGAACGTTCCTCTCCAATATGTGCTGCCTCAAACCCGCTACTGGGAATTGTGGGCGGGCATGATCGAATGTGGAGTTCTGGCGGGCCCTGCAAAAATCAGCTTTCTGTGGGCCTACTATCCGGGTCCGGACAGACGTGGCGGCAAACTCATAGATAGACAACCTACTATCGTTCCCATATTCTCCCCAAATGGCGGGGTGAACCTGTATTTGCCGTACAGCCTTTTGCTGGGTTATGATTACGGATCGGGGAACGGATCCATAACCCGGTCTTCCAGTCACGGCTTCATCACAGATGCGAGCACCTATGGTGTGCGGCTGGATTATGCTGTTGCCGCCAACGTCAATCTGTATGCCACATTTCTGTATGCCAACAGAATTTCCCAGGGATATGGATGGGGATGGATAAGGCCCGACCCTTCTGAGAATTCAATAACTTCTCCTGCGCTGCAATATGGTAATGGAAACAGAGGCAACCGTGATCCGAGCGGGAACCTGATAGACCTCTCGTTCGCAAACGCTGACGGAAATCTTACGAATGCGCCAAACATCCTGGAGAGGGACTTGGGTTATGAATTCGGCGGCGGGATAGACTGGAAACTGATAGAAGGATACATATTAACAGCGCGAGTAGCCTATTGGAAGCCGGGCGACTGGTTCAAGTACGCATGTGTGGACAGGAGACAACCCGGTTGGAATAATCCAAACTCTGGTAACCAGTGGGGAGTTAACTGGAATCGGGCAATTGACCCGATCTTTGGAGTGCGTGGAGCAATCCAGGTGGATTTTTGAAAGCCCGTCTCCAGTCAGGACCGTGGTGAGGCCAAGTGTGAGCATCCTGGTAACTCCAGGATTGGAAATGGACTGGAGACGAACATTCCAGACTCATCTTGTCAAGTTTTCGATGCCTCGACTATTTTCCATAATAAAAATTTAGTGGACCCAAAACACCAAAAAATCCCATCTATCTATACTTGACTGTTTCATGTCACCAATGTTATTTTTGATTGTAGATGTGACACGTGTCAATCCTCGTTTTTAAGGACTTTTCTTCCCGACTCTTTCAATGACAGGTGTCCGGACTCTTGTCACGATGCTTGTAATGTAGCGGGTCAGCCACGGGCAGAGATCATCGTGGCTTCATGATTCCAAAATACTGAAATAACACAGGACGTGTTCAAATCAATCAAGTTGATTCTGGAGGACGTGATGTTGAGAATGTTGTCGATCTGGACAGCGGTAGTTTTGTTATGCCCTGGCCTGTGCTGTGCTGCCGGCGGTTCGGCGGGAATTTCCGCCAGTGAGGCCAAGTCCCTGTTAAAGGAGGGCAACGCCCGATATATTTCCTCTAATGTGAAACACCCAAATCAGGGCATGGATAGACGCAAACTCACTGCGACCGAGGGTCAAAAGCCTTTTGCCACCATACTCTCGTGCTCTGATTCCAGAGTTCCGTTGGAGATACTTTTTGACAGGGGTGTAGGTGACATCTTTGCCGTCAGGGTTGCTGGAAATGTGGCAAATGTTGACCAGACGGGGTCCATGGAATATGCCGTGGGGCATCTTGGCACACCACTACTGGTCGTTTTGGGTCACACCAAATGTGGCGCAGTGGCGGCTGTAGCGCAATCGGCAGACCTTCGCGGGAATATTGTCCCCTTGGCAAAGAATATCAGCGCCGCCGTGGCAACTGCCAGAAAGAACAATCCGTCAGCTAAAGGCGATGGCATCATGAAAGACGCAATTGAGGCCAATGTATGGCAGGCCATCGAAGACATTCTGCGCACCAGTCCTGCGATTGTCGATAGTATAAAATCGGGCAAACTCAAGGTAGAAGGCGCTATTTACGATGTGGAAACCGGGTTGGTAGTCTGGATGGGCGTGCATCCTGACCAGGGCAAGTTGCTTGACAACAAGGCCCATTAACAGACGCACTGGCCATGCGCCTGAAGATGCTACAAGTTATCGTTCAGTATTCTGAAGCCTCATGAGTGTTTTAAGAGGAATGTTTCCTTTACCTTAAGACCATGCCGGCGTTTTCATGATCACAGAAGCCGGCATGTGACGGCACAATCAAAGTTCTACCCTGGTCAAGGGCCATATTTACAACCTGTTTTCTATCTGACGTCATCAACAGAACCTGAGACTGATATTTTGTCGTCAGACCAAGCATGTTTGCCATTTTTATGGATCGTTATTAATCCCTAAGCGCTTTAAGCCGTCAAACAGGATCTTCTTTCGTTTTAACAGAACAAAAAAACCCGGAGTAGATCATGGTTACCTCTAGCTCATTCAACAGCCAGATCCCCGTTGTAAAGCGCTATTTGGCCATCATGTCAGTGGTCTGGACATGTACGGTGTGCGCCTCTTTTGTATGGAGCTGGTTCGAAGTAGACGCCAAAACTGTAGAGGCGGCTCGGATTCAGGCTCGAAGCTCATTTGAGAAGGATGTCATATATCGCAGATGGAATGCGGGAATGGGTGGGGTATACGTTCCGGTCACTGACAAAACAAGCCCTAATCCCTATCTCAAAGCGCCTCAAAGGGACATCCTGACAACGTTGGGACAAAATCTGACACTTATCAACCCGGCCTTCATGACCCGTCTTGTCCATGAAATTCAAGAAGGGCAATCGGGGACCAAGGGACACATCACTAGCCTGGACCCGATCAGGTCGGAAAACAAGGCGGACGAATGGGAGACCAGGGCGCTGAAGTCTTTTGAGAATGGACAGCAGGAAGCCTCATCTGTGGAGAATATAAGGGGAGTGTCATACATGAGGTTGATGCGCCCGCTTGTCACTGAGGAAGGTTGCCTGAAATGCCATGCGGAACAGGGATACAAAGTCGGTGACATCAGGGGAGGAATCAGTGTGGCTGTTCCGATGGCACCACTTATGCACGCTGCCGGAGGCGAGTTTTACGCTCTGTCCATAGGACACGGAGTGTTATGGTTGCTGGGTTTGGCCGGATTGTTTGTCGGGGGCAAGAGACTACAGAGAGGGATAGAGGGGCAGGAAACTGCGGAGAAGGCATTGATCACGAGTCATAGTGAATTGGTAGAAGCCAATTCCATGATTATGGACAGCATTTATTATGCCCAGAACATACAGTCCGCCATATTGCCTTCCGATGATAAGGTGAGGGAACTTCTGGGTGATCATTTCATTATCTGGCAGCCACGCGATATCATAGGCGGCGATTTGTACTGGCTTGACGGAAGGGATGACGAGATAGTTCTGGCTGTTATGGATTGTACCGGCCACGGGGTGCCTGGGGCGATCATGACCATGATAGCGGGCGTCTCCCTAAACAGGGCAGTCCATGAGATCGGTTACACGGACCCAGGCGCGTTGTTGGGACGCATGAATATTCTGGTGAGAAACACCTTGAAGCTGCGGGAGGAAGGTAAGCTTTTCGACGATGGTTTGGACATGGGAATCTGTCTGCTGAACCGACAATCCCGCAAAGCAATTTTTGCCGGAGCGCGAATATCATTGTTCATGCTATTGGAGCAAAAGATCACGCGGGTCAAGGGTGACACGGAAAGCCTCGGTTACAAATCTTCAAATCCGGATCATGTCTTTCAGAATCATTATTTTGACCTTCCTGCCGGCGCATCTCTGTATATGACCACCGACGGACTGATAGAACAGATAGGCGGAGATAAACACATCCCATTTGGAAGATCCGGATTCACAAGATTTATTCTCGAGAATGGCGAAAAACCGTTGTCGGAACAGCGAGACCGTTTGCTCGACACGTTTGCTCATTACAGGGGCTCCGAAGATCAACGTGACGATGTCACTGTTTTGGGGGTAAAGATCTAGCAAAGGAGGCGAACCGGAATGATACCCTTTAATGTTCATCAGTTCTATATCGATCTGAACCAAAGAGGCATAATTTTTTCTTTTAGTGGTCCCATATCTCAGGAAGTGATTGAGGGAATCGGAGGAACGCTCAAACAAAAAATGGAAATCGAGGATGCGGACCTCAACACCTCACAAAAAGTTTTTTCCATTTTTATTGAACAGATGCAAAATGTCGTTAATTATTCGGCCGATAGGGTGATTCTGGAAGAACGTTCAGAGGGTGAAATTCGGAAAGGTGTTTTGATAGTAGGCAAGGAAAATAGCCACTACTACGTTTTGTGCGGTAACAAAATAAAGAACGATTCTCAGGAATCAATACGTGAGCAACTGGATCTGTTGGCAAGATTAGATAAAGATGAACTAAAGAAACTGTACCGGGAACGCAGAAAAAAAACGTCGGAAAGCAACGCAAAGGGTTCCGGACTTGGGTTCATAGAAATGGCAAGGAAATCGACCAGGCCAATAGAATTTGATATTTCCCCAGTGGATTCAGATTTTGTCTTCTTGACGATAAAAGCTGTGATATGAGGTAAGGAGAATGGAAATTATTACAATTGAAGCGACAAAATCGAGTCCTTTTGTTCTTATTGATCCCGTCTCCAATCAAATAAAGATCAAGGGGGAATCATATCCGGAAAACGCCGCAAAATTTTTTGGGCCAATATTGTCATCGGTCAACGAATACCTAGGTTTTAGTGAAGCTCAAAGAATTATGGTGGACATTCACTTGTCATATTTTAACAGCAGTAGTTCAAAGGCTCTGCTCAACCTCTTCGAAATTCTCGACCAGGCCGCTTCAGATAGCAGACAAATAGAGATCAACTGGCGCTACCATCCAGAAAACGAAACAATTTTTGAGGCGGGTGAAGAGTTTGAAGACGAAACAACAGCGCTCAAATTCAATTTTGTTCAAACTACCGGATAGCCCTTTGATTTCCGTTGACTCATGGCATAGATTCCTAGTGTAATCGGGCATGAATCCCGAAATTGAAATGTTTTCATGTTTCGGAGCCGTGTCTGGATCGTATCATGAAGTTCATGCCTTCAGGTGTGTGTGGCGATATGGATGAAAAAGATCTTTTTGAGAGAGAGCGACAAGTTGTTGAAACGGCCGATGCAATTCTTGCATCTGCGGCAGATAATAAAACAGCGTGGTATGATCACTACGAAAAACTTCTGAATGAATTTAGAAGGGTAGTAAAACAGTCCAAAAGGCTGATAAAGCTTGGAGATATTTTTCAGCTAAGACTTAAAACGGTGAAGGAGAGGCTTTCGGAGGAGATTGAAAATCATCGAAAGACTCAAATAGAGAAAGAAGCTTTCCAGGCCAGGGTTTTTCAATCACAAAAGATGGAAGCCCTGGCGACTCTGGTTGGTGGCGTAGCCCATGATTTCAACAACATACTTCAGGTAATGTTGGGTTACACTGAACTGATGTCCATGGACAAAAAAAATGATGACCCCGATCTCGAAAAACTGAAAACAGTCATTGAAGCCGGGAAAGGCGGCGCCGAGCTGGTAAAAAAACTGCTTGCCTTTGTGCAGCAAGGTAAAGGTTTTCCGGTCACATTGGATCTCAATAATCAACTTAGGGACATGATTTCAAAAATGTCTCCAACACTTCCGCAAACCGTTGATGTGGAACTCAGTTTTTTTGAAGGGCCAGCGCCAATTTATGCTGACCTCGGTGAGATTGACCAGATTCTCATGAATCTTGTCCAGAACGCTTTGGAAGCCATGCCACTTGGAGGCCGTCTCGGAATCCGGACATCAATGCACCGGTTCAATGACGAGAATTACGGGTCTCATCAGGAAATCAAACCAGGTAAATATGTTATGCTTTCAGTAACTGACACCGGTTCGGGCATGGACAAAGAGACATTAGCCAGAATGTTTGACCCATTCTTTACAACAAAGCAAAGAGGCACAACCAGAGGGACCGGATTAGGTCTCTCAGTCGTTACAGGAATTGTCCAACAGAATGCGTGGTTCATCACTTGTGACAGCCAAATTGGAAAAGGCGCCGAATTCAAAATTTTCATCCCGTTGAGGGAAGGGGTTCCAGAGATGGCTCCCGAAACCGTTTCAGCAAGTGATGCTCGAATTCTTGCGGCGATTCTTGTGGTGGAAGACAATCTGTTGGTGGCCGAATTGGAACGAAAAATCCTTCAAAACGCAGGTTATCAGGTTTTTCTGGCTTCGACCGGGTCTGAAGCGGTGGAGATCTTTAAAGAAAGGCGGGATGAAATATCTCTGGTAATGCTGGATCTCATAATGCCAAACATGTCGGGCGTGGACTGTTTGAAAGAAATCATGAAAATTGATCCTGATGCCACAGTCATCGTTTTGAGCGGTTACTCACCGGAAAGCGACTTTGTGCGTCAAATATGCCCTCACATAAAGGGCTTTTTACGCAAACCCTGGCAGGCTTCTGAACTCCTTAACTCTGTTCGGGTGGCCCTGCACAGTTGATTAGAGCTACGGCAGGTTGAACATGGCCTTAATACTTGTAATTGATGAAAACCAGGCGCGACTTGCCAGCACATGTGAAACCCTCGTGAACGCCGGTTCCCAAACATTAGGAGCAGTCACAGGCGCCGAGGGTCTTCGTTTGTTGGCCGAACATCAGCCGGAATTAGTTTTGCTGGAAGAGCGCCTTCCCGATCTTTCCGGAGATGAGTTATTTCGCAGGATCAGGGACGATCCTTCTTTCAATGAAACCTACGTCATTTTGATGTCCGGCATTGATGTCGAATCAGAGGCTCAGGATACCGCCTTTGAACGTGGAGCGGTTGTGTATATTCCCGGACCGGTTTCCAAACGTGACTTACTGGCCAGGATTGAACCCTTGAGCCATCTGATGAAGCGGAATGGAGACTCAATTAGTTATTTCGGGGAGCCGACAGTGACGCCGGACGCGTATTTTCAGGATGTCACTAAACTGGACTTGGAGCAGGAATCTCTTCGGCAACATTTGGTTGCTCTTCACAGACTGGTTGAGGACCGCTCCAACGCATTAATTCAGAATCAGAAATTACTTTCCAAAATCATCAATCATCTTCCTGTAGCCATAACCTATTTAGATTCCAGCAGCCGTTTTGTGTTTTGCAACAAGACTTTCCAGTCGTGGTGGCTCAAATCATCAGAACAGATTGTGGGGTATGAGGCTAGGGAAATTCTAGGTGAAAGTAATGCCGTAGCGCTTTCCCAGATCAGAGACGGTCTTCAGGGAAAGATCCAGGAAGTTGAGTTGACGTACAAATTTCCTGACGGCCATACTCGGACGATATGGTCAAAGATAGTGCCGGATATGGGCATGGACGGAACCGTCTGCGGTGTAATCAGGCTCACTATTGACATTAGCGACAGGAAAAAGGCCGAGCAGGATTTGCATGACAGGGAAGAACTTTTCAGAAAGCTTTTCTACATTGCGCCGGATTCAATGGCAATAAGCAGATTGGAAGACGGAAAATATGTTGAGGTAAACCAGAAATTCACTCAACTGACCGGATTCTCCAAAGATGAAGTGCTGGGTCGGACTTCTCATGATGTTGGCCTGTGGACTAGCCCTAAAGAATTCAAGTTTTTGTATGACCAACTAAACAAGACCGGACACCTGGAAAATTTTGAAACTGAATTCATGCTTAAAGATGGCCAGGTCAGGGTTGGGCTTCTGTCGGCCACATTGCTGGAACTTGATAAAATACCCCATGTGCTTGGAGTAGTTCGGGATATTGATGAAATAAAAAAGGCGCATGAGGAAAACTCACGCTTGGCGACCGCCGTCGATCAGGCAGCCGAAAGAGTAGTCATCACGGATTCTGGTGGGAAAATAGTTTACGTAAATCCTGCCTTCGAGAAGATAACCGGTTATACCCGCGATGAAGTAAAAGGAAAATATCCGGCTGTAATAAGTAGCGGTCAACACGGTAAATCCTTCTACGAAGAACTTTGGAAAACAATATCCAGTGGAAATGTCTGGAAAGGTCGCATCATTAATAAACACAAAGATGGCCATTTATTTCATGAACAATCGACAATAACCCCTGTAAAAGATTCAACCGGCAGAATTAAAAACTATGTTCAAATGGCTACCGACATCACCGAGGAAGAGAACCTCAGGGGTCAGCTTGCCCAGTCTCACAAGATGGAAGCCATAGGAACTTTGGCCAGTGGTATTGCTCATGATTTCAACAATATAATTCAAGCGATCATGGGTTACACAGAACTGGTCATGGATGATTTGCCTGTTGGAAGCCCGGCTCATTGTAATTTAGTGAAGGTCATGAACGCCGCCAGGCACTCAGGGGACATGGTAAGGCAAATACTGACGTTCAGTCGCCGTTCGGAGGCCGAGGCTAAAGCCATTGACATCGTTCCAATAGTAAAGGAAGGGCTCAAATTTCTGAAATCTGCAATCCCGTCTACCATTGAGATCGAAGAAAACATACAACCTGATCTGGGCATGATCCTTGGAGATCCTACCCAGATCCAACAGGTATTGATGAATTTGTGTGTCAACGCCTCTCAAGCCATAAAGGGTGACAAAGGAACCATTTTGATCGAATTAGAGGAAGTCAACCTCGACAATAATTTTGCCGGCTACAACCCGCCTCTTGCTGCGGGAAAACACATCAGATTGGCGGTTTCGGACACAGGTAGCGGAATTCCTTCAAATATCATGAGCAAGATTTTTGATCCCTATTTTACTACCAAGGTCGCAGGTGAAGGCACAGGTCTGGGGCTATCTGTAGTTCACGGTATAGTCAGCAGTAGCAACGGCGCCATAACCGTGAACAGTGATCCCGGAAAAGGAACAACCTTTTCCGTTTATTTCCCCTTGGTTGAACAGGAATAGGACATGAATAACCTCATTAATTACAAGGAAGTGTGGGCGGCGTTGGGTAATTTTACCTGGCGTATTGTGGCAGCTACAATTGTGGTAGTCGTTGGAATCTGGCTGGTTAAGAGAATAACAGGGATTATAGACCGGTTACTTGTAAAGAGGAATGTAGAGCCGACTATAGTCCATTTTGTGAACAGTTCCTCTCAAGTCATACTCTATGGTCTTGTCTTCATAGAGGCGGTTCACAAGGTGGGAGTCGAGAGCAGTTCGCTGATAGCCCTCGTAGGAGCGGCTGGTTTTGCTGTTGGTTTTGCGATGAAAGCGCATCTGTCGAATGTTGCCGCTGGATTACTGATAATTCTTTTTAGACCATTCAGTGTAGGAAATTACATTCAAGTAGGCAAGACTGAGGGTACTGTTGACAAGGTTGAATTGCTCCACTCTCAGATAAGGACCCCAGACAATACAATCGTGATAGTGCCCAACTCCCAACTCACATCTTCGCAAATAGTCAATTATTCCCTCAGAGACACCCGGCGACTGGTGATTAACATGAGAGTCCTTTACGATGTCGATTTCGACCACGTCAGGAGAACCATACAGACCATAGTCGATGAGGATCCCAGAATACTCAAGGATCGTAAAGCAATCATAGCAATTCAGTCGCTTGGGGAAAACAGTCTAAAAGTTGTCCTCAGGTGTTGGGTGAAATCGTCAGATCACTGGAGAGTGCAATTCGACACCACGGAAAAGATAAAACAGCGATTTGACGAAGAAGGAATCGGCTTCCCTGCTCAGCAAGCAGTTTCCAGATGAAACCATTCCATGCCCTAATTTCCCATGGGAGTCTTCAATGTCTCTATAATCTGGTCGATGGAGAAGCTCGCCGCTCTCTGTCGGGGTGGAAATTCCTTGAACGTTTTGAGAAAATTTGCCACATATCCCTGTGCGGGAATTAAAAGGAAAGCGTGATCCAGGTACCCCATGAGTCCGTTCGTGTAAGCGCTAATATTGCTTTGCCCAATGTCATCCCCCCAAATCACGACTATGTTTGGTTTTTAGGTAGCCGATGCTTTTGATTCAATAACGACTCCGCTTAACAAGAAGATTGCAAGTATCGCCGTGACTGACACGATTCTGAATGATGCGGCCTTCATTGGCATACTCCTGACATTTAGAATCCGGCTAAAAAGCTAGTCGTAATGTGACACCTCTGAACGACTCGGGATCAAGACCAAAACCATGACGCTCAACAGGCCATGAGACTTTAAGAATCTGATTTTTTAAGATTATATTGGCTACGTGCCTTAGAAATATCATACATATTTAAAATGCTCCAGTAAAATTCTCCGGGATCGCCTTATGGAGGGTATTCCCCCATTCGTCGATAAAGGTCACAAATGACCCTGAAACTTGCTATTGATCGACCTCAAACTCAGTAATTTGCACAGAAAAAAATTAGAGCAGTGTTTGCAACTATGATATCCTGAAGATGAGCAATACATGTCATGCCACGCATTAAGGTTGTGTGATGACCAGATCTATTAAATACTTCGCCGGCGGGCTTCTCTGTCTTTTTCTTCTTTGTGAATGTATGAAAATTGATGCTCGCGCCAGACATGATAATGATCCTGGTGTGAGTCACACACCTCAGAACTATACAGGCTCTCAAAGTTGCCGAAAGTGTCACGAAAAATTCTACCAGTTGTGGGCGCCTTCGCACCACGGGTTGGCCATGCAGCCTTTCACGGTGGATTTTGCACGAGATAACCTCACTCCACACGATAGCGAAATTGTCATAGGAGAATACAAATACCGACTGGAGATTATTGAAGGGGAGGGATGGGTTGTGGAGCGAGGTGCCCAAGACATGAAAAACTATCGGATCGATCACGTCATGGGTGGAAAGAATGTTTATTACTTCCTTGCCTCAATGGATCGCGGCAGGCTTCAGACTTTGCCGCTGGGGTACGATGTCAACCGAAAAGAATGGTTCGACGTGGTCGCCAGCGGTGTCCGACATTTGTCGGGCCAAACACACCAAACGATAAACTGGAAGGACTGGCAATACACTTTCAACACATCCTGCTATGGTTGCCACGTCAGCCAGGTTTCCACGAATTACGATTCCAGGACAGACACATACAACACCGTGTGGAAGGAGCCCGGAATCAATTGTGAGGCTTGTCACGGACCCGCCCAGGAGCACATCAGGGTTTGTGAATCGGCGCCAAAAGGGACTATTCCAAAAGATCTCAAGATTATACGTGGTGGTCGGGATTTCTCAGTGGAACAAAACAACGGGACATGTGCGTCATGTCATGCAAAATCTGTTGTAATTACAGAAACATTCCAGCCAGGGTTCAAATTCTTTGACCATTTCGGGCTGGTGACTCTGGAAAGCCCGGACTACTATCCGGATGGGCGGGACCTGGGTGAAAACTACTCTTACACGTCCTGGCTCATGAGCCCATGCGTCAAATCAGGAAAACTTGATTGCCTCCATTGTCACACATCCAGCGGGCGATACAAATTCAAAACGTCTGACAATCCTAATCTGGCATGCATGGCATGTCACAAGGAAAAGGTTGATAATCCCACTGAACACACAATGCACAAGCCGGACAGCCCGGGTAACAAATGTGTGGCATGCCACATGCCAATGACTGAATTTGCGAGGATGCGGAGAAGTGATCATTCGATGAGACCTCCGGCCCCGGCGGCCACAATCGAGTTCAATTCACCCAACGCATGTAATATCTGCCATGAAGACAAGGACCCAAAGTGGGCCGATGAGTGGGTTCGAAAGTGGCGCAAACGCGACTATCAGGCTGCGGAAATAAGCCGTGGCAAATTGATTGAATCCGGCAGGAAGAGAGACTGGTCCAGGTTAGATGAGATGATTGATTATGTTACTGGCCCAAATCGGGACGAGATCGTAGCTACATCACTGATAAGACTGATGACGCCGTCGGCAGATCCCGGATTTTCCCGAACCCTGTTGACCCTGGTAAAAGACTCTTCGCCTCTTGTTCGTTCTGCAGCAGTTACTGCCCTTCAAAATTATCCGTCAAGAGGGGCTATGTTGGCTATTGTTGAAGCCGCTGGGGATGAATACCGTCTGGTTCGTGTCAGCGCAGCAGCTGCTATGTCGGGTTATTCAAGCACACCGCTATCGCCTGGCGACAAAAAGAAAGTAGAGATGGCAAACAAGGAATACCTTGATTCGATTTTGTCTCGACCTGATCAGTGGGACTCTCACTACAACCTCGGCAACTATTATCTCGACCGTGGAGTCTATACAGAGGCTATTTCCTCCTATGAAAAGGCTCATAAACTTGAACCTCGAGCAATACTGGTGATGGTGAATGAGGCCATGGCCTACGCAGGCATGGGCGATAGGCCCAAGGCAGCCGCATCCCTGGAAAAGGCCTTGAAAGTGGCTCCAGATAACGCCGTTGCAAATTTTAACCTTGCCTTGCTACAAGCCGAAGACGGTAATCTGGCAGGCGCAGAAAAACATCTTAGGACGGCTCTTGATTCAGACCCGCAGATGGGGCAGGCCGCCTTTAACCTTTGTGTAATACTCTCGAGAGACAGACTCGATGAGGCGGTTCAATTCTGCCAAAAAGCCGTTAAGGCTGCCCCGAACATTCCCAAGTATGCATTTACGCTGGCTTACTATCTGCAACAGAAGGGACAGTTTACACAAGCAGCGGATATTCTGGAAAAACTGATTGATCGCTTTCCAAATTATTCAGATGCATACACTCTGGCCGGTGAGATATACAAAAAACAGGGCAAGAAGGCTGACGCAATCAGAATCTACAAAAAAGCCATTGAGAAGGTCGGAAAACGTTAGGCCATCAGCCGGCTGGTGTCATGACTTGTGCGATATTTGTTCATTACAGTTCACCGACATTGTCAACTTTGTCATAAAAACGCAGCGTCTCAGGTGAGGTTTAAAAAATGGGCCGTGTCAAAAATAAATATGGGACTGTATCTATCTTGATAATTTTCGTTTCGCTGGTCTTAAGTTTTTCGGTGTCGGCGCAGCCCGATCCGCTTCCTTCGTGGAATGACGGCCCGGCCAAACGAGCGATTATTTATTTTGTTGAAGAAACTACCAATGAGGCAGGATCAGGTTTTGTAACCCCCAATAATCGTGTGGCCACATTCGACCAGGATGGCACACTGTGGGTTGAACACCCGGTTTACACCCAGGTCATCTACTGTCTCGATCGAGTTCGAGAGATTCTAAAAACCAGGCCGGAACTTGCGAACACCGAACCATTCAGGACGGTCTTCTCTGGCAAGAGCGATGCCATAGCCCGTCTCAGCATGGAAGATCTGGAAAAAATTTTCAATACTGCTATGTCCGGAATGAACGTTGAGGAGTTCGCGGAGCAGGTCAAAAAATGGATGAACGACTCAATGCATATCCGTTGGAATAGACCCTACACGCAACTGGTTTACCAACCTATGATCGAAGTCATTCAATACCTTAAGTCCAAGGGTTACAGGACATATATTGTCACAGGGAGCGCACAGGACTTCGTGAGGGAGTATTCCGAGCAGGTCTATGGAATTCCCCCCGAACAGGTGGTTGGAACAGTTCAGGCCACAAAATACGGTTATGACAAGGTCGGCAAACCGACACTCATCAAAGAGCCGAAGGTCCTGTTGCAAGATGACTATGCCGGAAAGCCGGAGGGCATTCATCTGGCAATAGGTCAAAGGCCCCGAGCTTCTTTCGGTAACTCCACGGGCGACCGTCAGATGTTGGAATACACAAAGGCTGGCGCGGGGCAAAGCCTCTGCATGCTGGTTCTTCACGATGACGCAGCTCGGGAATATTCCTACGGACCTGCGCAAGGTCTGCCGGGAACAAAAATCGGCGCCTTTACCCAGGAACTTTATGATGAAGCCGTAAAAAGTGGGTGGGTAGTCATCAGCATGAAAAACGACTGGAAGCGAGTTTTCCCGTTCGAGCCATAATGTGAAAACACTGTTGGATAATCATCGTACAGATTTTTTCAGGAGGTCATCATGGATCGGCTAAAACTCCGATTGTTCAGTGCAATGATATTAACTATTTTTATCGTGACAGGCGGATTTTTCATAGACCTTACATACGGCGAACAGAAGCAGGAGCCCAAGAAGCCCAACATCGTAGTAATCATGACTGACGATGTGGGTTGGGGGGATCTCGGGGTCTATGGAGGTGGGGCCACTCGAGGTGCGCCGACACCTCAGCTTGACAGGCTTGCCAGTGAGGGAATGCATTTCACCAATTTCTATGGCCAGGCAAGTTGTACAGCCGGCAGGGCCGCTTTTCTGTTAGGTCGATATCCCATCCGTTCCGGATTGAGCGAAGTGCTGACGATAGGTAGTCCGGGAGGCATTTGCCAGGATGACATCACATTGGCCGATTATCTGGGGCAGGCCGGTTACCGGTCTGTACAGATTGGAAAATGGCACCTTGGAGATCGTAAGGAATTTTATCCTACCAATGTAGGGTTTGACGAGATGTATCACATGCTTCCTTACTATGCCAACGCTTATACATGGACCGATCCTGATTTTTATCCCGATTTTCCCAGAAATGATCCAGGTTACATGAAATGGTTCAAAGACCTTTATAATGACGGGGAATGGGAAGGTGTCAAAGGTCAGCCCGCCAAAAAAACCAGGGTTTTCAAAACGGAAGACCTTAAGGTGGTTGACAACCGTATGGCTCAAACTGCTTCAGAATGGATAAAAAATCATGCCAGGGATGACAGGCCATTTTTCATGTATTTGTGTTTCATGAAGCTTCATAATCCGACGCTGCCGTCGGATAAGTGGAAAGGAAAAGCTCCTGGTGGACATCCTTATCTCGATTCACTAATGGAGTTGGATGACAACACCGGGAAGGTGGTTCAGGCCATACGTGATTCGGGAATAGAAGAAAACACTATAGTCGTATGGTTTCCTGACAACGGGGCGTGGGTTGATGTCTGGCCCGACGCCGGTTACACTCCGTTCAGAGGCGCCAAGGGAACAAATTTTGAGGCAGGTTTCAGGATACCTGCCATAGTCTGGTGGCCGAATCACGTTCCGCCAGGCGTGCGCAACGATGACATTTTCTCAAACATGGATGTTTTCCCCACCGTGGCAAAACTTGCCGGGCTTCCAGTCCCTCCAAGGCTCTGGAAGGACAAGTCGGGAAAACCCATGATATTTGATGGAGTGGATCAGTCGGTGGCGTGGTTTGGAAAAGGGCCGTCCAACCGGAACAATTTCGTTTATTTCGAAGATCAGAATTACGGTGGGTTTCGGTTAAACCAGTTCAAAACCCTGTATACCCAGAGGGACACCTGGTTAGGTTTCAAAAAGGACCTCAACATACCGGCGCTCTACAATCTGCAATGGGATCCTCAGGAACAGCACAACCTTTTCTTCTCTGCAAGCTCTGGAGAGCGGATGTGGCAAGTCATTTACATGAACGACACGGTGATGACTCCATTCCTTAAGGAGATCACCGAAGTTCCTAACAGGGTTCCAGCAGGGATAGGTGGCTACATCACCAAGCACTCTACTGAGTTACTCATGAAATCGACATTGCTGGAAGAAGCGATGAAGAAAATGGTGACAGAGAGCAAAGACAAAGCACAAAAATAAACACATGTTCGAAGGTTTCTATAAAAAATTTGATTGAATGTAGCGTTTCTCAATAGTTTTGCAGGAATGAAATTTCAATTGAAAATGGTTAATCCAGGTGGGGCAATTACAGGAAGTCATGAATTCAGTCTATTCTCTGGTGGCAATTATGACACCCATCATTATGAGGGCGCCGCTTAACAGGTCGACAGGATGTACCGGCTCGCCCAGGATGACAGCGCCTTCAATGGCGCTGAAGATGGGGAGCGAATAATATACAAATGCCGAGTGCACCGGACCTATAAGCATGATTGCCTTGTTCCAGCACAGGAAGGCGACGAGCGACGGGCCAATGCCCAAATATATGATGGCTGCAATTGCGGCTGAAGAGAGGCTGATTTTGTCCCCGGCCTGAAGTTCCCATAGCAACCATGGGAGCAGAAACAGCAGACCAAGTAACAGTGTCGAACACAGGAATGCCACTGCGCCCAGATCCTTCGGCTTGAAGCGGACAAGAATGCTGTATGCTCCGAAAATGGATGCAGCCAGAATCATCCAGGCGTCACCGTCTGAAACACCATGCTCCAGAACTTGGGATAAGTCGCCTTTGGTGACCAGGAGGGCAACCCCGACCGTGGCGGCGATCAACCCAATAATTTTGGGAAGGCTTAGAGGAGTCCCCAAGAACAAGTATGCGAAGAAAACAATGAAAATAGGTGATGAAGCCGCAATCAGAGATAGAGTGACTGCCTTGGATGTATGGGCGGCGATGTAAATCAGTGTGTTGAAAACAGTGACCAGCAGAAACGCAGTCAGGGACAGATAGCCCAGATTTTTTCTTATGACCTTATAGTCACGGAAAAAAGGCCTGATACCAAACGGTAACAGGAGGATGGCTGCTGTAGACCAGCGCAGAAATGCCAGCGTCACTGGAGGCACGGAGTCGGAAAGACCTCGGGCCACAATGAAGTTGAATGACCAAATGGCCGTGGCTGCTAATGCGAGCCCATACCCCAAAAGTGGATGCTCCTCACCTGATGATTTTGGATAAATGTTAATAACCTTTTTCACCGACAAGTATTCTTATCACGCAAGCCTGGAGATGCTTAATTTGATTTCAATTACATAATGTTTAGCGCTGTTTGCCAAGGTATGCCTCCACTATGGCAGGATCATTCCTCAATTGAGACGCCGGACCTTCTTTCACAATTTTTCCGCCCTCCATTACGTAAGCAAAATCGGCAACCTGAAGCGCTTTTCTGGCGTTTTGTTCAATTACAAGTATAGTAGTTTGCTCCCTGAGTGAGGAAATAATTCTGAAGACCTCGTTGACCACCAGAGGAGCCAATCCTAAAGAAGGCTCATCCAGCATCAACAGTTTGGGACGAGCCATCAGGGCCCGTCCGAAGGCAAGCATTTGCTGCTCACCTCCTGAAAGTGAATCCGCCAACTGTTTACGCCTTTTAAATAGTTGATGGAAACGTTCATAAATTCTTTTGAGATCAATGTCAATTTCAGCGTCCCTGCGGGAGTAAGCTCCGAGCAGGAGGTTTTCTTCAACAGTCAAACTGCCCAGAACCTGTCTACCTTCAGGAACCTGGATCAACCCGAGGGAGGCGACTATGTCAGGACGACGGCCTGTAATTTCCCTGTTTTCGAACAATACTGATCCCTTGTTCGGACCGAGGAGACCACTTATGGTATTCACAGTGGTGGATTTACCGGCGCCATTGGCCCCCACCATGGCCACGACGGATCCTGAAGGAACCTCAAAGCTCACTCCCTTCAGAGCCGCTATTGCGCCATAAGAAACGTGTAAGTCTTTTACTGCAAGCATTGATCAGAAAATCCTGAAATAGCTGTCAAGAATGTCTTCCGTAAGTTGACACCGTAAACTGTCGCATCCCGATGGTCATTCTTCGCCCAGATAAGCTTCGATTACTCGAGGGTCGCTCCTGACTGAAATTGGAGACCCTTCGGCAATCTTTACACCGAAGTTGAGCACAACTACCTGATCACTTATGCGCATGATGACATCCATGTCATGCTCAATAATCAACATAGTCAAATGAGTCTGTTTCAACATTACCAGAAAATCGAACAGTTCATCCGTCTCTTTCCTGTTCATGCCCGCCGCAGGCTCATCCAGCAACAGCAGACGAGGCTTGAGAGCCAAAGCCCTGGCAATTTCGAGACGCCGCTGGTCTCCGTATGAAAGTGCGCCGGCCTGGATTCCGGCAAGCTTCCCCATGCCGAGATCCCTGAGCAAGCCCAGACATGTTTCCCGAGATTCCCTCTCCTCGGCCTTACTGCGAGGTAACCTGAAAAGAGTGTCAAAAAAATTGCCTCTGCAGTTAAGATGCCGTCCTACCATGACGTTTTCAACTACCGATAGCTCCGGGAATATCCGAATGTTCTGAAATGTCCGTGAAACACCGTGTCCCGCTACTTTGTGAGGAGGAAGGCCGGTCATGATTTTTCCGTTTAGCCTTATCTCACCCAAGGACAATGGCAAAAGTCCACTTATGGCATTTAAAAGGGTCGTCTTTCCTGCCCCGTTAGGTCCTATCAGACCGCAGGTGACACCTGAATCTATATTAAACGAAACCTCCTCGAAGGCCATTACGCCTCCGAATTTTTTTGTTACTCCATCTATCTCGAGCAATGGTTTGGGTTGATTCAGGGACATTTAATTGCGCTCAGTCGTCTCCAGTGATTATAAGGGCACAAATTGGTTGACCGTCTTTCCTGAGATGCCGAAATAGCCTTAGAATCATGGACTGGAACCTGAAAATTTTTGTTGAAAGAATTTTGCGGAAGCCCTCCACATCTGAGGATCAACGAGTCCTCTGGGCAGATATATCGTCGAAATCATGATGATGAGACCATTGGCTATGTCCCGTTGATCCTTTAGAAAACTCAGAACCTCCGGCAAAGATGTCAGCACGGTGGCGCCCACAATGGCCCCCATCCAATGGGTCATGCCCCCCAGGACGGCAAAAGCAAGGATATCGACAGCTTTCCCAAAAACGTAATTCCTGGGATCGATCACTCTCATGACAGGTGTGCTCAAGGCTCCTGCGCCGGCGGCAATCGCTGCGCTTAGCAGGAACGCCAGAAGTTTGTAACGAACTACATCTATTCCGAGAGTATGAGCTGCTGTTTCATCCTGGCGGATAGAAGCCAGAACCCTGCCATAACGTGAGTTTTGAATGGTGAATGCAAGGTAGGTGACGCCAGCCAGGTATATCAGCAAGGGCCATGTAGTGTCCGGTATGCCCAAGATTATATTGGGTGCGACGTAGCTGAGCGTAATACCCTCAGCTCCATTAAAAACAACTATTTCCTTATCTTCACTGAACAGTCTGACAACTTTATCTCCATTAAGCGCAATGATCCGAACAATTTCCCCAAAACCGAGTGTGGCGATTGCCAGATAAACATCACGGAGACGCAAAACCAGCATTCCCAGAGGCAAGGCTACCATTACTGCGAGGAACATTGCAGGAGCGATGGTAAAACCTAACGGAATGTCTGCCCTGGTGATCAACAAAGCGGCAGTATAAGCGCCTATGGCCATAAATCCGGCGTTTGCAAGGGAAAGCATTCCTGTAAAAAGTGTCAGGTAAATGCTTATCCCCAACGACATATTGATGAGTATGAAGTTGATCACGGAAATGTTATGGGATATGAATTCGGGCATAATGTGGATTTACTCGTCTCTACTATGCTCTGGCAACCTTGCTTCGCCCAAACAGTCCACTGGGGCGGACAAGAAGAACTATGATCAGCAAACCAAAAACGAAAGCGTCCCTAAAACTACTGTCAATATACGCGACACTTAGCACCCGTATCATTCCAACCAGAAAGGCGGCCAGAGCCGCTCCACCAATACTGCCCATGCCGCCGACTATTATTACCGTCAGGCCTGCCAACTCCACTTCGTGACCCATAGTCGGCTCCAGCCTGTTGAAAGCCAGTCCCAGTAGCACACCGGCGGCTCCGGCCAATGCTCCTGAGATGAAGAAAGTCTGGGCAATTACAAAATCAACATTTATCCCCAACAACCTGGATGTTCGTTCACTCCAGGCTATTCCACGAATGGCGCGCCCCATCTGGGTTCGCTTGATGAGGATGTGAAGAATTGCCAGCAATATTAATGATAAAACCAGAACAAGGGCCTGAATAGGCGATATTACAGCATTGCCGGCCAACTGGTATGGTTTCATCGGAAACAGATTCAGAGGAAAACGTGAGACCTGCGCCCCAAATTGGCCCATGGCCAGGCTCACAAGGATGAAGGTTGCCCCAATTGAAGAAATCATCGGCGCCAAATGTGGAACTTCCCTCTGGCGCAAAGGTCGGACGCTCCGAAAATCCTGGATTAATCCTGCCAGTAACACCACTGCGCCCGATAGAATGACGGCTCTTCTGGTTGACAAGCTCCAGTCCCCGATCATGCCCGTCAGAAATATCAGGAATCCAGCCCAAATCACCAGCGAGCCGACAGTCAAAGAACGCAGGGGCTTAAACGCCAGGCGATCAAGCAGAACGCCTAACAGGCCGGCGCCTGTCATGGCTGCAGGAATGGAGTACCACAAGGACCAGTCAAGTTTTGTGACACAGACAAAAGCTATGAAGGCGCCCCACATGAAAGTTGCGCCATGCGCCAGGTTTATTATGTTCAGGACACCAAAAACCAGGGTATAACCCATGGCAAAGAGCGCAAGGGCCGCTCCCTGCCAGACGCCGTTTATGAGTTGCTGTGGAAGCTGAGTCATCTATAAACCCTGACAGCCGGGGGACCCAAGGGATTCTTCATGGTAAATCTTTTCTATTTGAACAGCTCAAACTTACCGTTCTTTATTGTCTGAACTACCGGGGAATGAACCGGGTCACGCTTTTCGTCAAATGAAAAATTGCCGAGCACTGTATCCAGATCTTTGGTCTTTGCCAATGAGTCTCTTACTGCCTGAGAGTTCGATGAGCCGGCGGTCTTGATTGCGTTTGCTATGATGTAGACCCCGGTATAGGCCTGCGCAGCGAACTGGTCCGGGTTGGAACCGTATTTCCGGTTGTAGGCTTCAACAAAATTCTTGTTGCCCGGGGTGTCGTTCCCGACGAACCAGGCCGCTCCGGATATGGCGCCCTCAGCAGCCGGTCCCGCCAGTTGTGCAAGTTTAGGGGAGTTGAACCCGTTGCCACCAATGATGTGAACGGAATCGGGTATGCCAAGCTGACGGGCCTGGGTCAAGATGCCGGCTGCCTCTTCAGCGAGGGCTGATACTATTATCTGGTCAGGTTTAAGCCCTTTTATCTTGGTAAGCTGGGCCGAAAAATCCGTATCTTTCTTTTTGAACGTTTCAATTGTAAGGATTTTGATTCCATTTTCATCAAGGACCTTTTTGAATACGTCGTAACCGCCCTTAGTGAAGACATCGTCGTCCCCATACATTACAGCCACCTTGTCATATCCCAGCTTGTTTCTGGTAATCTTGACAGTGTTGGGCTGGACCACGCTTTCCGGAAGACTGTCCCTGAAAATGAAATCCCCTATCTCAACTATTCCACTTGCCGTGTTGGAAACGCCCATGACGATCACCTTGGCGTTCTGGGCAATCGGATTGGAGGCTTTGGCCGAATTGGACAGAGTTGGCCCGAGGATGGCAATCACTTTCTCCTTGTTGATAAGTTTTTCAAAAGCGGTAATGGCGCCTTCCTTGGTAGATCGATCATCCTCTGTGATCAATTTCAACTTGACTCCGCCCAGCATTCCCGACTTGTTGATCTCTTCAACAGCAAGTTCCGACGCATTCTTTTGGGAAGGTCCGTAAACGGCGGCGTCACCGGTCAGGGACCAAACCCCCGCAATTGGTATCTCTCCCGAAAGACCTTTTGCTGCGGGATCAGCAGCCAATGACGACGAATCAGCGGCCAACACGGCCAATAAAGACAACGCTATGCACATAAAATAAAGCCTACTTCTCATGTGGCGCCCTCTCCTCGAAATCTATACGTTTGTTTGACCAGCAGATCATTTCGGGAAATATCCCGAAACATCCTTAAACGCCGAAAATTTGTGTGCTCGAATTCCTTTTCTGGGAATGTACATTTTGACCTGCCCACGTTACTGTATGAGGTTGGTCTAATTCCGGTCTGCACCTAGTGTGTGGATCACAGCCCTAAAAAAGTATTGCAATGGAAACAGAAATATTCTGGTTTCCAAATTCATAATGAGTAAACGGCGATAAGACAGAGGTTTATTCGGGAAATCACTGCTGTAAAACATTTTCCCGAGAGTGATGCGTTTTAGTCCGTCAAGGTTTATTGGAAATATCTATGTTACAATAAATACTAATTTTTGTTTGGTCAATATTTTTAATTCTTCAGACCATCATAAGCCTGTTCGAAGTTAGCATGCAGTCCTTTTCACCTACATGGAGGTCAAAGATGATCACCAGATTCCTTCATTGCCTGTCGTCATTGGTCATTGTTATGCTCATGTCCGGATTTCTGATGGCTGATGAACCCAGAGATGGACTCCAACTATTGGCCTCGGCATTTGAAATCGACCTAAAGGCACAGTCCAGGCAGGATTTTGAAAACGCTCTTACGAAATACGACCTGGCTCTAAAAAGTTTTGAAAAGACCAATGATCTCAATGGCCAACTCAGGGCTTTGGATGGAATGGCCTGGATTCTTGAGCTGTTTGGAGAGAGTGGCAAAGCCGGGACATTGTATTTGAAGAAACTCAGCATTTCAAATGAACTCGGTGATGAGGTCTCCGCTGTCCAGTCATTGTATGCCCTGGGCCGCGTGAACACCTCTTTGAGCAATTATGCAGAGGCTCTCAGGTTCCTTAATAAAGCCCTGGAACTTGTTTCCAAAACTCAGGACATTAGGGCAAAGGGCGTAATATACAGCGGTTTGGCTGAAATACACAGACAGTCTGGTCAATTTCCGGCTGCCCTTGAAATGTTGAACAAATCTCTTGAGATTTCCCGTAACCAGAAAGACGTTCCTGGGCAGGTGATAGACCTTCTGAATCTCGGCAGGCTGTACATGGACATTGGATATCCGGATGATGCAGCCAGGTTCCTGATGCTTCATATGGAAGCTCTCAACACTGTGGCGAGAGATTTCCGGATTGACATGACCAATATTGGCGTCACTCAAGTGTACATTCAGTTGGCAAATTACTGCAGGGGGCTGGATCCAAAATCCGGAATCAGGGAGATACGTCGTCCATTCTCGGATGTGTTCATTGAAGATGTCAGTCTTGAAACATTCTCGGTTAAGGGGCCTCAGGGAGACATGATACTTTACAGACGTCTCGGAGAAACGGACCAGGCCCTTGATACATATCGGTGGACGTTTGAGTTCCAGAAAAAGCTCGGTGACATGGCCGGTCAATCCATGACCCTGAACAATGTCGGTCTCATACACAGAATCAGAGGGGAATTCTCCAAGGCGCTCGAATGTTTTGAACAAAGTCTTGATATTAGCGCCAGGATGGAATGTCCATACGCCCAGGCGGTTACCCTGAATAACATGGCCAGGATCTACGTCGCCTGGGGTTACAATCAAAAAGCTCGGGAACTATTTGAGCGATCGCTGGGTATCAGAGAGAAAATTGGATCTAGCGCCGGTCAGGGGCAGATATACTCTCAACTCGGCGATCTGATGCGCAACTGGGGCTTATACAACGACGCACTGGAATATTACGCAAAATGTTACGCCATCCATGAAGCCTCGGGGCAAACTCTCGCAATGGGGGACACTCTTATACGCCGTGGCTTGGCTTTGAAAGGTCTGGACCGCAATCAGCAAGCGTTCACGGAATTGGAAAAAGGTCTTTCACTTGTAAAAATCGCCAAGGGTTATGAGAACTGGCCGTGTGACATAATTGGCAATTTTTATCTGGATATGGGCGATTTAGCTCATGCTCAGGAATACATCTCAAGAGGAGGATTTTATTCTTCCCTGGCAAGAATGGCCCTGGCAAATTCGGATTTGAGTGGGGCCCGAATGAATTACCAGTTACTACTGGAAAATGGTGAAAAAGACGGCAATGTCAACAACCTGTTTGTGGCTTTGACCGGTTTGGGGGTAGTCAGCGAAAAAAGCGGCGACCTGACCGGAGCCATGGAGTTCTACACAAAAGCGCTAAAGCTCACTGAAGAATTAAGGGACGGCCTGCTTCCCTCCGAGAGAAGAAATTTCTACGACCTCCGAACAGGCGGTTTTTACAGATCTGAGCCTGCAAAGGGTCTTGTGAGAGTCTTTACACTGCTGAATCAACCACTGGAAAGCATAAATGCAGCAGAAACCGTTCGTGCCAGGTCATTTTCTGATCATCTTTCAGTCAGGCGCCTTGAAAATTTTGAAGGAGTTCCGGAAGAGGTGTTGTCACAAGAAGATGAGTTAACTTCCAGACTGGCCAGTCTCAAAAAAAGGCTTCTCGGTATCGACAAAACAGCGGAACAAAAAGCCTGGGAGAAAGTCAGTCTGGAAATCCACAGGGCGCAGGCAGCAATGGACAGTTTTGTTGAGGTCTTGCGGGGCAAGTACCGTCCATATGCCCAAATAAAGTATCCTCGTCCGGTAACGTTACCAGAATCAGGACTACGGCCGGATGAAACAACCATAGTGTTCGATGTGGCTGGAGACATGGTTGTGGTGAAGCTGATCAAAGGCAGGGAACTTGCCGGCTTTTACCACATGCAATGGAGAGAATCCGAGCTTGTAAGCGACATAAATGGTTTCAGAGAGTCTTTTGACACCGTAAAGCTCCGGAATTTCGATGTTGATCTGGCAAAGAAACTTTACCATAGATTGCTGGAACCGGCACTGTCCAAGGTTCCGAAGGGAACCAGACTGACCATAATTCCCGATGGCATTCTTTCCGTACTACCGTTCGAAGCTCTCGTGACACAGGGGACTGCAGAATGGCGCAAGGGCATCGGAGGCTACTTCCCGCATGGAATCAAATACCTGGCTGATGACTATCCGATAAGCTATCAGCAGTCACTGACGTCTCTGAGCATTGCCAGGCAAAAAGATCCCATTTCACACAAGACGGGAAACAGGCTGCTCGTCATAGCAGACCCGGTCTTTCAGCTATCGGATCAACGGGCACAAAAGATTGAAGATCAGCGCCTCGCCAGAGTGGAAAACGATGGTCAGGGGAGACTAATGGCAGCCATAGAAGACTTCGAGGGCGGATACATGAAGTTTGATCGACTGCCACAGACGGGAGTGCTTGCTCAAAACTTGAGTCGTTTGTATCCGGGTCTGACGGACTCGTTCACCGGATTTGAGGCCAGTAAAAAAGGCTTTCTCGAGGAGTCGGCCCGGAAAATGTTCCAATATGATAAAATAATTTTTGCAACCCACGGCCTGTTCAACGATCGAATCCCTGGAATATCTGAACCCTTTCTCGCACTATCTATGCTGCCTCAGGGGGCTAACGGCTTCCTGACGATGACCGACGTCATGAAATTGAAGGCAGATCTCTCGATAGTGGCTCTAACCGCATGTCAAACAGGGTTGGGAAAGAATCAGACAGGTGAGGGTGTTATGAGCATGGGGAGAGCCTTCCAGTACATAGGAGCACGATCGGTGCTGATGAGTCTATGGTCGGTAGCGGAAAAATCTTCGGTGACTCTTATAGAAATATTCTTTAAGAATCTGAAAGAAGGAAAAGACAAGTTGACATGTCTTGACATCGCCCGCAAAGAGGTCAGAAGCCAAGGCTTTGAACACCCTTTTTTCTGGGCTCCTTTCGTTTTGCTGGGTGAAGCCAGGTAGATAAAATGTCAGGCCGGTATGTTACAGCGCGTCAAACACGTTTGGGTGAAAAACATGCGGTCAGGACCTGACTTTCTGGAATCCAGGTAATGAAGCAGGTCCGCTACGGAAACGGCAAAGGCCTGCATTAGAAGGGTTCCCAGGCCAAAAACCGAGAACAGGGCCAACGCCGCCACTACAAGGGCCACAAGGGAAATTACCAAACATTCCGATGGGGGAAGTCCTTGCTGTGTGGAATTAGTCACAAGCCTTGAAGTTCAATCAATTCTTGTGGCCGGGCCACTCCATTATCGGAACTGCGCTAATGCTGTTTTTGGGACTCCCTTCCAGGACCCGGTCGCTGTACGACACATAAATGAGAACATTTCGTTTCGGGTCAAAAAAACGAACCACGTGAAGCTTCTTGAACAACAGGCTGCGATGTTCGCCAAAAACAGCTTCACCGTCTTTCAGTTCACCTGTAATTTTGATCGGTCCAACCTGTCGGCAGGCGATGCTGGCGTCACTGGTGTCCTCGGCAAGTCCAAGTTCTCCCTTGACACCTCCCGTTTGAGCACGGGCTATATAGCATACGACGCCCTGAACCTTCGGGTCTTCAAAGCTATCCACTACTATCTTGTCATTTGGACCGAGCCAGCGAAAATTAGTGCTGACCGTCCCGGTCGTACCCCTGTCAGGACGACTCAATATCCACCATCCAAACGCAATGACCAAAACAAGAATGACCGCCCCGACAATAGTAATAATCTTTTTCATGATGATTCAACCTCTTGAAGTGTCTGATCGACAATCATTTCTATTATATTACTGTCTGGTCGATAACATCAAGTTGGCTTTACATGAAATGGCCCGGGAGTTTAGAATTTTGACCCGGACTCCGGATTGTCATAAAACGGTAAGGCTGGCTACAGAAATTCCAGACATTTTTTCTAGGACTAACTTCGATTTTTCTGTCATTATGGAAAAAAATAACCATCACACCTCCATTCGGCTTAAGGCCTCCACAATGACTGACTCGAATGACAAAATCAGGCCACGAATCCTCACTCCGATAATCATCTCTTTTCTGTTGCTGCTTTTGGCCTTTGCATTGGGTATGTACTTGTTTCAAACCAGGGTGAATGACATCCAGGCAAAACAACGAATGGAATCTTTGGGACTTTTATTCACACAATCGGTCTCCAACGACATCCTGCTATTGTCAAGCATGATTGACTTCCTGCAACAAGACAGGGTCTTGACCGGTTATTGGGAAACAAGAGACAGGGAGGGGCTTCTCAGGCACGTCAGACCAATCTTCGAAAATTTAAAGTCCAGATACCGTGTAACCCACTTCTATTTTATAGATCCGCAAGGTGTCTGTGAATTGAGGGTTCACAAACCTGAGAGTTTTGGTGACCTAATTGACCGTGTCACTTTAAAACAGGCAAAGGAATCTGGACAGACCGCAGCCGGAATAGAATTGGGGCCGTATGGAACCTTCGCCCTGAGGGTAGTCAGACCTTGGGTTGTCGATGGAGAATTGATTGGCTATCTGGAACTGGGTGAGGAGATTGATCATCTGACCGGGCATGTGGCTCGTGCTCTTGACGTAGACATCATAATTGCAATTTCCAAAAAATTTGTACAGCGGGATGGATGGGAAAAGGGCCTCTTGATTTCAGGGCGCAATGCCCGCTGGGATGACATCAGCGATCATGTCATCGTGGACAACGTCGGTTCAAAAGGCCTCGATGTATTTGTAAACCAGTTGCTTGCCTCGAGCGAGACGTCAGGAACACATGCACGGTCTGTGGATCTCAATGGCGCTTATTATCGTGTTGTGGCGCTACCGTTGCTTGATGCGGCAAACAGGCATGTGGGCCGAATTCTGGCTTTCAAGGATGTGACGGAAGTAGAGAACGCTCTGACGGTCCTTACTGCCTCGGTGATAGGCCTGGGACTTGCTTTGGGAGTTTGTTTAACGGTGTTCTTCTATTTTTTTATAGGAAGAATTCAGCATAGTCTCATCACCCGGAGGCAGGCCCTGGAACTGGAAATGGAAGAGCGGGCCAGGTATCAGAAGTCCCTCCAGAACAATTTGTCGTTTCTCTCCACATTGATCGATACGATTCCGAGTCCGATTTTTTATGTGGATAGAGAAGGTGTTTATATGGGATGCAATCGAGCCTTCTCCGAGGAGGTGATCGGACAGTCCAAAAATGGAATAATAGGACGTAGAATCAATGAAATATTGGATAAAATATCCAAAGAGCAGTCCATCATCTATCACGACAAAGATTTAGAGCTTATTGCACAGGGGGGCTCCATTCAGTATGAGGCAGAAATAAAATTGTCGGACGGCCGGTTGCGGTATTTCATTTTCAACAAGGCCGCCTATAGGGATGCTCAGGGAAGTGTGGCCGGCGTTGTGGGTGTCATGCTGGACATGACGGAACGGAAACTGGCCGAGCGAGCTATCAACAGGGCCCGTGAAGAAACGGAAGAAAGTAACCGGAAACTGCAGGAAAGTTTTGAACTGGCCACCAAGTTGGCAGTTGAAGCGCAAGTGGCAAACATGGCCAAGAGCGAGTTCCTGGCCAACATGAGTCATGAAATTCGCACGCCTATGAACGGTGTCATAGGAATGACGGAACTTGCGCTGACGACCGACCTTGATACGGAGCAAAGAGAATATCTGGAATCAGTCAGGACATCCGCCGATTCCCTGTTGACCATTATAAATGACATCCTTGATTTTTCCAAGATGGAAGCAGGAAAACTGGAACTCAGCGAGACTGATTTTGGACTCAGGGATTTCATGGCAGAGACCATGACTACCATGGCCTACCAGGCTCACAGGAAGGGACTGGAATTTGCCTATTATATTCCTCCGGAGGCGCCGGATAATGTGCGTGGGGATAAGGGGCGACTAAGACAGATTCTGATTAACCTTCTGGGCAATTCAATCAAATTTACTTCCCATGGAGAAATAATAGTGAACGTACGCCTCGAATCGAGCACAGAGGACGTGATCAGTTTACGTTTCAGCGTGCATGATTCAGGGATCGGAATTCCTTCAGAAAAGCTTAACAATATATTCAAGCCCTTCGAACAGGTGGACGCATCTACAACCAGGGAATATGGTGGCACGGGCTTGGGCCTTGCCATTGTTTACAAACTTGTAGAGATGATGCAAGGACGGATTTGGGTAGAAAGTGAAGTCGGTGTCGGCAGTGACTTTAACTTCATTGTCAAGCTTGGAGCCGGATCCGGCAACCTGGCCGAATGTGAACCGTCGGCGGATGATTTTTCTATTACAGGTATGAGAGTCCTTGTCGTTGACGACAATGAGACGAACAGGCGTATACTGGAATTAATCCTCCAGCATTGGTCGATGGAGCCAGTATGTGTAAGTAGCGGTTTCAAGGGGCTGGAGGAACTGGACAGGGCCTATGTCTCCGGAAAGCACTTTTCTGTCTTACTGGTTGACTACATGATGCCGCAAATGGACGGACTGGAATTTGTAGCTGAGGTCAAGAAAGATCAACGGTTCGCTGATTTGGCCAAAATTCTCTTGACCTCGGCCGGTGATAGAATCCCCATGGCTAAGTGGGCCGATCTCGGCATCCACAACTGTTTGACAAAACCGGTGAGATCATTGGATTTACGCAAGGCGATGCTTGCTTCTTTGGGCCAATCCTGTGGTTCGGGTATTGTAGAAGCGACGACAACGCCCCAAACAATTATGTCAAGTTCTGTACGACTGAGCATTCTCCTGGCCGAGGATAACATAGTCAACCAGAAACTGGCGGCTACAATCCTGAAAAAGATGGGGCACTCCGTGACTGTCGCTTCCGATGGAAAGGAAGCATTGTCTTTTTGGGAACTAGGAAATTTTGACGTGATTCTGATGGATGTTCAGATGCCCAACATGGATGGATTTGAAGCCACCAGAATCATTCGTGACAGGGAAAAGTCAACTAATTCCCACATTCCGATTCTGGCCATGACGGCATACGCAATGAAAGGCGACCGTGAAAAATGTCTGGACGCCGGCATGGATGGATATTTGGCCAAACCTATCAATGTCAGGGAGTTTCAGGAGACATTGGATGTAATAGCCCAAAAATAGGTGAACATGTCAGGCTCAACGCACTACATCTACAAATTCAACACTCGTCGAGAGCCTTTCTGACGGTTTCCAGAAGTTGTTTACTCTCAAACGGTTTATGGACGAATCCTTTAGCTCCTGCCTCGATGATTTGTTTGGTAGGTCCATCGACATAGAAGCCACTGGCGATAATCGCCTTGACGTCAGGGTCGATCTTCAGCAGTTCCTGGAGACACTCTTTGCCTCCCATAAGTGGCATGTTGAGGTCCAGAACAAGCAGGGAGATTTCATTCCTGGATTTTGCGTAGACCTCAAGCGCTTCGTGACCATTAGCGGCAGTTAGTACGATGTAGCCGCTCCGGGTGAGCACTCTCTCTCCGAAATCCCTGATCTGTTTATCATCATCGACTAGCAGCAATGTTTCGGAGCCTGCAGGGGGCATGTCGCAGGTATCATCAACGTCAGTCGCCGGTTCAGGCGAAATAATTGGAAGGTATATGCTGAATGTGGTCCCCAGACCCGGTTCGCTGTAACACGTGATGTGGCCGCCGTGTCCCTTGACTATTCCATAAACCATCGCCAATCCGAGTCCGGTTCCTTCACCTGACTGTTTAGTAGTGTAGAATGGTTCGAACATGTGTTCGATGACGGCCTTCTCCATCCCATGGCCGGTATCGGAGATTTTAAGGACCACATATTCGCCCGGCTTGACATCAAGCTCAGTCTGGCAATATTCTTCGTCAAGAATGGCTTTTCCAGTTGAGATGGTAAGTTTCCCCCCGTTGGGCATAGCGTCCCTGGCATTGACTGCCAGGTTGAGAAGGGCCTGCTCTATCTGGCCCGGATCTGCATGGACTGATCCAAGGTTCTCGCTGAGTTCCATCTCAATGTCTATCATACGAGGGATGGTTCGACGGAGTAGTTTCTGGGCTTCATTCAATTGTTGGTTGAGATTAATGGGGCGAGGGTTTGTCTCCATCTTTCTGCTGAATGTGAGAATCTGTCGAACCAGTTCAGCTCCTCTTTTTGCCGCATGGTTTATGGCGTGAAGTTCCTGGAAATCCTTTTTGCCCGCCTCTTTTTCCATAAGGAGGATTTCGCTATATCCGAGGATAACCTGCAACAGGTTGTTGAAATCGTGGGCTATTCCTCCGGCCAGAGTGCCGATGGACTCCATTTTTTGTGCCTGGACGAGTTGCTTTTGCAATAGAATTTCGCCCGTCACATCCCTGGTAACCCCAACATAATTTACTATTTTTCCATTTGTGCCAAAGACGGGAGAGATCGTGGCTTCCTCTATGAATGACCTGCCGTCTTTTTTCTTGCCATCTATACGGCCTTTCCAGACCTTTCCTCCAGTGATTGTCCTGATCCTGGAGTCAAGTCCTCCCTGTCCTGATTTCTGGGCTTCCCATAACTGAGCAGTGGCGCCTACGGCCTCTGTCCCGGAATAGCCGGTTATCACTTCAAACGCCGGATTTACGTACTGGACCCGCCCCTTTGCGTCTGTAATGACGACAGCTTCTGCGGCCTGTTCAACAGCGGTAGACAGCCTGAGTCTGGCTTCTTCCTCTCTCCTGCGGTCATGCACATCAGTGATCAGGACCAATACTGCCGGTCTGCCGTCCCAATCAATCAGGCCGACCGCAATTTCATGCCAACGTGCTTTTCCATTTTGTCTCAGCAACCTAATAGAATAACGTGTGGGTATTTCCTGACCCAAAAGACGTTGTCGGTGTCTCTCTGCTACGATATGCCTGTCCCGTGGGTCAACGAATTCAGCAAAAATGTTGCCGATCAGATATTCTCTTTCATATCCCACCATTTCTGCAGCCCGGGAGTTAGCAAAACGTATGAGATCATCCTGGGCCACCATGATTCCGTCACTTGCATTTTCAACAACAAGCCTGTATTTGGCCTCTGATTGTCTTAACGCGTCTTCAGACCTCTTACGTTCAGTGAGATCCTCCACTATCGCCATACCTCCGGAAACGAGGCCATCCGTTCCACGAAGGCCCCGGAAGTAGACCTTTACGGGAGTGACCTTTTCGGCAGTGACAGAAGCGTAATCTCCTTCATATACCCCCAATCCTGTAGACAAAGCATTCTTGACGGATTCTATAACCTCAGCATTTTTGATGCCTGTTAATGTGTTTAGCCCGACGAGTTGTTCTTTTGATGAGCCTATGATCGACACAAACACTTCATTACATGCGGTGATGACACCATTCTCATCAAAATGATAAATGCCCAGAGGGGCGTGCTCAAAAATTGTTCGATACTTCTGTTCCGATCGTAGCAGTTTGGTTTCCCATTCCTTCTGTTCCGTTACGTCTCGACCCACGCCAAAGATAGAGTTGTCATGAGGGACAGAAATCGAATTCCACGATATCCACTTGTATGAGCCATCCTTGCAAAGGTACCGGTTCTCAAAATCACAAACAGCTTTGCCTTCTCTAAGTAAAGACCTTACTTTGTTGGTGGATTCCAGGTCTTCCGGATGGACCAGGTCTGTCCACTGTTTGTCGAGCAATTCCTCCATAGACCATCCGAGCGTCTTGGCCCAAGCTGGGTTTACCTGTTTGAAATATCCCTCAAAGCTGACTATACACAACATATCGATCAAGAGTTCGAACAGTTTGTGGCGTTCCTGTTCAAGGGCCCGAATCTTTGAAATATCCCTGATGTTCAGGTTGGTTCTTTCTTCTCCTTTGGCGTTCAGGAACACCGAACTTGCTATCTCTGCCAGGAATATGGATCCATCTTTTCGCCTGAAGCAGAGTTCGCCTATAGCCTTTCCTGTTCGCCTTCTCTCCTCCAAGTGTTTCGGGAGTCTGGGGTCCGTGGTATCGACTAGTCCATCCCTGCCGGATTCTACGATTTCCTCCTCAGTGTAACCGAGCATTTTGCATGCCCTAGGATTGGCCCTGAAAATTCTACCGTCCGGCGCCGTAAGAAGAATGGCTTCGAGGCTGTTTTCGAAGAGCGAACGGAATATCTCTTCACTTTCCTTGAGTCGAAGTTGGTCCTGCGTGTGTTGTATTTCAAGGCTTTTGTTCTTTAGAGCCGCCTCAATTGTCAGGGGAAGACGCTTAACGTGTGAGGGGCTTTTTATAACGTAATCCGAAGCGCCTTTTTTCATAGCCTCGACGGCAATTTCCTCTGAACCTGTTCCAGTGAACAGCACTACAGGAACATCCGGAGTCTTTGCCCGAACAGCCTCTATCACCTGCAATCCCTCATATCCCAATATGTTGAAATCACTAAGGACAACGTCATAACCGCCTGCATTAAGCCTTTTTTCAAATTCTTCCCTGGAATCCGCTTCGGTCAGAACAAAGCGAGTGTTTTCTCTCTCCAATATGTCCTTGACCAACTGTCGATCGAGTGGCGAGTCATCAACGTACAGTACATGAATCGGATTAGTCATGTGATTCTCCACTGGTGACCTCAACTATTGGGGATGTCATCAATTGCCCTGATTTGTCTCGGCGTCTTCATCTACACTCTTAGGAGGACCAATGTTTAGTGTAAGCCAGTATTCCCCGACTTTATCGATCACTTTGAGGAATCCCTCGAAAGAAACCGGTTTTCTGAGATAACTGTTGGCTCCGGATTCATAACTTAGCGCTCGATCAGTCTCTTCCTCTGATGAAGTCAGGATGATTACCGGCAATCTTTTAAGACCCGGCGTCATTTTAATCCGGCTTAGGACCTCGTGTCCGTCAATTCCCGGCAGGTTCAAGTCAAGCAGAATCAAATCAGGCATGGGGTAAGCCTTACGGTCGGCGTACTGACCATTACCGAAAATGTAGTCAAGGGCTTCCCGTCCGTTTCGAGCCACCTGAATGGTGTTTAGCAGGCGACTCTCTCGAAACGCGTCTAATGTCAACTCTATGTCGAAGCGGTTGTCCTCAACCAATAGTATGTGGGCTGGTTTTGGCATTTTCTTGCTCCATCAGATCAGAGGGCGCTTGCGTGAGCCAGTTTGAGAAAAAAACGGCTCCCATGTCCCTCGTTGGATTCAACCCATACATGACCATCCATCAAGTTACTTGATTTCTTGACTATCGCCAGACCTATGCCTGTTCCCGGATAATCTTCCTGGCTATGGAGGCGCTGAAACATGTTAAAAATTTTCTGATGATACGCTGGAGGGATTCCTATACCGTTGTCGCTCACTTCGATAACCACATGTCCATTCGTAACTTTCGAACTTATTTGAATCCTTGGGAGTTTATCAGCGGAACGGTATGTCAGGGCGTTCTCCAGCAGGTTGGTAAAAATCTGTTCCAGAAGCGTCAGGTCGCCATGAACCTGAGGCATTTCTTCCGGAATAACAAGCTCAGCGCCCGATTCGATTATACGGTCGAAGAGTGTTTTTACGACCCGATCAATGGCCTGCAGTGGATTTATGGCATGGAGCCTTATGACTCGACGGCCGAGTCGTGAATAGCGAAGCAGGTCATCAATGAGTCTATCCATCTGCTCACTGGCTTCCACTATATTGGCAAAATATCGTTGGCCTTCTTCATTGAGGTAATCCCGGTGTCTGCGCGCAATTATTTCAGCAAACCCGCTGATTGCCCTTAAAGGGGCCCTCAAATCGTGGGACACTGAATAGGAAAAAGATTCCAGGTCAGAGTTTGCCTGTTCAAGTTCGGCAGTGCGATCCCTCACCCTCTGTTCAAGAGACTCATTAAGTTTGATGATCAACTCTTCCGCTTCCTTGCGTTCCGTGTTGTCCTGGATAACCCCCAGTATGTAAAGTTCGCCTCCAATATCAATAAATTCACCGGCCACACTACACCTTCGTCTTTGACCGGTTTTGGACCTGAAATCAGCTTCATAATCGATGACTCTGCCTTTATCTCTTAATTCGGCGACATACCGTTCACGATCGCAAGGATTCGCCCAGAGATCCAGTTCGATCGATGTATGTCCGATGCATTCTTCCCGGCTATAACCACTGAGAACCGTAAAGGTGCGATTGATATCGACCAGCGTCCCATCCAGCGCTGATGTAATGGTCATTGCGTCCGGTGAGTTTTCGAAAGCTTTCGAAAATTTTTCTTCACTTTCTCTGAGAGCCGTTTCAGACTTTTTTTGGGCAGTGATGTCATAAGCGGTTCCCTGGATTCCAGAGATTGCTCCCTGTTCATCAGTCACAATCTTGGCGTTGAAGACTAGATCGACCTCTTTGCCCCACTTATTGATACAAGTAGTTTCGAATCCTTTAACCATCCTGTCTTTCATGAGTTTGTCAAACATTGACATGAACCGGCTGCAAGCCTCCGGATTCTGAAATTCAGAGAAGCTCCTTCCCAGCATTTCATCCAGAGGTATAACCGAGAACTCCTTGCCAGGCCCGATTCAGATACAGATAGCGACCTTCGGTATCGCATTTCCAGATGAGATCTTGGGAGGTTTCCACAAGGTCCTGGTAAAGCGCCTCGGATTTTATTAAATCTCGCTCGGCGATCCGCTTTTCCTGGAGGGTTCGAGCCGACACGATGCCAAACGCAAGGTTGTTGGCCACCTTCATTAGTAAAGCAACTTCATCCTGGTCAAAGGCGTCCTCATGCCCTGAGTAAATGTTAAGCGCCCCAACAGTTGTTCCATCCACGGTCAGAGGTAGGGCAATAGAGGACTCATATCCATGTTGTGAGGCGCTTTCACACCAGGGGAAATACTCAGGACATGTCCTGATATGTCTCATTATTGATGCTTTTCCTGTTCTGATTGCCGTGCCGGTGGGGCCACGCCCGAGTTCACAATCTTACCAGGAGATGTTCAGGTTCTGCAGATATTCCGTGTGGGATCCGGCATGGGCTACCGGGATAACCGATCTGGCCTCATCGTTTGCTGCCATGCCAATCCACGCCATGGCATGCCCTCCCTCAGTCACTACCAGGTTGCAGACCTCATGGAGCAAGTACGCTTCGCTAGACGCTTTAGCAACCACTTCATTGCATGTGCTGAGAAGCAACAGACCACGATTGGATTTCTCCAGTCTGAGCTGGGCCTGCCTGTGGGCCGATATCTCTGAAAGAAGTTGAGTGTTCAGCCGCGTTGTTTCTTCTTGTGAGCGTTTGCGCTCTGTGATGTCTTCAAAAACGCCCAGTAAGGCATAAGGTTCACCGGAATCATTCGTCAACGGAATTTTGGTCGTGCTCACCCAGATTCGTCTTCCATCAGCCTGTTGAACTTGCTCTGTGATGTCATTTTTTGCATGGTTCTTCGAGATCACTTCGTGGTCATCAGCGCGGTAGGCGTCTGCTTCCTCTCGTGGCCAGGGAAGGTCGTAATCGGTTTTGCCCACTATCTCGTCAGGGTCTTTGAATCCGGCTGCCCTCGCGAAATTACGGTTACATCCCAAATACAGGCCTTCGCGATCTTTCCAGAAGATCGACTGTGGAACCGAATCGAGAATCGCAGCGGTCCGTGCGCTACTCTCCCGCAAAGCCTGCTCCGCTTGTTTATGTTCGTTGATGTCCAAAGTTATACCGGCCATTTGTAGCGGTTTCCCGTAACCATCGCGCTGGACGACTCTCCCTCTGTCCATGATCCACTTCCAGTCACCGGATCTAGTCCTCAGGCGGTGTTCACACCTGAAGAAATCGACTCCGCCCTGAAGATGTGCGTTCCATGTTTTTAGGGCAGTTGGGAGATCATCGGGGTGGACTTGAGATTCCCAAAACTTGAAGGTAGGCTGAATCTCCGACAGAGAATATCCGATTATATTGGCCCAACGTTCGTTGAAAATGACATCTCCCGTCTGGACATTACAATTCCATAAACCTATCTCCGCTCCTTGCACGGCAAGCTCCAGTTGCTGGGACATTTCCCGTTCCAGCGCTTCCAGTTTACTGTGAGTGAGCTTTCGGTGAGCTATGAACAAGCCGGAGAGGAAAAAAAACACCAAAAGGAAATCAAGAATCAGCAAATTGATTCGTCTGGCTCGCACCAGTCGTTCCAATGTCTGTTCACGCTGGATCAGGAGATTTTCTTCTTCGTCTTTTATCAAACCGGACAACGAGCGGATCTGATCCATTAAACGTTTTCCATCATCAGAGTGGACCAGCTCGAATGCGGTGTCCGCACCTGTAGTTGCCCTGACAGATATGGTCCGAGAGAGTTCCGCAAATTTTAGTTCAACCAGTTTTTCGACGGAATCCTGCTGAACAGGGTTATCAGCAACCAATTCTCTAAGTTGTTTGAGCTGTGGGTCAATTTCACCGGTTGCAAAACTGTAAGGCTGAAGATAACTGCGTTTTCCGGTTATGAGGTAGCCTCGCTGGCCTGTTTCAGCGCTCTGGATTAACGAAATAATCTCTTGAAGTTTTTCGATAACCTGATACGTGTGAATGACCCAATTGCGCGATTGAACAGATCTTTTCTCGTTGTAATATGACAAGACGGTGACAATGACTATCAGCGCCAAGGCCAGTCCCAGCCCTGTTCCGATTTTTGTTTTTTCACTCAGGTTTGTCATGCCTTTTTCGGAAAATCTGTTTTGTAGTAAATAATCAGATGTTAAAGACGATTACAAAAACTTTCTAAAAAACGGAATATTCCCTTACCCTACCACATACGTTGTTTCGCTAAAAGTCATTTTAGCTCGATCAGTATTGCTTCCGGCTTGCCCCACTCTCAATTTTTGCCGAGATCTCATGGGACTTCTTCCAGATGCGCTTCGGGAAACAATCGCAAAGACAACCATTTGAATCCCATCTCCTGGAAATGCTATACAATAACTCTCTGCGCTGTTTAGGCCGATTCATTTGGGAGGTAGCTTGATGAGATGTGAAAAACCTGGCAAGATATGCGAGTCCCTGTGGTTTTTGGGACATCCGGAATCGTGTGTTTACTTGGTAGAAGGGCAAGATGAATCAATAATCATAAGTGGTGGAATGAGTTACATTGCGCCTGCGATAGTGCGGCAGATGAATGAATTCAGGCTCGATGAAAGCAAAATACGGAGCGCACTGATTTTACATGCTCATTTTGATCACATTGGAATCATACCTTTTTTACGTGAGCGTTACCCCGGACTCAGAGTATATGTTTCCAAGCGGGGATCAGAGATTCTGTCTGAGCCGCGCAACGTAAACACCATCAACAAATTCAGTCGTGGTGTAGCCTCACACATGGGAATGGAAGAGGAATATTCCAGCGGCCATCGTGATTGGCATGCAGGATCAGAGTTGAATTTGGTGTCGGGTGAAAGCGTGATAGACCTTGGTGACATGGAAGTGATGATACTCCGGACCCCAGGCCATTCTTCATGTTCCATTTCAGCCTATGTTCCAAAACTTAAAGCTGTTTTTCCTTCTGACGGAGGAGGAATACCCTACAAGGATTCAATAGCGCCTGCGCCAAATTCAAATTTTGAGCAATACATGAAGAGCCTGAAAGTACTGGAGTCTCTGGATGTAAAATACATCTGCGCAGATCATTTCGGATACGTTTATGGCGAAGAAGCCTCCGCTTATTTCGGCCTTTCAATAGAGAAAGCAAATTCCGAATACGCCATACTCGAGAGGGTTTTAACCGATACAGGAGATGTAAATCTGGCCGCAAAAAAGGTCTCGGAATCTTTTATAGCTGAAAATCCTGATTACATACTTACCCAGGAAATCTATGAAGGTGTGTGTCGTCAGATAATGAAACAGATTGCAAGGTCTCGGGAAGTCCGAGCCGCTAAGGCATAACTTTTTGGGCCGGACTAAATGGTGGAGCTTCGGTTATCCTGAAACTGACCATGAAGACCGAAATCTGTCGATTGATCCGGTTAGGCTATCCCTTTGCGTTGTTATGTAGAAGCAAGATCCCGGAAGGCCTTGATGGTCCCCAGGCCCTGAGCTTCAAATATGGCCCTGATGATTGCCCTGGAAACACAATCAGCGGCTGCAGATCCTATTTCATTTAGCGCTTCAGCAAGAGGAACGGGGAAAAAGCCCTTTGTTTGATTGAGATCCCGTTCTCCGGTAGCGATGCAAAAAATCGTGTCGCCATCGAACATGGTGTGAGCGGGCCTTATAGCGCGGGCAAGCCCATCCTGCGACATCTGGGCTATTTTCTTGCACTGCGCCTTGGTCAAAGCCGCATTGACCGCCACAACCCCTATAGTGGTGTTAGAGGTTGGAGCTGAGCCGGCTATAGTCGGAGTATGGACGGATTTTTTGCCAATGGCTCCAAACTCGTCGTTGATTTCAAGGCCAATTTCCCAAGGGGCGCCCGTAGCAGGATTGATTACGGAACCGAGCGAATTCACCGCTATCAATGCGCCCACTGTGAGTCCAGACTCCAAGACTTCACTAGCCGAGCCGATCCCTCCTTTTATGCCTCCCGAGATGGCCCCCGTTCCTGCTCCTGCGCATCCAAGCGGGATAGGGCCTTCTGAAGCTGATTGGCAGGCTTTGGTTCCCCACTCGGGACCTATCGGCGGGATGTATGATTGACCGCGGCCCAGGTCAAACAAACTCGCTCCCGGAACAATTGGAGCGACCTGTCCCTCGGCGAGCCTAAAACCATGTCCTTGTTGAGCCAGCCATCGAACGACTCCGTCAGCGGCGCTCAGCCCATAGACAGATCCCCCGCTGAGGACGATAGCCTGGACCTTCTCTACCAGGTTGATCGGGTCGAGCAAGTCAGTTTCCCTGGTTCCAGGAGCCGAGCCACGAACGTCAACACCGCATACTGCGCCCGACGTGCAAAGAACGACTGAAATTCCGCTTGCCGCTGATATTGATGTGAAGTGTCCGACCAAGACACCGTCGATGTCTGTCAGGCTGTTGTGTTTACCGGTTTTTTTCATTGGATTGATCCAGAGAGACGCAAGTCTCCAGAATGTGACATATATGGTCATCGCTGTCCACAGCCAGATTTCTTGCTGAAAATAGCCTGATTTTTACGTCTGAACTGTTCAAGGCGTCCAGAGACGACAATGGATTGACAAAACCTTTTTTCATTTATCACAGATCTTTATTTTCTTACAACATCATGGTCGGCCTGATTGTTGACATAATATGTCGCAATTGATAAGTTCCTTGATGATTACCATGCCATATCGTGTGTTCCGGCCGGATTGCAAATGACGATGCGACTCTCCATAGCATTCTTAATCCCCATCGTAGGTGTTTGCATTGATTTCCCTCTGGAGGAATTGGAAAATCTTCTAACATTGTTTATCGATGAAGGGTTTGGTTTACCCCATGATTATGTATGGGAAATCCCGCCTGTTCCGTTTTCATCATTTCATCTCCATGATATTTCTCTTTACCACCTGGTGTTTTCTCAACCTGGAAGAGAGTTATTTGGTGAAAAAAACATTCTCGGTTCCATTAAATCCGGGTTTTTGAAAAACTGTTGCTCAATCGGGTCGGTGAGAGTAGGCTACCGAACCGTATGCTCCTCTATCGTCCCCCGCGATCTATCTTCCCGAAACAAGTTTTGATTCAGTTCCAGTCTGTCCCGATCCTCATTATATCCATACGATTTTTCGAGAACCACTGAAAATCCATGAGAAATCATTATTTCTCGTTTAAAAGAGGTCCAACCATGTTTGGCGTACAAGAACTGATAATAATTTTGTTGATAGTGGTGCTACTGTTTGGAGGAAAAAGGATTCCCGAGATCATGAGCGGCCTGGGTAAAGGTATCAAGAGTTTCAAACAGGCGGTGGACGGACAGGATATTCCTGATGATGATCATCCTGCAACAGTTTCAGGCTCGGGCAAATCAGAAGCCTCCAAATCCGCGCAATCTACAGGCGATCCGAATAAAGCGGTGTAGATGCCGGATTGTCAATCCGGAAAAACTTGAGCCGTTGACTATCGCTATCAAATCTGAATGTTCGTTTCAGCTAACCGAATTCATGGAGAAAGAAGATGATTTTCCAATCCAGTCCATCTCATAGCCTCACTTTGCGTCTTCGTTTTGAGAGGCGTCCTGGCGCTCTAGCCAGAGTGGCCTCCACTATCGGGGAAAATGAGGCTCTCATAGGTTCAATTCCGATCGTCAGGATTGAACAGGAATTTGTCACGAGAGATTTTATTCGGCGATGACAGGAGTCATAATCTGTTTGAACCTTTCAGGAACCACCGGCGCCAAATAATTCCTTCATCCGGATTAGCAGTGAAAAGTCTCCCTTTGCCATGTATTTTCCCTGCATCAACATTTTCTGCCCATCGGCTTTGCCCGTCATGATTTCCACCCACAGATCGAAGGGTGATTCAATGGTCAGGTCCGGATTGTCGCTGAAGCCTTCTCCAGTCCGGATTTCACCGTTCGAGATCTTAAACCAGCAGGCGCCGGGCGCTTCCCCGCTAAATGTGAACTGGATGGTTGCCCTCGTTTCTCCAGCGGATTTTGGATCAAACGCCCAGGTCATTATTGTGGTAAAACTCTCAATCGAATCGGGACTTGGAACCAGTCTTTTTTGCTGGAATTCCTTTGGGTTCACTCCCTCGGATATGCACGATTTCCAGAAGATGTTCGCCATCTTGGCCATTGAATGTGAATCCATGAGAGGCATGGTGATTCGTTGGAGGGTCTCATCAGAAATCTTCATGGAATTGACAAGTTCTTTTCCTGCAGTGATTGTGGCTTCAAGAACGGCATCCAGTTGTCTGGACAGTTTTGGTAAAGCCATCATTTCGGCTCCTGGCCTGTATATCTCAGCCACAAGTCCCTTGCCGAAAAGAAAATGCGCATAAGAAGAAAGTTGTTTGAAGACCGAATGCTCCGGAAAACCGGCCACGCTTAGCATTACGGCTCCTGGAGGCACTTTTCTCATAGGATGAGTTGTTTTTCCCCCTCGTTCCACAAAGAAGGGTTCCAGATTGGGAAGAGTGCGTTCGATGAAATTTTTCATGTCTGCGTTGACTGTGAAGTGGTAAAGGGGTGTGGCATACACACACAAGTCAGAAGCCAGCCATTCGGGTAACAGTTCGTTGGTCATGTCGTCTTTATGAACGCATATCCCCGGTGTCTTGGTCCAGCAGGTGAAGCAACCGATGCAATGCCTGACCTGCTTATCTCGCAAATGAACCATTCTTACTTCTGCCCCGGCTTCTCGCATTCCCTTTATTAATGAGTCCAGCATCAGGAAAGTCCGGCTTGTTTTTTCTCCTCTGGGACTTGAGTTTATTGCCATCACTTTCATTGATGTTTTCCTTTCTGTTTTAGGCAGGCCATTTAAACAAAGCTCTTCTTGCTGAGAATATGACGTGGTTTGGTCGGAACAGGAGTTTGTCCCCGTTGAAACTGACGAAGTCCGGGGCAAGGTTATTACCCTGTGGGCATCGTTCCGGTTTTCAACTATGGTTGAAGGGCCAGGTTTGTTTCCTGGATTGGAATAAACAAAACGCCTCATGTAGTATTCCGGAAAACGGCGATTAAAGATTAACGACGTTGCGGTGATGATTGTTACCGGAATTAAAGCACGAGTAATGATTGACGGAAAAAGACTGATGAGCGCACAGATGAAAAAAATTCCGGCCCAAACGTATGTCATTAGGCGATTGATCATCACGAAGGGAAGCGAATTCCAGACAACTTCGGGCGCAGATTTTTTTGCGTAATGATACGTGAATGGGTCCATGCCGATTAATGGAGGAAAGAATGCAGCTACAAAGAGACAGGTATAAACTCCGGTCACCGCAAATTGGCTCAGGATAGACCCGGTAGCTTCGGGCCATAGCTCAAGGCAAAGAAAAACCGCAAGAAAATAACCGCCGACCGCCCAATCGAAATACGTTGGCTTATCCCAGCAGGATGCCAGTACCAGGATAAAAACGCAGTAAGCCAGAATGGCTGATACACCGATCAACAATGTGTGAGGATCCCTCCCCAAGGACGCCCATATTTTGAAAGAAACCAGGGCAGGGAAAGGAGCTAAATAAAGAAATATTTGCCGGCCTTTGGTCAGAGCGGCCACTATAATTCCTCCGCCTTAAATGGATCATGGAGATTAAATCAGTATCCTCGATTAAGATTGATGAATTCGGTTCGCCAGAATCCGCATGATCAGCATGGTGGCGTCATTTTATAGCCTTGCCGATCGAAAATGCTTTGCCAAGATGTTGACCTATGCCGTAGTAGCCACGTCCGTAATCAGGAGCCCAAAGAAACGGTTTTATCTTTTCGATGTCCGGGCCTTTATCGCCGAGAACTTCTTCATCAGCTTTGATGTCCAGAATCTCTCCAATAAATAAAGTGTGGAGACCCACTTTGTGAGAGTGAACAAGCTTGCATTCCAAAACTATTGGGAATTCCTGCACATAAGGAGCGTTCACCAATTCGCTTTTCACAGGTGTCAATCCAGTGACAGCAAATTTGTCCACATCTTTACCAGATGCTATGCCAATGAAATCAGCCTCTTTGACGTGTTTCTCATCTGGGACACTAATAGTGAAAGCCTTCTGCTCCAAAAGCGAAGCATAGGTATGTGTGGCCTCACGAACTGAAATAGACACACAGGGCGGAGCGCTACAGCAAATTCCTCCCCAGGCGACTGTCATCACATTCGGTCTGCCGGTCTTGTCATAAGTCCCTACTATCAAAACCGGTGTGGGGTAGAGGATTGTTTTTGCGCCTATGGATTTCTTCATGACACTACTCCTCATAAGTCGATATAGTTCTCGGGGCCGCTAAACGAACTCCCGGTCATTACGATCAGACAGTTTACCCGAGAGCTGTGTTGAAATCTATCGTTATTCTCTCATGTGGCGTCCAACCACCGGGTCTGCGCAAAACAGCGCAGATCTCTTAAAGTATGCCGGAAATGTATTCTGTAAGATAAACCCGCAGCCAGTCCATTAAATTACTGAGATTTTCCCAAGGGCTCACGCTGATTCACGACTCAGAACATTTTGGTTGACGCACTGCCGGGTTGTGGAATATTGTCAAAAATTGTATTTTGTCTGTCTAAGTGTTTGTAAGATCGGCAATAGACCTGAATAGAGTGATGGGGTTATCGGAACGCCCCCGCTTCCAGATGCAGGACGCCGGTCCACGAACGTCCATGTCTGCCACGAACCTCTAAACGGCGCTTGAGCCGGTTAATTCATAATTAAGGAGATAGCCCTATGCTTCAACGCTTATCGAACTCGTCATGTAGGCTTGTGCTGGTTGCCTTGTTTTTCGTGTTCTTTTGTTTCGGCGCGGGTGTCAGCTCAAGTTTTGCTCAGGAAAAAGTAATAAAGATAGGAACCCTGTTTCCTCTGACCGGTCCGGTCGCAACAGCTGGGCAGAGGTGTCAGGCGGCTGTCCAGACAGCGGCCGATATCATCAACAACAAACTCCCTGATATAAAAGTTCCTCTTGCCGACCAGGAAGGCATTCTCGGTGGCCACAAGATAGTCCTGGTTCACGCCGACAGTCAGGGTAAACCGGATGTCGGTAAATCCGAAGCTGAACGCCTTTTCAATCAGGAAGGTGTGTGGGCGATCATCGGATCATACAATAGCGCTGTGACAAAGCCGGCTAGTTTGGTGGCTGAGCGCATGAACCGCATTTTTATGTGTGGCGCTTCGAGTTCTGCCGCTTTAACCCAGCGGGACATGAACTTTTTCTTCAGGCTGGCGCCGACTGATGAAACCGAATCTGTCGAATTTGTAGAACTTCTGAAGTGGCTAAACCAGAAGAAAGACGCCAAAATTCAGACTCTGGGCCTCATTTATGAAAATAGTGAATTTGGCAAACATGCCGCAGGTGAGGCCAAGAAAGCGGCCGCCGCTGCCGGACTCAAGGTTGTAGCTGATGTCCCGTTCAGTCCGGGGGCGACAAATCTGAACAGCGAAGTCCAAACCCTAAAGAATAGCAATCCGGATGCCGTTTTTGGAGCGGTTCTGGGGGCAGACTATTCTCTCTGGATTCGAACCATGAAGCAGATGGCATGGGTTCCCAAAATTGCCATCAGCTACTGCTCAGGATACCAGGATCCCGTTATTGCAAAACAACTCGGTCCGGACGCAGATTTTTTCATGGGCTCAACAGCCTATTCTCCACAGTTTGCAGTGCTGATGCCCGCAGTTGGTGATGTGGAAAAGATTTTCAAGACCAAAACCGGCGGAGTTCCTTTTGACGGTGACAGCATTCAGGAAGCGGTTGCAATGCTGGTGTTAGCTCAGGCAATAGAAAAAACGGGTTCTCTGGACGCAGAAAAAGTGGCAGAAACCTTACACAAAAACACATGGGATTCTCCTCTTTCCCTTGGAGGCAAAGTGGCTTTCGTCAAGGGAGGACAGAATGCCAAAGCTCACAGCGTGGTGACACAACTTCAGGGTGGAGAATACAAACGAATATTCCCCGAAGATATGGCTGACACTCAAATAGTGTTCCCAATGAAGCCCTGGAACCAGAGATAATTCAATCATCTGCCGTTTCCGTGCTTTTCAGTGAACTGATCATTATTGGGCGAGGCGGCCACAACAAAGGCGCCTTGCTCCAAGCATTCCGGGCTCTTGGAAGGTCTTGCGTTAAATGGAAACATTCATTCAGGTGCTTATTGACGGCATACTCAGCGGGTTGGTTTACGCCTTGGTAGCGGCGGGGCTTTGCCTGATCTGGGGAGTGATGGATGTCATAAATTTCGCCCATGGCGAATACCTGATGGTTGCAATGTATGTGAGTTATTGGCTGGGATTTCTTGCCAACGTGGACCCACTTCTGTCAATAGTCGCCTCTGGAACTTTCATCTTCATACTGGGCGTTCTCACCTACAAGCTGATCATAAGGTTCACTATCGGAAAACCGGGATTGGTAGCTTTACTTGCGACATTCGGTCTTGCTGTTTTTCTGAAGAACCTGAGCATGAATCAGTTTACCCCCAATTTTCGAATTCTTTCAGATACCTGGCTTAGTGGCAAGACCATCCATTTAGGTAATCTGATAATAGCCGTCCCGCAGTTGACTGCCGGGATTCTAGCGCTGATAGTGGTGGCCCTGCTCTATTTCGTGGTGAATAACACCAAATTTGGATGGGCAGTCCAGGCCACCGCAATGGACCGTGACGCCGCTGAACTGGTGGGGATAGACACAGAGCGCATCTATGTCCTTGTTTTCGGGATTGGAGGAGCGTGTGTCGGCATTGCAGGTGGTATCATGCCTGCTTATCTGGCTGTGCATCCGGAAGTCGGTTCCATGTTTGGGCTAATTGCCTTCATCTGTGTCGCCATGGGTGGCTTTGGAAGCATTCCAGGCGCCTTTCTTTCGGGGATTCTGGTGGGTATGGTTGAAGCGCTTGCCGGTTTCTACATTGCTCCTGTTTTTAAGTATGTGGCTGTGTTTGGTCTCTATCTGGGCGTAATATTGCTTAGGCCCAGAGGCATCTTTGGCTGGTAATTACGTGCAGTTTAAAAACTTCAAAACACAAGATCTCGTGTGGCTCGGCCTGGTGGCTTTTTTGGTCCTGCTACCGTCTGTTCCGGGAATAGCCGGTGACTCATTCCGGCTGCACATTATCATTCTGATCCTGCTTTATGCCTCTATGTCTCAGGCCTGGAACATCATAGGCGGCTACTGCGGACAGGTTTCTTTCGGCCATTCGGTTTTTTTCGGAATAGGGGCATACGGCGCCGGGATGGCGGTTGTCACTTACGGCATTACCCCGTGGCCCGGGATAATGCTTGGGATGATCCTCGCCGCTGTTGTTGCGGTTATCATCAGCTACCCGTGTTTCAAACTCAGCGGACACTATTTTGCCATTGCGACTTTCGCCATTGTGGAGATTTTCAACCGTGTCTTTCTGGTCTGGGAGTGGGTAGGGGGCGCTTTGGGGCTGGATTATCCGACCACAGGTCAAGGCCTCGTCAACCTCATGTGGTACCATTCCAAAATCGGTTATTACTATGCTGCTCTTGTTATTTTCGTGATCATTTTTGGTCTGGTCCGTTGGCTTGAAAGCCATCGCTTCGGATATTACATGAGGGCGGTTCGTGAGGGTCAGGAGACTGCTGAGTCTCTCGGGGTAAACAGCACGTCGGTAAAATTGACGGCCATGGCGGTCTCCGCGGCCATGGCGGCCTTATGCGGGGCATTTTTTGCCCAGTACAATCTTCGGGTCGATCCACCAATGGTCATGTCCCTGGACATGTCCATGAAATTCGTTTTGATAACTATACTCGGGGGCGCAGGCACACTGGTTGGTCCGCTTCTCGGAGCGTCGGTCCTGATTCCTTTGCAAGAATACAGCCGTGCTTTCTGGGGTGGTTTGGGAGGCGGAATTGACCTGATAATTTTTGGTTTGCTCATAATACTAATGGTGGTGAAACAACCAGACGGACTCATCGGAATAATCAGGGACTTAAGGAAACTGGTTTCAAGAAAACGCAGCAGAGGGGAGAAGTAAAAAAATGAATCTCCTTGATGTGCGCGAAGTGACGATGAAATTTGGTGAACTGGTGGCAAACCGTCGGGTCAGCTTTGCTGTGGAGACTGGATCAATAGTAGGGTTGATAGGTCCTAACGGCGCCGGTAAAACAACACTTTTCAATTGTATTTCCGGCCTGTGCAAACCGACCGGAGGCAGCATTGTTTTCAACGGGGAGAACATTACGGGATTCAAACCGTACAAAATAGCCGCTAGAGGAGCTGTCAGGACGTTTCAGGTCGTGCGTCCTCTCAAGGAAATGACCGTTTTTGACAATGTCTTGGTGGGGGCCTTTCTTAAGTGCAGAGACAACAGGCATGCTTTCAAAAAGGCGGAAGAGTGTGTCAAGTTGTGCGGCCTGGAATTGGTCCAGGGGAAGTTGGCCGGTGAGTTGTCCATCGGGGGCAAGAAAAGACTTGAAATGGCCAGGGCTTTAGCGACCGGACCTCGTTTTCTAATGCTGGATGAAGTCATGGCTGGTTTGACCTCGACAGAGGTCAGGGAATCAGTCCAGGTTCTGCAGAAACTGCGGCAGTCAGGGCTGACGCTTATGGTCGTGGAACATGTCCTGGACGCTATCATGCCAATAGCTGACAAAATAGTGGTGCTGGATGGAGGCGTCAAGATAGCTGAAGGTAAGCCGGAGGAGATCATCAGCGATGATAATGTGATAGAGGCTTACCTGGGGGCAAAATACAGCCAGCGTTACAAACAGAAGAAGGAAGAGGTGTCTGTTGAGTGATCCTATTCTGACCGTCTCTGATTTGTACGCTGGCTATGATGGATTGCCGGTTGTTTATGGCGTTTCCCTGGAAATTTTGCCTGGTGAACTGGTCGCAATCGTAGGCGCAAACGGGGCAGGCAAGACTACAACCATGCGTGCCGTAAGTGGTCTCATTCATCCCCTGCAGGGCAGGATCACTTTCATGGGACAGGACATATCGAAAAGGGCCGCCCACCAGATATTGAAGCTTGGAGTCAGTTATGTTCCAGAGGGTAGACGAATATTCGGAAAACTTTCCGTCAGGAAAAACCTGTATCTCGGGGCCTACACGGAAACTTCTCAAGCGGAGGTGAAGCGTCGTCTGGATGAGCTATTTCATATCTTCCCGGTGCTGGGTTCTCGTGCAAATCAGATTGCCGAAACATTAAGCGGGGGCGAACAGCAAATGCTGGCAATCGCTCGCGGTCTCATATCCCGTCCCAAACTTCTGATGCTGGACGAAATGTCTCTGGGATTGATGCCTTCCATGGTCGAAAAAATGATGGAGACCATCACTTCGATAAACAAATCCGGCGTCACCGTTCTTTTGGTGGAACAAATGGTTCAAGAGGCCCTGGAGATTGCGCACCGCGGATATGTAATCCAGAACGGAAAAATCATTCAGTCAGGTTCGTCAAGCGAACTTCTGGATTCGGAACAAGTCCGCAAGGCATACCTCGGAATGTGATTTCAGGAGGTTCCGATCATTTTTCAAATATGGGCGCCATAGAAAAGCCGATCCCCAAATCGAGTCCGGAGATCGGCCGATCCTGGTTATTTTGATTTTTGTCTCAATTCTACCCTGCGAATCTTTCCACTGACTGTTTTGGGTAATTCCTTCTCAAATTCAATTTCTCTGGGGTACTTGTAAGGTGCAGTAAGATTTTTTACGAAGTCCTGAAGTTCTTTTGCCAGTTCATCAGAAGGCTCAAAATCAGGTTTTAAGACGACAAAGGCCTTCACTATCTCTCCTCGAACCGGGTCAGGTTTTGCTACTACTGCGGACTCAAGTACGGCAGGATGTTCTATGAGGGCGCTCTCGACCTCGAACGGTCCAATTCTGTAGCCAGAGCTTATGATGACGTCGTCGGCTCTTCCCACAAACCACAAGTAACCCTCTTCATCCTTGTAAGCCCTGTCTCCGGTGATATACCAGTCACCCCGGTAGGTGGCCCCGGTAGCGCTTGGATTTCCCCAATATTCCTTGAACAGGCCTATAGGTCTTTCCGGTTTAATCAGGACAGCGATGTCTCCCTCTTTGCCAGACGGCAATGAGGCGCCGTTTTCGTCAATTACCTCAATTGAAAACCCAGGAGCTGGTTTTCCCATTGAGCCGGGTTTCACAGGAGCGTCATCTACAGGGAAATTGCCTACTATCAATACAGTCTCAGTCTGACCATATCCATCACGAATCTGAAGTCCGGTCTGTTTTTTCCAAATGTCAATGACTTCCGGGTTCAATGGTTCTCCCGCCCCCACACAACTCCTGAGAGACTCCAGGTCGTATTTGGTAAGATCTTCCACCACCAGTAGCCTGTAGGCGGTTGGTGGAGCGCAAAAACTGGTTACATTGTAGCTTGACAGTAGCTCAAGAGTCAGATTGGCGCTGTATTTGCCCTTGGTGTTGTGGACAAAAATTGTCGCCCCGGTGATCAGTGGGCCGAACATGCTACTCCAGGCGGCCTTGGCCCAACCTGTGTCGGACAGGTTCCAATGGAGATCCCCAGGACGTAAATCCAGCCAAAACCGCCCGGTGACGGTGTGGCCAATCGGATAACTATGGGAATGCAGGGTCATTTTTGGATTACCCGTTGTTCCGCTTGTAAAATAAAGCAGCATCGGGTCATCTTTATGGGTTGTGACTTTGTCTTTGGCATCGATCACTTTGGCGGCTTTCGAGACGACAGATTCGTAGTTGAGCCATCCATCCCTGTTTCCATCTACCAGTATTAGAGAATCAATGCCGGAAACACCTTTTATTGCGCCGTCGAATTTGGAGGCGTTATCCGAATCGGTGATCACACATTTTATGTGACTTGCCTCCAGGCGGTGCCGTATGTCTTTCTCCGTTAATTGTGTGGCGCCAGGAACAGCCACTATACCGGCCTTTATCATGCCGATCATGCTTTCCCACCATTCAGGAACCCGGGACATAACTATCATGACATGGTCGTTCTTTCTCAACCCAAGAGAATTGAGAGCATTTGCAACCTGATTGGAACGGTCCCTGAAATCAGCGTAGCTGAGACGCCTATCCGGGGAATCGTCGCCCGCCCAAAGCATCATTTGTAAAGCGGGGTCTTCGGCGAACCTGTCGATTACATCAAATCCAAAATTGTAATATTCTGGACTCTCAGTTTTGTAGGCGCTGAATGTTTCCCCATAACTGCGCATGTTGTGATCAACCTTTCCGTTTTTACCTGGCATGAGCTTCTTCTCCAAAAAATGATCATGAGCAATAAGCTAACCATGCTGTTTAAAGGGCTTGAATTTAGCATTTGCCCTATGGCGCAATCACTCTGTTAGTTAATATGTTAATATTTTAGGATAAGGTCAAATGTTTTCTTCATATTGAAGATCATGTTTCATGAATGAGAAAAGGTTGTTTACTCTGGACACATCGAGGGCCCTTATGCAATCATCACGGTAATTCGTGGACTTCCTGTCGTCCATGTTGACACTCATCGCACGGGCTGAAACAAACGATTTTTGAAAACGGTGAACAAGGAAATCTCTATGGAAAAAATATGGCTCAATTCTTATGCTCCCGGAGTTCCAGCGTCAATAGACTTTGAGGACATCCCCTTGCAGGCTGCGCTTTCCCGAACGGCTTCACGAACGCCAGATGACTCTGCGCTTGTCTTTCAGGGAAAGACCATAAAATACGGGGAACTGGATATATTGGTTTCACAATTCGCTTCTGCATTAATAAACATGGGAGTGAGAACGGGCGACCGGGTTGCGCTTCTCCTACCCAATCTTCCTCAAACAGTGGTGGGAATCTATGGGGCATTCCGGATCGGGGCGGTGGCCGTGCCGAATAATCCGTTGTACACCGACCGGGAACTTGAGCTTCAGTTTCGAGATTCCGGTTGTAAATGGGTAATCTGTCTGGATACGCTAGTCCCAAGAGTCCTGAAACTTAGGGGATCGACCGATATTCAGCATGTCATCTCATGTCACATTAACGAGTATCTGCCTTTTCCATTAAAACAGCTTTTCCCATACCTGAAAAAGAATTTGTACCTTGAAACAAGGGGTATGGAGGGCGTTCATGAATTCTCTACTCTCTTGAAAAACAACCCGCCGGTCTCAGAGGACTATCCGTCTAAAATGGATGACACGGCGGTGATGATTTACACGGGTGGCACCACAGGGGTTTCCAAAGGGGTGGAACTGACCCACAGGAACCTCACTGCAAATTGCCAGCAGGCATGCGCATGGACCACAGGAGTAATGGATGACAAAGAGACGGTCTTGGGATGTTTGCCGTTCTTTCATTCATATGGTCTGACAGCAGCGATGAACATGTCCATTTATTATGGCTGGACAAACGTGCTCATTCCCAAACCGGAAGCTCTCGCAATCCTGAAGGCGGTTGAAAAATACAGGGTTACATTTATACCGGGCGTTCCCACACTGTTCAATGCTATGATAAATCACCCTCAAACCGGCAAATTCAATCTGAAATCAGTCAAGGCCTGTCTGTCTGCAGCGGCCCCATTGCCTCTCGAGATAATAAAAGGATTTCAGGCTGTTACCGGAATCCAGATCTCAGAAGCCTACGGTCTCACGGAAACCTCACCATGCACTCACGCCATACCTTTTGGTGGAAAGGTTAAGCCCGGATGCATAGGACTGCCAATCCCGAATACTGAAGCCAAACTCGTGGATATTGAAGACCCTTCGAAAGAGGTTCTTGAATTTGGCAAACCTGGTGAACTTTGTGTCAAAGGCCCTCAGGTCATGAAAGGCTATCACAACAGACCCAAGGAGAGTCAGGCCGCATTCAGGGACGGGTGGTTTTTCACAGGAGACATTGCTACGGCAGACGAAGAAGGCTACTTCACGATTGTTGATCGTAAGAAAGATATGATCATATCCGGAGGGTTCAACATCTACCCCAGGGAAGTGGACGAGGTGCTGTTTGCCCACCCCAAAGTCCTGGAGGCATGCGTCATCGGAGTGCCGGACAATCATTTCGGAGAGAGGGTAAAAGCCTACGTTGTCCTCAAGCCAGGCCAGACTGCTACCGAGCAGGAAATGATAGATTATTGCAAGGAGCGTATGGCTAATTACAAGACTCCAAAATTTGTTGAGTTTATAGATCAACTCCCGAAAAGTGAAATAGGCAAAATCCTTCGAAAGGGGCTTGTCGAGCTGGAGAAAAAAAAGGAGCGTTGATTTGCGCTAGGGACTTGAGCCTAAAAAGGTTTTCCAACGGCTTTCAGAGTTCATCACCATCATGATGCCTGGCGTTTGTGCCAGGCTTTTTTTATGCTCTGATCGAAGGCCGTCTGTTGTATTGACACGACAAAGTTCGACTATCACCTATCCCTAATCACTCAAAAAATTTGAATATTCCGAACACGGAATGAATAACATCCTCAACCACTTCGCTGACCTGTTTTCAGTTTGTTCAGGCGAGAGTCAAGAATTTGCGAGCCTGAATCAACTGACGTCGACAATCCTGATTCACGTCAAAATTTAAATTCGTTTCTTATGGTCTATCTCCGAATAATTGAACGATCCTTTAGCGACATCTAATCCTGTCGGAATTAGTCGATTTTTCGCGACCCTCTCATTTTTTTCCTTGAAGAGGTCTTGATCGAGTTGTAATATTAGCAATGCTAACTATATAGTTTTAAGGTTAGCGTGTCTTATGCCAAACCATTTTCCGTGAGGAGTGCGCCGTTAGGGTTCCATGTTTCGGGTAAATGTCTAACAGGCCGTTTTAAAGAGATAATATGACGTGAATGCTTCTGGATTTTTTGCTGGAATAGTATTGGGTTTCAACAAAATCGGCGTCAGTAGAATACGCCATTTTTTATGCTCACCTATGTCAGTAAAACTAAAACGAGCCATTTCTGATAAGTAGTGCTAAGATAGGTCACATTTCGTGATGTCTGTTTGTCTAAAAAATTTCCCTGGAGCTTAAAGAGGAGGCCAAAAATGGTTTTTTTACTCACTGGAGAAACCTGGGTTCCGTCTGGGAATAGTCAGTTTAGGGTCGAGAAGTGGGTTCCACAGGAGACAGTTTTGTCATGGTCCGACAATGGAAGTGATCCTAACGGAGATTGGAGATGGCGGGTTCCTCCCTACTATCGTCTCTTCAAACTGGATGGGACCGAACTGATGGACACACATGACTGGAACCACGTGGTTGGATTTCTTCAGGTGGTGCTGGGGGAGCAGGCGGTTCCTCGAGACTTCGAATTGTAAGAAGAGTTCGTAGGCCCCTTTAATCAATCAAAAATGGAGCTATGGCGTCAAATCCCTGGCGCGTTGTTTGACATCCCATCGAGATACAGCGAGGTAAGAGCATTGAAAGACTTTATTCAGTATGTCGTAGACAAAGATCCGCAGGAAAGAGAATTCCATCAGGCTGTAACAGAAGTGATTGAATCCGTGAAACCGGTGATGGATAAAAATGCCAGATTCCGAAATGCCAAGATACTGGAGCGTCTGGTGGAGCCAGAGCGGACCATAATCTTCCGCGTTCCGTGGATTGACGATAAGGGTGAGATTCAGGTTAACCGGGGTTTTCGCATCCAGATGAACAGCACTCTGGGGCCCTACAAGGGAGGAATCAGGTTCCACCCTTCCGTCAACCTCAATATTATGAAGTTCCTGGCGTTTGAGCAGGTATTCAAAAATGCGCTCACGACGTTGCCGATGGGTGGAGGCAAGGGTGGGTCTGACTTTGATCCCAAAGGGAAATCCGACATGGAGGTCATGCGTTTTTGTCAAAGTTTCATGACTGAACTTTACCGACACATCGGTCCTGATACGGACGTTCCCGCCGGGGACATAGGAGTCGGCGCCAGGGAAATTGGATACCTGTTTGGTCATTTCAAGAGAATCTCCAACCAGGTCACCGGGGTTCTCACAGGCAAGAATCTGAATTGGGGTGGGAGTCTGATACGGCCTGAGGCTACAGGTTACGGATGCGTCTACTTTGCGGCCGAGATGATGGCGACTCGGGGGGAAAGTCTGGAGGGCAAGACATGCCTCGTTTCTGGCTCAGGGAATGTAGCTCAATATGCCTTGGAGAAATTACTGGAAGTAGGCGCCAAACCGGTTACGTTCAGCGACTCTGCTGGATACATTTACGACGAAGAAGGTATAGATCGAAAAAAACTCCAGTTCATAATGAATCTCAAGCAGGTTCGTAGAGGCAGAGTCTCTGAATATGCGGAGGAATATCCAAACGCAGTTTATACCAAAACAAACGCCAATGGGGGAAGGGACTGGCCCTGGAAGCACAAAGCTGATTGCGCATTTCCCTGCGCCACTCAAAACGAAATTGATGTGAATGACGCCGTCACGATGATCAATAACGGTGTCAAGCTGGTGAGCGAAGGGGCAAATATGCCAACCCGCCCGGAGGCTGTTTCAACATTCCTTGATAATAAAATTCTCTTTGCGCCGGGAAAGGCCGCAAACGCTGGAGGGGTTGCTGTCAGCGGGCTGGAAATGTCACAAAACAGCATGCGACTTTCATGGCCCAGAGAGGAAGTCGATCAACGTCTCAAGACTATAATGAAAACAATACATAAAACCTGTCTGGATGCGTCTCACCAATACGGCACAAATGGCAACTATGTCAGAGGCGCCAACATAGCCGGTTTTTCAAAAGTTGTAGAAGCTATGCTTGATCAAGGGGTCATCTAGTTTTCATAAATCAACGGCGTTCCTGAAACATGCGAGGGTAAAATTGATTGAGATTTTATCCTCGTTTTTTTCATTTGTTTTATGGTCTACATTACGAACTTTTGCGTGCAAGCCAGAAAACAGATTCAATTTAAGGCACTAATTTTGTTGAGAGTCCTACTGAATTTTTTTCAGAAGTTCAGAGATGAGCAGTTCTCCGAAGCTTGTGTCCTCAAAGCCCGTCGTTCCTACCAAATAATGACCTTCCCTGAGTACCATCACGTTACCTTGATAGAGGTCAGCGCCGGAAAGTGAGTCGTACCCGAATGTTCTTGAGGTATGATCAGACAGTTTTCCATTCTTGATTAATTTGTCTCTGAAAAGTCTCATAGCTTCGGAGGCCTGTTCTGGATTGTCAAAAATGGCCAGGAAAAGGTTGCAGTCTGTCTGAGTTGATGTTTCCCCCGAAACAGCTTTTTGCCCGGCGTCGCCATAGTAAGACGCCTTGAAACCGCCTTTCATGAACTGGTTCCCCAATAATCCCTCAGGGTAATATTCTATGGAGCCCGGCTTGAGTCCATTTTTAGGGAAATAGCCGATTTCTTTGGGTGCATCTGAAATGCCTGATATTAGTCTCTCTATACTTTTTGACACTTCTTTCAATATAGTGTCATCAGGCCGGCTCGATTGAAGCGCCACGAAATATCTGTCCTTGTAAAAAAGAGCGTATCTATCCCTGAAGTAGGAATCGGACCCGATTCCTGCCGGACTTTCAGACTGGCGAAATCTCGAGAATATGCCAAAAGCCTGAAGAGGAGTGACCATATCATAAATATCTATGTCAATTTTTTCATCCGGGGAATTTATTTTTTGCAGAATAGCGAAAACAGATTTATCAAAACCGTACTTAACAAAAAGATCCGCTTCCCCATTGATATGCTCGAAGAGTGTTTCCCTGGTGAAGACTTCAGGAGCTTCATTAAATGCCCAGCCGGCAGGCGCTTGCCTGGGAAGCAAAGATTCAAGCGATTCTGACCAAGGAAACGCCATCGTGGTGAGGCATGGAATGGCCAACGTTGTTAAGAAAATTAAAAAATAACGCTTCAGCACAAAAATTCCTCCAAAGTGGACTGACCTTAGCAAAACTTACTGTAAGCCGTTTTCAATTGCGCACGAATATCGAGTCCGTTCCTACAGGAGACTGCGCATGAAGAACAATCGGCGCATATCTGAATTTTAGCCAGATTATCGCCCGTCCGGAAGACGTCTGAGGCAAGCTCTTCATTTTTGTATCCCTCAGAATAGAGAACCGCTCTAAGTAACTCGCAATGAGCCACCCCATTTGGGCAATTGCCTGAACAACCGCCGCACATTGTGCAGAATCTGCCCTGTATATGGGCCTGATACCGTTTTAAATCATCCAGGTCTTTTTGGGTGAGGAGTTTTCCCATGACAGCCGCAGCCTCATCTATTTGTTCAATTGTAGTCACTCCGGGAACAGCGGTTGCGATATTCTTGTCTGTGAGGACAAATTTCAACGCGGCCTGATGGGGGTTTAATCCACCCATTTCCTTCGATTTCAGACCACCGGCCTGTGTCTTCATGGCGATGATGCCTATGTTGGACCCGGCGGCAGATGCAATGGCCTCTTTCAATTCATTAGTGTGAGTAAAGTTGTAAGAGACAAGAGCCACATCGTGCACATTGGATTTTGCTGCCTCGCGCATCAGAGGAGCCATGTCCGTGTGAGTAGAAAATCCGGTAAAGCGGGCTTTGCCTTCTTTTTTCATCACTTCAAGGAATTTTATCAAATTGGGATTGGATACCTCTTCGGTTTTCTTGAGAGAATGAGCCAGCAAGACATCCACATAGTCTGTCTTTAATCTCCTGAGGCTGGTCTCAACCGATTGTCTGTTCTCCTTTTCAGTGCCGCCGACGCGAAATTTGGTCTGAATGAGGACTTTGTCACGTTTGCCCCTGAAAACGTCTCCAACCATTTCCTCATTCTTGCCCCCCATGTAGGCGTGGGCCGTGTCGAAGAAGTTTATGCCCAGATCGAACGCACGTCTGAGCACCGATGGATCACTGCAGTTCATGACTCCCATGCTCACACTGGTCACCTTCAACCCCGTTTTGCCCAGAGTCCGGAATTGCAATGAACCCGCCTTCTGACCATCCGCAAAAGAAAGATCGAGATTCCAGAAGGGTGTAGTGGCCAGCCCCACCATTGCACCGGATGCTCCCTTCAAAAATTTACGTCGCCCCATTTCTTTTGAATTCATGGTGTCTCCTTGTCGTCATCAGAGAGTCTTTTGCGTCGTTGGAATGTTCATTGCCCTTAGTAGCAGTCATTTCAGCTTCAAGTGTTTTCAGAAATTTTCATCCGCCAATCAACAGGTTGTTCGGGAAATCTTCTACCGATGCCTGCCGATCGAGAAATCAGACTTCCCAACATGTATTATCCGACACAATATATTCCAGCACAAGTCAATTCATGTTCTTCAGCAAGATCAGACTCGCAGCATTGTCAAGAAACTTCGTCAACACCAAAGCGGGTCTGGAATTATTATCATCCGACATGATTCAACCATGAATCCCGACTACGATGAGTGAGTTTGAATCATTGCGATGAGTTTCTGATAAAAGGTGGTTTATTCAATGGCTTATGTTAGCTTGGAGTTTCAGAATATCAGCTTGACAGGGCCATGACCACGGAATAAACTGCAGCATCCGCAACATCAGGGGGTATTATTATGCGACGCATGCTTTTAATTTTGTCTCTGGCTCTTGTAACATTGATCTGCGTTTTCGGGCCAGATGCCTCTAATGCGCAGTCACAGCCTTTTCCCAGTCGTCAGTTGAGTTATTTGATTCCCTTTGACCCCGGAGGTCAATCCGATGTGGAAGCTCGCAGGCAGCAGCCTCATTTGTCACGCATACTGGGTCAACAGGTAATCATTGATTATAAAGTCGGAGGAGGTGGAGCGCTAGGGTGGAGAGAGTTGGTGAAGGGAAAACCTGACGGCTATCTTTTTGCAGGGTTCAACATCCCTCATGTCATTCTACAGCCTCTCCAGCAGGACGTCGGATACAAGACTGAACAACTGATTCCTGTGGCAATATTCCAGAAAACTCCGGTGGGCCTGGCCGTGCCGCTCAACAGCCCTTACAAAACTCTGAAAGAATTTATAGACGCTGCCAAGAAAGAGCCGGGTAAGCTGACGGTTGGCGGATCGTCCTTTTTCTCAGGCCCTCATTTTGCCGTGATGGTGCTGGACAAGCTGGCTGGAGTCACTTTGGGTTACGTTCCTTTTACCGGTTCGGCTCCCCAGATTACAGCATTGCTTGGGGGCCACACGGACGCCGGTATGACCTTTTCTAATGACTTGGTTCGTTTCAAGGATAAGTTGAGGATACTTGCACTTGCTACGGTTGAACGCATGAGTGAGTTCCCTGATGTGCCTACGTTTCAGGAACTGGGCTATGATATTGTCGAAGCAGTTGACAGAGGCGTTATTGTCCCGCCCAACACTTCCAAAGAGGTCATAAAGAAACTTGAAGAAGCTTTTCTGGAGATAGCCTCCAACCCCGAAATCAAGGCTGAAATGATGAAACAGGGTTTCATTCCCATGTCTATGGGCGCTGCTGATTCGAAGATTTATCTGGACAAGCTGACCGATCAGTACAGAACCTTGTTCAAGGAGATTGAGGCGGCCAAAAAATAATCCCATACCAATAACATGAGATGTTTAATCAGTCTTTGGAAAGGGTAGCGGAGCCATGACCTCACAAAGAACAGCGGACATTATCAGTGGCATTTTTCTTGCCATGGTCGGGATAGTCATTGTTTTTGCAGCTTTTCAGATTAAATCCGTGTTTGGAGAAAGGCTTCCCCCCAAGACGTTACCCTTAATACTTGGGTCTATCACTATTGTTACGGGAATTTTGCTTAGCGTGCGAGCCTACTTTTTTAAAGGCCAGG
>CAYNZA010000004.1:0-61883 GCA_964401595.1 uncultured Desulfomonile sp.
TCCGCCATGACTTTTGACTATTCCGTGTATGACGGCCAACCCCATGCCGGTCCCCCAATTGCAATCGGATTTCCCGGCAGAATGAAAGTCCCCCATCTTCCTGCCAGGGGACCTCCATGTGGGATCGAGTAACTACATTTTCTCCAGTAATTCGGCTATCTGCTCTGGGGTGTATCCTATTTCTCTGAGGATTTCTTCGGAATGTTCTCCAAGTTCCGGCGCGGGCCTGGAACACCCCGCTGGAGTTTCGCTGAAATCCCATGGAAAGCCTACCATTTTGGTCATCCCGTGTTTGGGATGATCGTATTCCACAAAGTAATTGTTAGCCATGGCCTGTGGATCATTTGAAACTTCCGAAGGCGTCTGTACAGGCGTGCAAATGCACTCGGCTTCATTGAGTATCTGGAGCCACTCCTCCCGGGTCTTGCTGGCGAACGTGGAATCAAATAGCGCAACGAGTTCAGCGGCTTTTCGGCTTCGAGCCTCAATTGAGTCGAACATTGGATCAGTGATAATGTCCCCAAGTCCCAGAGCATGACATACCTTGGGCCAATATCTCTCTGGCTGTAGATGTGCCAGGGCGATCCATTTACCATCCTGACACCGGTAGTGGTTATACATGGCATTACCGGCCAATGCCCTGACCTCTCTGGGGAATTCGGAACCAAGTATGGCCGGAGCAGCCATGATCAGCCCCAGTGATGCAATGACGCTTCCCATCAGGGAAGTGTCAAGAAGCTGCCCTTTCCCTGTTTTTTCGCGCGCATACAGGGCCGCTGTGACTCCCCAGGCGCATGCCAGAGCGCCTACTTCATCTCCTATGCCGGGTAGTATCTGGGCAGGCGGAGAATCTTTTTCACCAACCGACATCATCAGACCGGATCTGGCAATGCCTGTGTAATCAAACGATAATTCATTGGCGTCCGGTCCCTTGCGCCCCCAACCGGAAGCCTGGGCATAAATCAGACGGGGATTGCGTTCCATCAGTACTTCAGGCCCTATGCCCATACGCAACGGAGCGTCTATACTCAAGTTGTTTAAAAACACATCCGCGCTATCTATCAATTTCAGGAAGACTTCCATTCCTTCGGGCTTCTTCAGATCGAGCAACAGGCTCCTCTTGTTCCTGTTACAGTGCTCAAAATAGTAGTTTCTTCCAGACAGACCCGTCATGGCTCCTATGATTCTCATGAACCCTCGTCCCGGATCTCCTGTTTTGGGTTCTATCTTGATGACGTCCGCTCCCAGATCGCCCAGTCGCATGCCCGCAACCGGGCCTTGCTGGAACATCGTGATTTCTATTACCCTGACTCCTTCAAGCGGCCCTGGCATATTTTAGTCCTTTCGATTCAGATTCTTTTATTCCGATCGGCCCCTTAAAAAATCAGGGACCGGATTTTGAACAAAAAAAAGGCGGAGTGTTTACTCCGCCTTCTCATGTATCGTTGGCTATTCACACTCAGGGTACGCAGATATTCCTTCTAAAGCTAAAAAAATTAAAAAAGAATTTGCGAGTGGTGTGAATCATAAATTCCTCTGTAAACCTATAGCTACATTGTGAACGGTCCAGTGTCAAGAGTTTTTCTTCTGTGAGACAGTCTCCATGAGATTTTAAACAGTTGCCAAATCCTGAGACCGGCGCTTCGTCAGACTAACCTGATCTGTATCAGGTAAAGCGTTAAATGACTCAAGGCGCTTCGTACACCATTGGTGGCTTTTTGGCTCCCCGGCGCTGAAAGATGGCGATCACAAGCAAAATCGTGATGCCGACAAAATCCGTCCACTTTTCGGGATAGACGAGCAGCAGGCCTGCCAAACCCAAAGCGCCCCTTTCCAGCCAGTTTGATTTTCGGTAAAGCCATCCTGAAGCCGCCGACGCAAACGAAAAAACGCCCAGAAAGGATGTCGCTATTACCCAAAGAGTATCCATAAATCCGCCGTCTCCCTTGAGAAGCAATGCATATCCCGATGGGTCCAGTATGAACATGAACGGCACTATAAAGGCCACGGCAGTGTATTTCCAGGCCATCATGGTGGTCTTGTAAGGGTCTCCGCCTGTAAGCGCCGCTGCGGCAAAGGGCGACAATGCCGTCGGCGGGGAAACTTCAGACAACACTGCATAATAGAAAATGAACATATGAGCGGCAAAATCGGGAACTCCCAATTTGGTAAGAGCCGGAGCGGCAATCACCGCCGCTATGATATAGGTGGCGGTGATAGGAACAGCCAGACCGATTATCCATAATAAAATGGCTGTATATATCGTGGTAAGAAGAAGATTGTGACCGGCATAGGTGATGATGATGGTGGAAAGCTTCAACCCAAGACCTGTAAGACTGACCACTCCGACTATTATCCCGGCGCAGGCGCATACGGCGGCCACATTCAATACAGCAAGTGTCCCTCCTTTAAGAGCGTCAACCAGCTTTCTGGGTGTGAACCACGTCTCTCTTCTGATAAAACAACAGGTTATGCAGACGGCGATGGCGAAGAAAACGGCCATTTGTGGAGTGTATCCCGAAACCAGAAACGCGACTATCGTTAGAACAGGGAAGAAAAGGTATCCGTAAGCCAGAGTGAGGCTCTTGAGGCTCTGAGGGTTTTCCGATTCTACAAGGGTCATTCCGAACTTCCTGGAGTCAAATTCGACCATCAGCAGTAGACTCCAGTAATAAAGGGAGGCCGGAATTACGGCCATGCTGATCACATCGAGATAGGTAATCCGGAGAAACTCCGCAATGAGAAAGGCTGCAGCGCCCATGACAGGTGGCGTAAGAACTGCGCCCAAACCACCCGCCGCCAGTAGACCACCCGCATTATCCTTGTCATAACCGGCTTTCTGAAGCATCGGGTATGCCACGGAGCCAACGGTCACAGTGTCTGCCACTCCGCTTCCACTTCCGCCAGCAAGGAAAAATGAAGACAACACCACTGTACGGCCGGCTCCAGTTGGTTTCCTTCCCATAGCGGTGAAAGCAAAATTCACGTAGAATTCTCCTGCGCCGGATACCCGGAGAAAAGCCCCAAATATTGTAAACATAATGATGAATGTGGATGACACATCTATCGGTATGCCGAATATGCCCTCGAGTGTCATGTACATGTGACCGACTATACGTTCCAGATCATAACCGCGATGAGTCCACGGCGCCGGCAATTGAGGCCCTATGTATGCGTAAATGAGGAAAATCACCACGGTTATCGGCATTATCAGTCCCGTGGTCCTGCGCGTAGCCTCCAGAATCAGCAAAATGAGGATAACGCCAAATACCTGGTCCAAAACGTCAGGGGTAACAGCCCGGTATATGAACTCCTCGAAATCTACTAACATATATCCGATGCAAGCAATGGAAAGGGCTATCAAAGCAATATCTATGATGCTCACATTGGTCTTGTGACGTTTGGATGCCGGAAAATGAAGGAAGATAAGTGTGAGCACCACCGCCACATGTATGCCTCGAAGAATCTGAGTGGTCATAGTCCCCACGGCCACATACATGGCAAATATGGAGTTGGCCACCGCTATCACAGTGATAATTAGGCTCCAGACATAATTGGGATCACGGGTAATACCCTCCTCCTGCTGGATAACCTCTTCAACTTTTTTTAGCTGCTCGTTCTTGTCCCATCCGTTTTCCTGATTGACCATGCGCTAACCCCAAAGTAAACAAAACATATATTTAAATAAGTTGACCCTGCTTATTCGTATCTCGATCTTCTCTTCGCTCGACGCCCCTGTCCAAAGATTGATTTTTGTATTCCCGATCTTCACACTGTGGTCTCCAGCGCTGGCAACCGGTATTGTGAAAGAGTCAAAAACAAGATTCAGATCTCCCGTATCCTGGCTGTTCAGTCCAAAGTACTCCAACACTGCCACACTTGGCGTAATTACGGAAACTAACCTCAGCCTTCCGTTCTCTATAATGAACCGCTCATCTACCCGAGCCAAATACATGGAGTGTGTGTACGAGTGAATCAATTCATCACTGTCACAGACCCGAAGTAATCTGCCAGGGCTGCTTATTTCAAGGACGGTGACCTTTAACTGCAGCCCCAGAATCATGACAAGAGAGAATAACGCCGTCAGAACCAATGACGGCTTGAGCCAACGAGAATCCCATTCAGAAAAGGTCATTCCACTTTCAGACCCCTGGATTTGTAAAATGCGATGGCCGCTTTGTGGAACGGAATTGGTGAACCGACGACGGCGTCCTGAAGATCGAGGTCTTCAGCCTGTTTGTGAACGGCCACCAATTCAGGCTTGTGATCGAAAATGGCCGCCAGGATTCCCTCTACAAGTTTGTCTTCCATCGCCTCATTAGCAATCAGCAGGTTTCCCACGGCTGCCACGGGAACATCAGCCACCATTCCTGAATAGGCTGTTTTTGGAATGCTTTTCGGGAAATATACAGGGCCGTGTTTCGAGGTCATTTTCTCTATTGAATCTTTATTTGGAATAAAATCCAGCTTCATGCCGGGTGAGGCCGCCAGGTCCAGGACCGATGCCGTCGGCACACCGCCGCACCAGAAAAAAGCCTCTATCTTGCCATCCTTAAGGGCTCCAGCCGATTCGGAGGCGCCCAGCCTGTCGCGCTTTACATCCTTATCGGGGTTGATACCGTTCGCATCCAGAATCCTGAGCGCCATGACCTCTACACCACTGCCGGGGGCTCCTGTTGATATGGTCTTGCCTTTTAGATCGGCGACGCTTTTTATGCCCTTCGACTGAGGCGCAACCACATGCATGACGTTGGAGTACAAGACCGCAATGTTTCTGACAGGCAGCTTTTGTTTGAACATGTTGAGACCGGCGTATGCGTCATAAGCGGTGTCGCCCATGACAATTCCCAGGTCGGCCTTTTTGGCGCCCACAAGCTTGCAATTATCCACAGAGGCTGCAGTAACTTCTGCGGCCGCCTCCACTCCCGGGACATACTTGGTAACCGATGCGGCTATCGCTCCTCCCAGTGGGAAGTAAACCCCCCCCATTCCTCCAGTAGCGATGGATATCCTTTTGGTCGTCTGTGCAAAAAGACATGGAGAGGCTCCCAGCACAATCGTTCCCCCGAGGACTGTTGAAACCTTGAGAAAGGTCCGTCTGCCGATTTGACTCCCCTCAATGTTTGGATTGGATTTCAAACTTTTCATTCAGTTCCTCCTGAAAATTTTCTGAAATTGAGTGGCGCAAAAATATTATGCGCGACAACAGACATTGTCTCACGATTGTGGGTTTAAACAGGAAACCTTTCCATGATCACGGATTGAAACACCGCTGTAAAAGTCTACTCCGAAATCAGAATTCCAGTTCTGTTCAAACAGTGATGAACGATCACAGGACGGCAGGCGCCGACGCGAGTTGATGTTTCGGGCAAAAAACACGCTGTCTGATTCACGCCTTGCGGCATGCGGGTAAAACCCAAATTAAAAAGCATCCTGACTATATAAACAAAGGCTGATGAGGTCGAAGGCAGTTGATTGTCTAAAAAGATACCGCACTGATGTATCCATGTCAACGCATAATTAGGCCATTTCTGGCGATATGCGGTTATAGCCGATTAGTTTGATTCCGATGTAATCACTTGACTTTTTGAATACAAGCAAGCCATATTTTACCGTTAGCGAATAAAAACGGAGATTGTAATGGAAAAGCCTCCCCATGAATTGGAACAAGTCCGGATGACGTCGGATATAGCTGATTGCAGAAGTAACCGTGGACCTGACTGGGCTATTCAGGATAATCTGGCCAGTCTCAGGCGAATGCGTGACGAAGCCGCCAGGGGTGGGGGACAAAAACGAATAGATGATCAGCATGCCAGGGGTAAACTAACCGCCAGAGAAAGAGTGGACCTGTTGCTCGATGATGGTTCTTTTGAGGAATTTGATGTGCTCAAGGCCGGTCGCGGCGGACATCTTTCGGGAGAAAAAGAACACCTGAGTGACGGCGTTATAACAGGCCACGGGACCATCGACGGCCGTGAGGTTTTTATCTTTAGCCAGGATTTCACGGTAATTGGAGGCTCACTTGGTGAGGCGCATTCTGAAAAGATAAGCAAGGTCATGGACCATGCGGTTCGTGTGGGGGCGCCGTTCATCGGATTAAACGACTCGGGCGGGGCAAGGATCCAGGAGGGGGTAGACGCTCTGGCGGCATACGGGGAAATATTCAATCGTAATGTCATGGCCAGTGGAGTCATTCCGCAAATTTCATGCATCATGGGGCCTTGCGCTGGTGGCGCCGTTTATAGTCCCGCCATGACAGATTTTACATTCATGGTAGAAAACTCCTCATACATGTTTGTGACGGGACCCAATGTTGTCAAGACGGTCATACATCAGGATATCAGCTTCGATGAACTAGGGGGAGCCGGGGTCCATAGCGCAAAAAGCGGAGTAGCCCACTTTGTGCTCCCTAACGACATTTTGTGCCTCAGGGAAGTCCGAAGACTCATAAACTATCTCCCGTCGAATAACAACCAGGAGCCACCCATTCTGGATCTTCGTGATCCTATCGACCGAAAGGACCCGGTGCTGGATTACCTTGTTCCGGCCAGTCCAAACCAGCCTTATGACATGAAAGTGCTTATAAATTCGGTCCTGGATGGGGCAGAGTTCCTTGAGGTTCACCAAAGGTTTGCCAGAAACCTCATAGTCGGTTTCGGCAGATTGGGCGGTAAAACGATTGGCTTGATCGCCAACCAGCCATCCGTGCTGGCCGGAGTTCTGGACAGTAACGCTTCTGCAAAGGGCGCCCGCTTTGTGAGGTTCTGTGACGCATTCAACATCCCTCTTATCTGCTTTGTGGATGTTCCCGGATTTATGCCTGGCCCGGAACAGGAACATGGCGGTATCATCCGTCACGGGGCCAAGCTGCTTTACGCTTTCATCGAAGCCACTGTTCCACGGATTACGGTGGTGGTGAGAAAAGCGTATGGAGGGGCTTACATTGTGATGAACTCCAAACACATCGGAGCCGACATCAACTACGCATGGCCGACGGCCGAGATAGCGGTGCTTGGGCCACGCGGGGCCGCTGAAGTAATATATCGCAAGGAAATAGAAACGTCAGATGACCCCGCTGCTGCGCTAAAAGAGAAGGAGACCATCTATCGCAACACATTTGCGAATCCTTTCCTCGCAGCCAAAAGAGGCTACATTGACGACGTTATATTCCCCAGGGACACCAGGGGCAGACTGATTCGAAGCCTTCAGGTTCTTGAAGGGAAACAGACGGTGAGACCCAAGCGCAAGCATGGGAATATTCCACTCTGAGGACATAAAGTGTTCGATAAAATTCTAATAGCCAACAGGGGCGAGATAGCCATTCGAATCATCAGGACCTGTAATCGCCTGGGTATCAAAGCAGTGGCCGTTTATTCTGAAGTTGATTTCAGGGCTCCTTACGTTCAGGCGGCGGATGAGTCGTGTCTCATCGGTCCTGCTAAAGCACAAGACTCTTTTCTTAATCATGAAAAGATCATAAGGGCTGCCTTTGCCCATGGTTGTCAGGCGATACACCCCGGTTACGGCTTCCTATCCGAAAACGCAGCGTTTGCACGCATGGCTGAAGAGGAAGGGCTTGTATTCATCGGACCGTCACCTGAAGCCATAGCATTATTGGGTGACAAGACAGCCTCAAAAGCGCTTGCCATAAAAACGGGAGTTCCAGTGGTCCCGGGTCGGGAAGAGCCTGTCCATTCCCTGGAGGAAGCAGTATCGGCATGTGATGAGATCGGTTTTCCTGTCCTCCTGAAACCGGCCGCAGGCGGTGGTGGGCGTGGAATGCGTATCGTAATGGGCCGTGAAGAATTGCCGGAAGCGCTCGAAGCCTGTAGGACAGAGACCATGAAGAGCTTCGGGGACGATCGGGTATTTGTGGAACGTTTCGTTGTACGGCCCAGGCACATAGAAATTCAGATTATGGCAGACAAGTTTGGAAACATAATACACCTCGGCGAGCGCGAGTGTTCCATTCAGAGACGTTACCAGAAAGTTATAGAAGAGACACCTTCTGTTGCGTTAACTGAAGAGTTGCGTCAGAAAATGGGAAGGATAGCCTGTGACCTTGCCAAAGCCGCGGGTTACACAGGGGCCGGTACGGTCGAATTTATTCTCGACAATCAGAATAATTTCTACTTTCTGGAGATGAACACCCGGCTTCAGGTTGAACATCCGGTTTCTGAAATGGTCTCAGGACTGGACCTGGTCGAATTGCAGATTCGTGTGGCCTCGGATGAGCCTCTTACACTGACACAGGACAAGATCTCAATTGATGGTTGGTCCATAGAGGCCCGGATCTGCGCAGAAGACCCCTCTAAAGGTTTTTTGCCAACAACAGGGATGATCACGAGATATGCGGAACCTCAAGGCAAACATGTCCGGGTGGACAGCGGAATAAGCGCAGGCAGCGTAGTTAGCATTCACTATGACTCTCTGCTCGCCAAAGTTGTTGCCTGGGGCGCCGACAGGGAGGACGCCAGAAAAACCCTGATAAAGGCCCTCAACGGTTATCATATCGAAGGAATAACAACCAACGTGGATTTTGCCAATTCGGTCCTGGCCCATCCGGCTTTCGTCAGTGGAGCGCTTTCCACAGACTTCATTGAGGATCATTTTGTGGATGGTAAGAGCAAGATTCCGCCGTCCAAGGAAAATCTCCACTACATGGCTATAGCTGCGCTCCTGGTGTACCACACCAGGCGCAGTCTGATCAGAGACTCTCTCAAACCCATGGCGCCGTGCGTAGGGGGTCCGGACGCTTTTTGCGTCGATCACCAGTACGTCGTCCGCGCTCATCCCGACGTTTTTAACATGTCCCTGGGATTATCGGAAGATGCTAGAACATGGGGCGTTAACATTAACGGAAAAAATTACAGGGTGCTTGCGCCCGATTTCGAATATTACCGCCGAAGGCTGAAACTGGAGATTGATGGTGTTTCACACATGTTCCGTCTTCAATACCAGGAGAACCATATTCGCGCGTTCTACTCAGGGATAGTGATTACATTCGAGATATACAATCCTCTGGAATGGAGCGTAGCCCATTTCATGCTGAGGGATGTCAAGTCAACTCAGGAAAACGAATTACGCTGTCCCATGCCCGGGCTCATCACGGCCTTGTCGGTTCAGGAGGAGGCTATTGTCAGGAAAGGTCAGGAGTTGCTTCGGATGGAATCCATGAAGATGGAGAGCTCGGTAGCCTCACCCCGGGACGCTGTAATAGACAAAATTATGATAAAACCAGGTCAGGCGGTGGAAACGGACGAGACCCTGATCATTTTCAGAGACGCCTGATAAAACTGATATTAGAGTCCGATTATATGGCTGTTCTCGAAAGTAAACACTAATTGTGCTCATGAATTGCTCTGTCATTCCCGTGAAAACGGGAATCCATAAATTCTGGATGCCTGACCAAGTACGGCGCTCTTGTTGTGGCGCCACCCAACTGGATGTAACAGTTTCAATCGTAATTTCAGTCCGATAACACTTTTGAAAAACGTCATAAGCACACGTTTATGCAAGTCGATGGCTCCTGAAAGTGAAATACCCAAGAAGACCATAAAAAAAGGCGGTTTCAAACCGCCTTTAACAATCATGGCAGATGTTCATGGCATCGGGGCTGGTCTGCGCATAAACCGTCACGTTTCAAGTCGCTTGCGTTCTTCGCTCCTGATTTCACGCCTCAACAACTTTCCTACCTTTGATTTGGGCAACATGTCCCTGAACTCGATGTAGTTGGGAATCTTGTAATCCACAAGGCGTTTTCGGCACCACTTGATAAGGTCGTATCCGGATATTCCCTTTACGTCGCTCTTAAGCACCACGAAAGCTTTGATCCTCTCCCCGACCTTCTTGTCCGGCACACCGACCACACATGATTCAACAACTGAAGGGTGCTCCTGTAACACGGCTTCAACTTCTGAAGCCGATATTCTGTAGCCTTTGCTCTTGATCACATCGACAGTTCGATCCACAAAATAGAAGAAGCCGTCTGGATCAGACTTCACTATATCCCCTGTGCGGTAAAACAGCTTCCCGTTAATTTCCACGAAAGCCTGCGCAGTCTCTTCAGGTTTGTTGAAATAAGCCTTGACCATTCTCCCGGAATGGACAAGCAACTCTCCGGGCTCACCCTGAGGAAGTGGATCGACTCCGTCCAACTCCGTAATCAGCACTTCTTTACTATGCAGGAGCTTGCCCATAGTTAAAGGAGGCAGGGCAACATCCGTTGGGGCCATGCACACTCCACCACATGTCTCGGTGGCCCCATAACCCTGATATATCTGTTTGTGAAATTTTCTCTCCCAACGGGCCCCAATCTCCTGTGGCAGCACATCAGCAGCCGAGAAGCAGTACTTCAGCGATGACAAATCATATTGATCGGCGCGATCATGGTCGAGGATCATCCTGTAAAGAGCCGGAACGCCAATAAGGCTGGTCGCCCTGTTTCTCTGGATCGAGTCAAACATGGCGTCCAGATTCACCTTGGGGTGAAGTATGAGTGTGCCCCCTCCTATTACAACAGTCGACAGGCTGCATGTCTGTCCGGCGATGTGGAATAAAGGGGCGCCTCCCATGATGACGTCCTTGTTTTTTGGAAACAGGGCATCACGCACACCTAACTGCTCCTCGGAAGATTCCAGAAAAAGCCCGTGGGAGATAGGCACACCCTTGGGGTGTTTAGTGGTCCCTCCGGTGTAAATAATTTCTGCGATATCAGATTCGTTCAAAACGGGCTTCGGAGCCGAGCCGCTCATGGACAGGACACTGTTTACCGTCTCAACCATGTTGGATTTTTCTATACGACCCTTTGGCACTTTGTCGGCCAGGAATCCAAAAGCCTTTTTCCATGCGGGCAGCAGGTCCACCACATTCGTGACTATAACCTTCTCAATCAGGGAGTCTGAGATTATCTGTTTGACATAACCAAAATTTCTGTCGGAACAAATGATGATTTTTGATTGTGTGTCGTTTGCTACGTATTTTAGATCAGGCACGGTGTATATAGGCGTGATGGGAATGATTATCGCGCCCAGCCTTTGCGCTGTGAGCCACGCCAGAACCAGTTGTATGGAGTTCGGGATGTACATCATGATTCTATCGTTCTTTTTTATCCCGAGTTGAGAGAGTCCGCCTGCAAACTTCTCTACAAGGCCGAGCAACTTTTTGTAAGAATATTTTGTGCCCAGATATTCCACTGCGGTATTGTCACGGTACTGAGTGGCTGTTGCTGTGAAAGCCTCGAAAATGGTCCCGTATTTAAGATCCGACATGTTAGGCGCTGTCTCCTTTAAACCCCAAAATAGGCGGCTTTGACTTCTGGATTTTCCATGAGTTCAAGTCCCGGGCCGTCCAGGCTCAACATCCCATTTTCCAGCACGTATCCATGATCAATGACCGGAAGAATCGGACGGGCAAACTGCTCGGTCACTATTATCGTCAGTCCGGCTTCCGACCTGATTTTCAAAATGGCGTCCACGAGAGTTTTCTGCATGACGGGACTCAACCCGAGCAGAGGCTCATCGAGTAACAGGAGTTTAGGCTTGACTACCAAAGCCATGCCTATTGTGAGCATTTGCTGTTCACCGCCGCTCAAGAAACCGGCCTTTCTTGTCTTCAGCCTGAGAAGAGTCGGAAACAGATCAAAGATGTATTCTATGGTCTCGGACACCTCTGCCCGGGTTCTGAGATAACCTGCAATTTTAAGGTTTTCCACAAGATCGGATTCAGGAAAAATGGGGTGACGCTCCCGGCACAAGACCATGCCTTCCTTTACACGGTCGCTGGGATGCATCTCTGTGATATCCTTACCGTCGAAAACAATCTTGCCATAAAGCGTAATTCTCTCTCCGCCTTTTCGCTGTTCCTTGATCTTCGTGTCAATGATCAGTCCGGAGATTGTATTCATCAATGTGGTCTTACCGGCGCTGTTCGATCCAATCACAGCCACTATCTGACCTGCATTGACGGTCATGCTGAAGTCGTTGAGCGCTATGGCGTTCTCATAGAAAACCATGAGGTTAGATATTTGGAGCATTTGTTTTCCCGACTCGATTAATTTTTCTAAGCGGTTGATTGATAAACATATCGTCAGTCCTCGGTTCCAAGGTATGCGTGTCTCACCTCATGACTCTCCATGACTTCTGCAGGTTTTCCATCAGCTATAACCTGTCCAAAGTTGAGGACTATAACCCTGTCGGCGATCCGGAAAAGCTCACGCAGACGATGTTCAATCATTATTATTGTTTTGCCTTCCATCATCATCTTTTCGATAATTGGGATGATGCTTGCCAATTCCGCAATGCTTAGTCCCGAGAAAAGCTCATCAAGGATGATCAAGTCTGCCCTTAACGCAAGACATTTGGCCAGTTCAAGCCTTTTCAGATAACCGTGAGGGAGACTGCCTGCGGCCTTGAACGTGACGGAAGAGTCTCTTTCGAAGCCCACATCTTCCAACAGGTCTTTAGCGACTGAATCTCTATCGCCGTATCTGCCGCCGGATAATCCGCGAACTCTAGGCGAGAAAAGAGGTATCACTATGTTTTTAAATGCCGGTAAGTCCGCAAAGGGTTTGGCCATCTGGAATGTTCTGGCTATTCCGAGCCTGGCTATGCGATACGGCATCAAGCCGGTAATATTTTTGCCCTTGAATTCGACCCTACCATCAGAAGGTTTGATAAAGCCGGTGATCAAGTTGACAAGAGTTGTCTTCCCGGAACCGTTTGGACCGATCAACCCCAGAAGCTCTCCCTGGTGAAGATCGAAATCCACGCCGATGACAGCCCTGACTCCACCAAAATTCTTGCTGAGACCCCTGACCTTCAGAAGAAGTTCACCTTTTTTATTCCCAGTTGTTTCTGACATAAATTACAACCAGTTTCCTTTTGGCTTGGAATTATTCTAATCAATCAGCTCGAGGATTCACTCAGTTTTCCACTTCGGCCCATCTCTCAAACTGTTGATATTTTCTCTGAACGTAATGGAAAATTCCTTCGGGTATCGCCACTATGAAAACGACCAGTGATAGAGCGTAAATAACTGTTCTCAGTCCGCCTATTCCTCTGAGAGCCTCCGATAGTGGAACCAGTATGAATGCTCCCAGCAGTGAACCCGCAAAAGACCCCATACCGCCTACGACAGAAGAAGCCAGTGGAAGAATCGAATAATCGAGCGCAAACACCGGCATGCCTACGAACATGTAGACATGCGTCATGAAAGCCCCGCAGAATGAGCCGATTGCCCCGGTTATGAAAAGAGCCTGAGCCTTCATCCAGTAGATGTTGATTCCAGCGCTCATGACAGCCCGGTCATTGTTGTTGATGGCCTTGAGCACCAATCCGTAGTCCGTAGTGACAAGTCGGCGAAATCCGAAAAAGACCAGCAGAAGCACGATCACTACCAGGTAACATTCAACCCAAATGTTTGGAAATGACTTCAAGCCTGTCAGGCCTTCTGTTCCCCCAAGCCAACCGGTCGCTTCGATAGTCCGTTCCAGCATCAACGGCAACACCAGTGTGACCATAGAAAAATAAACTCCCCTGAGTCGCAACACAGGAAGGAGCATGAGAGCGCTGATGAGGCCTCCGAAAACAGTGGCCAGGGGGACCGTCATCATTATGGGGAGCCCAAACGCCAGGTCCATGTAGCCTGCAAGATATGCCCCGATACCAAAGAAGAGCGCCTGTCCGAGCGATACCATTCCTACTGTCACCAGAAAGTCCCAACTCAACGCCAGGATTGCGAACACAGACGTGGTGATCAGCACCTTTTGCCAGTAGAGTGGCAGTATCAGTGGGAGGGCCAAAAGCAATATTACAGGCGCCACAGGTGGGACAGAGACGTAAAGAAATTCCCGGTATGAAGTGAGCGCAAAAATATCGTCCGATCTCACCTTGATTCCACGGTCTATCCGTTCTCTTCGTTTTTGTTTCACTTTACCGCCATTGTGAGCCATGAACAGGCTGAATTTTATGGATTAATAAAGACACAAGGAGCTTCCAGGACTCAGATTCGCTCCTCAAGCTCCTTTTGTTTACCGAACAATCCCGATGGCTTGACCAGAAGAATAATGAGTATGGCCACAAGCGAAACTATCATCTTCCAGTGTGGACCTGAGAAGGCGTCTGTTATCATCTGGGCGTAGCCAATGAGGAAAGAGGCCACTATGACTCCAACGGTGCTGCCCAGACCGCCAATGATACATACGGCCATGGCGTTGATCAGGACATCGTAGCCTTCATTTACCGATATGGTTCCCCTGGGTAGGATGAGGATCGCCGCTATCGCAGCCAGACCGGATCCGAAAGCCACACTCAGACCGGCTACACGATCGGAATTGATCCCGAGAGACAATGCCGTTTTTTCATCCTGGGCAATTCCCCGGAAGGCCAGTCCGGTTTTTGTGAAGCGAGTGAACAAATAAAGTCCGATCGCAAGGCTGATGCCGATGCCGACAATCCAAAGCCTTTGATGGTCGATGTAAGTGTCACCGATCATGACACTACCGTCAGTAAACACGGGAAGAGTGTATTCAAAGCCAGTGAATCCCAGGTACCTGAACAGTTCCAGAATGGCAAGACCGACCCCAAACGTCGCTATGACCTCCGAGATCACCATGCCTCTGACTCGGAGTAGAACGAGCCTGTACAGAACCCAGCCGAACAACGCTGTGAAAATGATGGAAAGAATGGCGGCCAGAGCAAACGGCAGGCCCAGTAGGTTTATCATGATCCAGACCGCATATCCTGCCATTATGTACATGGCCCCGTAAGAGAAGTTGGAAACCCCGCTGATGCCGAAAGTCAGGCTGAATCCGAGGGCTATCAAGGCCAGGATGATACTGTTAATAAAACCGTAAATTATGGTGACTTCCAGCATTGGCGATCCCCTTGAGGGCTAAATTGTCCTGGAGCCTTTGGCATGAAAAACCGGGTATTTCAATGCCAGGGCCCCAGTTTGAAATGTTTTGGATGCGGATGAAAGCAATACTACTTTGCCGGCTTGATCCATTCCGGCAGTTTGATGGCTCCCTCAGCTATGGATTTCGGATATACTATCACGCGCTTACCGTCCTCAGTCCACTGGGACACGCATCCCAAGGCAGTCTGGCTGGGATCATTCCCATACACAACCTGGTTACCGTCGTTGAATTTGATGCGACCGATTACACCCTGGCGATCCGTTTTCCTGATTTCCTCGGAAACCTTGTCAGGATCCAGTGATCCGGCTCGTTCAATAGCTTCAGCCAATATGTAGACGGAATCGTAGGATGGGGCCGGCCCGTGACCTGCCTCCATGGGCTGACCAAACTTTTTCAGATAAGCTTCGAAAAACTTGGTGGCCGGAGGATATTTTTCGACCGGAATTGCGCTGCCTAGTTCAAAATTTGTGTTTATAAGTCCGCCGATTTTCCCCTCAAATGTCTTCCATGCTCCGGGACCCGCCATTGGAGATATGAAACCACCAACCATTGCCGGGATCTTCATACTTTTCCACTGCTTGAGTAAAATACCACTCTGTGGCATGTCAAAAACGGTCAGTATGATCTGGGAGTCCTGACCTTTTGCCTTGATCAGACCTGCGGAAAAATCTGAAGCGCCCGTGGGATAAACTTCCTGTCCCTTGACCTTGTAGCCCATTTTGGACTCAACCACACCAGCGACTCCTGTGCCAGTCGCTTTTGCCCACAGAACATCCTGTGTCATCACGAATAACCGGTCGAAACCAAACTCTGTCTTCATGAAGTCAAGCGCCTGAGCCAGATACATGACCAGTGACTGGGCGTTAAGACATACTCTGAACACGTATTTATATTTCTCAGGGTTTTCTCTGACTTTTTCCTCGGATTTGGGAGACATTGCTATTGTGCCCAGAAACGGCACCTTGTGTTTGGCAATGAGGTCCATACCCGCTATCAGCGACTCCGACCTGAATGGTCCAACAAGTATTGCGTGAACCTTTTTCTCGGTGATCATCTTTTCCATTCCGAGAAGAGCTTCGGATACCGGAACTCCGGGCGACGCGTCGCGCAAGTCAAGAGTCTCAACCTTTAAAGGTCTCTTGGCGCCACCAACATTCACTCCGCCCTTGGCGTTGATCTCCTCCACGGCCAGTTCCACTGCCTTTATACACTCCTTGCCTTCCAAGGCGGTCACAGCGGTGGGCAGACCGATCAGAACCGGATCATTCGCCTCGCAGCATACAGGCGCCATAAACACCTGTAACAGCGCCAACATGGCGACAGCTAGCATGGTCTTCTTCATTGCATTCCCCTTTCGGCCTAACAATAACTCTGGGTTCAGGACCCATCAGAATTCACGTCATGGATGCAGCGCTGCATACGCTCCGCCCAAATATTTTCGACAGGCGTTTACACCGTTGATGGAAATCCACCACAAACTCGTCCGAGGAAAAAGGATTATTTATCTATTCATTTAAAGATTGTTGTGAAATACAAGTTAAACTGGAATCACCGCTTTTATATCGTTCACGATCATGAATCATCAGAACCCAGGAAACGACAACTACGAACAGTTCAACAATTGATGAACACTAACGGAGCCGGATGATCTCAAGGCGCTTGATTACAGCCATCGATCATTACCGGGAATAACAGGTCAGAAAGCAATTCAGCGCAAAAAAGTCCCTAAAGGTACAGGCGATCATTTGAAACCATTAAAAGTTTCTTGTCAAGCCATTTTGTTTGAATGAGTTCAAACCAGAAAGCCTGTTTCCATTCCAAACAGTTATTTCGCTAGTATTCACTATCGTGAATGAGGCTCATGACATCGTTCAGAACAAGGCTTCAACAAAAACAAAGAAACAGCGGAAATCAAAAATAGTTGATAAATTGGACGGCAGAGTTTGAGTCGTTTGAGGGGTTGGGCCTGAGGCGGCGCGCATTTGCATGAAATATTCTGCTCAAAAATACAACAGGAGCCAGTGTGAACTGACTCCTGAATATTTCTGGCGTCCCCAAGGGGATTCGAACCCCTGTCGCAGGCGTGAAAGGCCTGTGTCCTAGGCCGGGCTAGACGATGGGGACGTTGCTGATGCGCACGTCCGATATGAATCCGGCAATAATGCTGGATAACGAATTAGTTGTCAATAAAAAAAATGGTGGGCCGTGCTGGGATCGAACCAGCGACTCTCTGCTTAAAAGGCAGATACTCTACCCCTGAGTTAACGGCCCACTGGGACAACGCTAAACTCTGCCGACCGCTCTGTCCAATCGGCATGACGTTGTCTTCTGAATAAAGCACAGATAAAAACGATCTGTCAAGTGCATTGCGGCGATTTGAGGATATTATCTCATTTCTAAGGCAATTGTTCCTGTTCATGAACCGACATGTCGGATAATATATGGCTGGGACCGCTCGAGTAACCCGAAGGTTCTCAACATCTGGGGCTACTTTGCTCCTCAACTACGATAACTTGTGGAAAGTGAGTTCATGACTTCCAACATTTATAGGCGACGAGGCGCACTGATTGTCTTCGTACTTTGGATAACAGGGTTCCTGGGCGCTTTTGTCATAGGCGTTTCTAACTCCGACCTGGCCTGGACAACATGGTTTTATGTTTCAGATGGAGATAGCGGTTCGTGGTTGACAGGAAAGACTCCTCTTTTCTCAATGTTGTACAAATATGGGGAAATCCCTGGCATAGCCTTGGCGGCGGTCTCGCTGGCCGGCTGTTTAATGGTAAAACTTGGGCGTTTGAACAAACGGTACTCGAGACCGTTTCTGGTGATTATCCTCACGGTCATTCTCGGACCGGGACTTGTGGTCAATGGCATCCTGAAGGAACACTGGGGTCGCCCTCGGCCAGCCGACCTGATGCAGTTCGGCTCCACGGAGCAATATCGCCATTTCTGGATCCCCGGCGGCAGAGGATGCGGAAAGTCCTTCGTTTGTGGTCATTGCGCGATTGCTTTCTCGACATGTTCGGTGGTGGCGCTTTATCCGATTCATCCTGTGTTGGCTTCGGTTGGTCTGGTATCAGGAATGCTTTACGGGGTCTTGATGAGTCTGGCCAGAATTTCTCAAGGTGGACACTTTTCGACTGACGCTATATGGTCTGCAGTAATTGTGCTTTCACTTATTGCGGTTTTGTATTATTTCGTATTCAGAATTCCTGAACAATCAGGTCCGTCCTGGATGAATTCATTGTGAGACCTTGGCAAAGCTCGTGCAGCACGGGACCGTACACTGGCTGCTTGACCAATCACTTTTATTATTGTATGATTATAACTAGTTATTTATCCAACAGATAATATGGTTTAAAAATTATCATCCTTTTTGAGGGTCTCATGATGAATCACATGACATTTACTAAAAAGGGATTGACTCTTTTTTTGATTTTATCATTTTTGTCTGGCCTGGGCACGTTGGTCGCTCCGAATGAGGCTGGTTCTCAGGCGCCTTTTCAGGGTGTTCCTCAAGCTCCGCAGTTTCAACAACCCGCCCCACAACAGATGACGCCTCAACGGCGCCCCAGCCCTCCGCAGGCGCCCCAGCAAATGGAGTCGGAATATGCGTTCAGGCCCAATCTGAGCAACCCTGAATTTGGGGAATGCCTTCAGTTGGAACGGAACTGGAAAACTCTCTGGAATTCATATTATCAGGCTTATTATCACGCCCAGAGTATGCGCCCATCGGATCCTCAATACCAGCAAATGGCGGCTTATGTAAACAATTTACGTTATCAGCTCGATGCGGCCTGGTCCAATTTCAGCCAGAGATGCGTATATTTTCCCAGGCGTTAGCGACTAACAATTCTTGAAGGTTCATATAAAATGATGACAAACGACACGAGTGGCGACGTTGAGCAACTATCTTCGCTGGTAGATGATGACGTTGAGCAGGATCAAAAGTTTTCCTACTCACGTATAATTCGGTCGGTACTGATTTTTTCGCTGGTTGGGGTAGCGCTTTATGGAGCGGTGGCCCTGGCCTCTGATTACAAATCGATTCTTGCTGCCATCAGACGTTTTCCTGTGGATTCTCTTCTGATGGTAATCGGTCTGGTATTCGTCGGCTGGCTTCTGAGAGGGTTCAGATTCCACTATTATCTCGACAAGATGGGACAGAAAGTTCCCCTTGTTTATTCCATAAGCTCATTTCTTGCGGGTTTTGCCCTAACGGGAACGCCCGGCAAGATAGGCGAAGCTATGAAAGGCGTTTTCCTTAAACGCGATTATGGCGTGCGAGTGACTAAGGTGGTCGGAATACTTGTGGTCGAGCGCTTGATGGATCTTTTTGGCGTGCTTTTGCTTGGATCCTGTTCTTTACTGCTCTTCGAGGGCTGGATCAGTCTCTTCCTGATATGCGCGTTCCTGGTGATCGCAGGTGGTTTGTTTTTGTGCATGGAGAGTATTTATCGTCCGGTGTTAAACTGGATTGCCGGATTTCGGATCCTGGCCTGGCCCTCAAACAAAGTTCTTTCAGCGCTTCTTCACGGCAAAGAACTAATGACAGTCCGGATATTTGCAACTGGGCTGGTATTATCGACCCTGGCGTGGGCGATGGAATCAATTTCCCTTTACATTATAATGAAAGGGTTTGGTCTTAACGCTACTGTCCTGGAAGCCAATTTCATTTATTGTTTTTCCACGCTTGTTGGCGCGTTGTCTATGGCTCCAGGAGGCATGGGCGGTACTGAAGCAGGGATGATGGGGCTGATGGCTTTCATGGGAATAAGTTACTCAGATGGTCTGCCGGCCGTAATGTTGATAAGGATCTGCACCTTATGGATGGCAATCTTTGTGGGGTTGTTGTTCAGCGTTTACCTGACAGCCTACCCCGGAACAAAACACATCTAAGATACAAAAAGCGCCCGTTTCCGGGCGCTTGACCATTCGTACCGCATCAAACAATAATACTGAAGTATATCACAGATTCTCTGCGACCAGTTCTGAAAGGTCCATAACTTTCAACTCGGCGCTCTTGCCCATAACGTTACATGAATCCTCAAGCATCGTAATGCAATAGGGGCATGAAGTCACAAGAGTCTTGGCGCCAGAATCAATAGCGTCGCTGATTCTAAGTTCGGCGAATCTCTCACCGGCTTTGGTCTCCATCCAAACACGACCGCCACCGCCGCCACAACAAACACTATCTTTTTTGTTTCTATCCAGTTCCTTAAGTTCGGAACCGGGAATAGCGCTGATCAAATCCCTTGGAGCGTCATAAATGTCGCTGTGGCGGCCCAGATAGCAGGGATCGTGCATGGCCACCTCTCCTGCCATTTTACCGGACAGTTTTATCTTACCTTCGGAAACGGCCCTGGCCAGGATTTCGGTGTAATGGAAAACCTCGAACTCACCACCCAGTTCAGGGTATTCGTTCTTCATGGTGTATAGACAGTGAGGAGAAGTCACTATAATCTTCTTTACGCCCTTGCCGTTGTAGAGGTTGATGTTTGACTCCGCCAGTTTGGAGAATAGGGCCTCATCACCAATTTTCCTGATGGATTCACCGCAACAACTTTCTTCGGCGCCAATAACTCCGAAGCTCACTCCGGCGGCCTTTAGGGAGCTCACAACGGCCTTGGCTATCTTACGGCTCCTGATGTCGTAGCAGGACGTGCAGCAAACAAACAGCAAGTATTCGGTGTCCGCAGAAAAGATTGGAACATCCAGACCTTCCATCCACTCCGTGCGTTTCTCACGAGTTCCAGACCAGGGATTCCCTTGAGAATGGAGGCTTCCGGCGATAGGCTTTAGACTCGGCGGTATTGTGCCCACTTCAGCCAGCATGGCCCTCATGCCACGTATATTGCCGATTATGTCAACGCCTCTCGGACATCTGTCCTGGCATGCCCGACAGGTTGTGCATGCGAAGAGACAGTTCTCGGACTCAAAGCCCTCGAGCCCGAGTTGGCCCATTCTCTGAACCAATCTGACGTTGAACTCCTCAGAGGCCTCACCCGGAACCAGTCTCCATGGGCATGTTCCGGTGCACAAACCACACTGCATGCACCAGTACAGAGTTTCTGCGCCCGACATTACAATAGCGTCACTTACTTCCAAAAAAGGTATCTTAGTTTCCATATTTCTTCCTTTGATTAGAAGCCCTTATACGGGTTAGGACCGAGTTCTTCCAGTCTCTGGCTGAATTCTTCCAGAATGGCAGGTATTCTATGATACTGATCGATAGAAATTTGTTCGAACCTGATGCGATCAGACTCCAGTACCAGTCGATCCAACGTTTCTTTAATTTTTGACATTCGGGTATTTGCCAGCTCACTACCCTGTATGAAGTGGCACTGATAATCATCCCCGTATTTGCAGCCAAAAAGCACTATTCCGTCGATGCCCTTGGAGAGCGCATCGGCTATCCACACGAGGTTGAGCGATCCGAGACAGCGCAACGGAATGAACCTGAACCAAGGCGGATAATTAAGTTTGTTCAAGCCAACCATGTCGAGAGAGGGAAAGGCGTCGTTTTCACATATAAACCCGATAACACGAGGTTTTTCATCATATTCATCGGGAACGTTGATTGATTTGATCATAGAGCCTATCATATCCACGGAGTAATTATTGAAGGATATGATTCTTTCAGGGCACGAGCCCATACATATGGCGCATCTGCGGCATCTTGTAGGATGTGGAAGAGGCGTTCCTTTGACATCCTCATTATACATACCGAAGGGACATTCCTCAGTGCAGCGTTTGCACTGTGTGCATCTCTGGATAAAAAGCTCGGGATATGACATGTCTCCGGCGCGCGGATGGACGGCCTTGCCTTGCGAAGCCATCTCGACGCACTGAATAGCCTTCATGGCAGCTCCTGCGCCGTCACTTGCCGATCTTGAAGCTGTCATTGGCTGACGAACACATCCGGCCGCATAAATTCCGGTTCTCCTGGTTTCGTAAGGGAAACAGATGAAGTGTGAATCGGGGAATCCATATTTCAGATCGGGCATCGCGGGTCCCTGGCGATATTCCAGGTTCAGGATGGGATCGTCCAGTGTGGCTGGCTGCATTCCGGTGGCCAGGACTACCAGGTCGGCCTCCATCTGAATTGGCTCGCCCAACAGATCGTCCATTGTCTCGATGGCCAGTTTTCGTTCCGAGCCTTCCGAGATTGTGACCTTTGACGTGTCGGTCTTCACAAAGACCACTCCATCCTTTTGAACCTTTTTGTAGAATTCCTCGGCCTGCTCCGGAGTCCTCATGTCTTTGTAGAAAATTATGGCCTTGTTCTCTTCATTGGCTTCCTTGACATACATGGCCTGTTTGAGGGAAACCCGGCAACAGACTGCGCTGCAGTATGGAAGATGATCCTGATCGCGTGATCCGGCGCATTGAATGAATGCTACAACTGAAGCCGGTGAACCATCGGACGGGCAAACAATGTTCCCTGACTTTGCCATCTCTTCCATCTGGGAGTTAGTGATAACATCGGGAAACTTTCCAAATCCAAGGTTCTCAAGCTTGGAGGCGTCGTATGGTTTCCATCCGGCAGCCAGAACTATTGAGCCGACACGGTTTGCGCCGCCGCCGTTTGAAAAAGTCACATCAAACATTCCTGGAGCGCCGGCTATTTTTTCAATGGTCACTCCAGTCTTGACGGTTATGTTGGGGTTGGATGTGACCTGGTCTATTGTGGCCTGGACGCTGATTTCAGAAAGCTCCTGATAAGGTGGGCGAGCAGGGGTATTTTTATACCAGTTCATCATTTGACCGCCGAGAGAGTCCTCTTTCTCGGCAAGTATTACCTTGTAGTCGGCCTTTGCTGCATCCAGTGCGGCCTGGAGCCCTGACACTCCTCCTCCTATTACAAGGATGTTCTTGTCAATTTCTTCCATGTAAGGCTTGGGAAGAGTTGATTTCTGGACTCTGGTAATGGCCATTCTGAGATAATCATCAGCCATCATCTGAGTGTCTTCAGCGCCGGCTGGCTGACACCAGGCCACGTGCTCACGCAGATTGAGACGTTCAGAAATGACAGTCATCGGATCGAAACAGAACTCATCGGTCTTGACTCTTCCTGAACAGGCCCCTATCACAACACAGTTTACTGCGCCTGAACTGATGTCTGAATTGATAGTCTCAAGAGCGGCGGGGCCGCACAACACTTCACTGTGCTCCACCTTGGCGACCTTGAACTCTTTCGCTACGGAATCAAGAGCCTGGCAGTCAAATGCTTCCCCTATTCCGCAACCTGAACATATATATACACCAATTTTTTGATCCATTAACTCTACCTCCCCATGGCCGTCGAGATGGCTTTCAAAGCGGCCGCCGTAGAATCCTGAAGTGACGCCGCCACTTCCATCGGCGCCTTAACGCATCCCGCTGGGATGAGCCCCGAAGAGCCTGATCCCGTCACAAAACCAAAGTCATCGTATTCCATTTCCAGTGATGGCTTGCATGAGGCGGTTCCGGGCTTCATTCCTACAGCGAGCACAACCAGATCGACCAACTGTTTCACCTTTTCGCCCCGACCAATATCTTCACCCTGAACCAGCATCTGGCCTGATTCTTTATCCAGAGTCACTCTGGCTATTTTGCTCTTGGTAAGGACGACGTTTTCATCCGCCTGGACTTTGGTGTAGAAATCTTCGTATTTGCCCATTGCCCGAATGTCGATGTAATAGATGAAAACCTTGCTGTCGGGGTTCTGCTCTCTCAGGTAAGTTGCGTGCTTCAGAGACGCCAGGCAGCAAATCCCGGAACAATAGGCCAGGTGGTTTTCGTCCCTCGAACCGGCGCACTGAACAAGAGCTATGCTTTGGACAGGTTTTCCGTCCGAAGGCCTGGTTATCCTGCCTTTGGTGGGTCCACTGTGCGAAGACAGACGTTCAAACATTACACTTGTCAGCACGTCGGGATACTTTCCAAAACCGAGATAGTCGACTTTTTCAGCCTCATAGGGATCCCAACCTGTGGCCCAAACTACTGAACCAATATTGAGATTTAAAACAGCAGGCTGCATTTCGAGATCGATCGCGTTATATTTGCAAGCTTCTACGCATTTTTTTGCTTCTTCAGTGCCGACTATTGCCGGATCAACAACATATTTGAAGGGAAAAGCCATTGCGTGAGGCAAATAAGCCGCCGGCATGGAATCCATTCCGTAATTTACCGGATTTGGAATTTGAGTCTCACAAACCTCCGAGCATTTTCCACAACAAGTGCAGTTATCATTGACGTATCTAGGATGAAGTTTGACAACGGCCTGATAATTACCAGGAGCGCCAGACAAAGATTCAATTTCCGCCAAAGTATAGAACGATACTTTGGGGTTTTGCTTGATGCGCCTGAAATTTATTTCCAGACCGCAGGTTGGTGGACAAAGTTTGGGGAAGTACTGGTTGAGTTGAGTCACACGCCCCCCCAGATAAGGGTTGCGTTCGATTATCGTGACCTCTGCTCCCGCCTCGGCCGCTTCAATGGCGGCCGTAATACCGCTGATTCCTCCCCCGACTACTAGTATCTTTCGGTTCTCATCGCCCATTTAATACCTCCACTAAGGGTTGAGGGGTGTCTTTATTGTAACAACAAACAACGCTCTCAAGAAAACTATGTTTGATTTTTCCCTGTTATGACTTCCATCAGACACAAGACAACAGAACCATCCGACTCCAGGAAGCGGCTATTGAAGAAAAGCCAGGCCATCCTGCGCGTTGGTCATCTTTCTTCGTGTTGTTTCATTGTGAATTTGAGCTATTTCAAGAAAATTTCTTATCAGGATGCCCCCGTCTGGACGGCTGGACAAGAAATGTTCTGGATGTCCCTGGATGCCATAAACCGGCCTGCTCGGATGTCGAATTATCTGATTGGGGCTGAGTTTATCAGATGCCAACAGCACAAATCCGGGAGGCAAAATCTTGACCTCATCATAATGGCTCTCAACCATGCTCACGTCACCCTCGAGCCCCATGAAAATCGGGTCCGGATTCGTCTGTGTCAACTTGATCACTCCACCCTGACGTTCCTTGTTGTACGGCATACAGTCCAGGTAGCCTGCCCTGATCGGTCCCACTCTGCCCCCAAATGCCAGGGCAAGGGCCTGATGTCCACCACAAATCCCTAAAATAGGAATATTCAGATCTTCGGCGATGGTCGGCAGCATCCAGAGGAAATTCTGTAACGCAACCCCAGTCTTACCTGTATATCGGCACCACGGTGTTCCCTGAGGACTCAGAACAATGAAATCCGGCGCCAGCTGTTCCAGTTTTTCGAGGGTCACATCCTTGAAATGCATCGAGATCCAACGTTTTTCACCGGTTATGTTCTCAATTACCGATTGAACATTCCTTGCGCCTCTGGAGTGTCCGTCAGGATTCAGGCTTATCATCAGCCACGGCTTGGCCCCCGAGTCCTTGAAATTACGCCCCTGCTCAGCAAAAGAAACCTTTGCCAAGCATACTGACAAAAAAACCGTCAGCAAAATAACAAAGCCCCGCCAGCGACCATCCCGCATGAATAAATCCATTGATCATCCCATAACTAAGGACTGTATTGGACGTACTATACAATAGGTCAACTGCAAACGGCAACACGCATATTTGCCTGAAACAAAATTAAGGGCGTAACAGCTACAGGATCACATTATCTTAAGCGCACGGTCCTTCTCGCTATAAACACAGCCACAATATTTTTGGCGATAAAGTCCAAGTTTTCTGTATCGCTTTACCCCCTCATTCCAGCCGGAACGCCAATCACTGTAAATAAAAGGAATCTCATATTTTGCTGACACCGCTTCACATGTCGATTTTAGCAATTCGTGCTTCTGGAAACGACTGAAAAGCAACGTCGTGGAAAAAGCGTCAAACCCTTTGGATTCGGCCAGCCTGCCGATGACGTCCATCCTGAAATTGAAACATATCCAGCACTTCTGTGACTCCCGGAAGGCCACTTCGCGGAACCAATCCTCCATTCCTTTGCCGGTGTTGTCTTCCAGAATTTTTATGTCGTTCTTATCCGTGTAAGTGTTGAATGCGTCAAGTCGTCTCAAACACTCGGTGTAAGGGTGTATGTTAGGATTAAAAAATATTGCCGTCACATCATGCCCTTGAGAAGTGAGATCGTCATGCGGAATCACCAGACAGGGTGCGCAGCAGGCATGTAAAAGAATTTTCATGAAATCAGTTGTCTCCTTTTTCAGTCCATGATAAGAAACTGGTTGATTAAAAGGCTTCAGATGCCACTAAAATCCGGGAAAACATAAATACTATGAAGAGTTTGCAAATCCCCGTTGTCCTGATCATCTTATTTTTTACGTCAACATGTTACGCAGCGAACCAAGGCGCTCTGATAAACGCCTTCGGCGAAACTGCGACTGCATATTTGAACGATTCCTTCCTGCTGCTGGGCGCCACAGCGGATGGATTCGTTTCAGACGTGATTCCCGGGGACACTGCTATGGAAATAACCAAAAACGTCCAGCGGAGAATAAGAATCATCAGGGCTAAAATAAAAATGATTGACTCCCCTTCCATGTCTTTGTTGGACAAGAAATTGCTGAAACTCCTTGATGACGCCTTTCTATGCATGGACCATCAGGCGTGGGCGCTGATGCGCTACATCAAAGACAAGTTGCCGGAAAATGCAAAGAAATTTGAATCATACAGGGCTGACTGTCTTGAGCGAATACGCAAACTAGCTGACTTCTATTCGGAATTTCCAGCTCCACCTGAGTTGCCGGCCCCTCTGAGCACCCGTTGATCACCGACTCGAAGAGTTACTCTCTCCTTGTCAAAATATTCAAGAAGGGGAATGTTGTATTTTCTGGAAGAAGCCGTAAGTTCCTGAAATTTTGATGGTGTAATTCCTCCGGTGGAGCGAATTCGTTCTATGAGCTTGGTTTTGATGTCATTGAGCAGCGTTGTCTCAAAGTATATGTCCTGATTTATTTTTGTAATTTTCTTTTTCTTTTCCAATAATGCCAGCAAGTTTCTGGCCTGCTTCGGGTCGCATTTTGTATCTTCGAGCAATTCTTTGACCAAGGGTGGCATCACTCCCCCCTCTTTGATCAATCCGTAAAACCGATCCAGGAGTTCTTCCTGATTGTCATGGAGCTTCACTTTGTGACTGGACAATCGAACAGTGTCGCCTTGGTCAATCAGTTCCTTTTGCCCGCATAATTGATCGAGAGCAGATTTGAAAAGTTTGTCGGAACCAGGAGTAGTTGAGCGCAGTTCCTGCTTGGAAATCCCGTCCCTGAGAGGTTGGTCCTGATGAAAGGACGACACTTTACGCAGTAGCTTTTTTTTGATGAGATCAAAATAATCCTGATGGATGAGTCGCTTATCTGCCGGATCGAACTGAATAACCTGTTTGAGATTTCTTATGTTGTCAAGAATCTTGTCCAGCTTGGAGGCAGAGAGTCCGGACATTCCCAAAAGCTCACTTCTGGTCACACCCTTGAGTCCGGAGCTTCGCACCAGAGAGAGAACAATGGCAGTGTCATCCTCACGATTTGTCTCCATAAAAACCTTTGACGAACGTGCCTTGAGTTTTGCGCCGCGTGGGTTGACAACGGTTCCGCCACCAAGAGTGACTGCCGGAGATATTGCACGGATGACGAACTTGTCACCCGCAGCCGGCACAACTGGAGAAGAAGTCCTGAGTTGAGCTACCGATTGTTCTCCTCCCTCCAGGGCGTTTTTCTCCGGAAGCACCACCATGGCTTCCACGTCCGCAGTGTAGTGATGTAGCCGCACTTTTTTTCTGTCCGTCAGTGAAAACTCTGAACGCGGAATGGCTTTCAGCTTTACATCTATTATATAGGAAGGTTCAAAGCTGTTGGGATGGGTCAGGACGTCTCCCCGTGATATCTGGTCATGTTCGACTCCCCTTAAGTTGACCGCCACACGTTCGCCGGGAAAAGCCTGCTGTTCAAAAGTATTGTGCGATTCCAGGGATCGAACTGAGGACTTGACCCCTTTAGGAAGTATTTCTACGTCATCTCCAACTTTGAGTTGACCCGATATCAATGTTCCCGTAACGATGGTCCCATGCCCTTTGATACTGAATATCCTGTCAATAGGCAGACGAAGCAGTCCGTGTACAGGTCTTGAGGCGGCATTGGTAGCCAGTTCAAGCAGTTTTCCCTTAAGTTCATCTATGCCGTCACCTGTTTTGGACGACACTCTAATCATTGGGGCGTTTTCGAGAAATGAGCCTTTAACAAGATCACGAACATCTTCCTCTGCGAGCATGGCTAGTTCCTCGTCAACCAGGTCCGATTTTGTGAGGACGACTATGCCCTGCTGCAAATCGAGAAGAGACAATATGTCGAGATGTTCAACCGTCTGAGGCATCACGCCTTCATCTAGAGCCACCACCAGCGCTGCAATATCGACTCCGCCCGAACCTGCCACCATTTGTCTGACAAACTTTTCATGTCCGGGAACATCAACTATGCCCATACGAATCTCGGGGCTCAGGTCGAGAAACGCAAAGCCCAGCTCTATGCTGATTCCCCGCTGTTTCTCTTCTTTCAAACGATCCGGATCCGTGCCAGTCAAGGCTCTTACGAGTTGGCTTTTCCCATGGTCAATGTGACCCGCAGTTCCAAGTATGACTCTCTTCATATATCAACAGTCCTCGGTAGAGCTGACCTTAAATCCTGGATACTCTTAGCAGATGTTCTCTCAACAGGGGATCTGATCATTCAAAAGCCCCTTCTCCATTTCATAAGCGGTCAGGTCATGCCACCATCATGTTATTATTTTACAGGAATTAGTCGGTCAAAACCTCTTGATGCCATCAATTATCCGTTTTGTCTTCTTCGGGAGCCTGCCCATTTGCGTTTTTGGGCCCACCCTTCCTGCCTGCTTTCACGGCCTGGGGTTGATCTTCCTTTTTAGGCGCGGGAGGCTCAAATTCACTAATAATATGCTCACGCTTTACCTCAACCTGTGTTTCTTCATCTATCTTTACCAGGATAGTCTCTTCAAGTGGATTATGTTTTACCACCAGCCCATCACCGCTTTGTGTCTTGACCATCCTGCCGACCTTGGGAAGTCCTCTGCTGAACTCCTCGTATGTCTCATGCTCGTAACCGAGACAGCACATCAGCCTACCACATACACCCGAAATCTTGGTTGGATTCAGAGACAGGTTCTGGTTTTTGGCCATCTTTACAGACACCGGTCTGAAGTCGGTCAGAAAGCGTGAACAGCACAACTCCTGTCCACACCCGGCCAACCCACCTGTCATTTTGGCTTCATGCCTCACTCCAATCTGTCTCATTTCTATTCTTACCGGAAATCTCGCTACGAGCTGTTTTACCAACTCTCTGAAATCCACGCGGCCTTCGGAAGTAAAATAGAAAACATACTTGGATCCGTCGAAAAAGCATTCAACCGCTACAAGCTTCATGGGCAGGGCAAGTTCTTCGATCCTGTCCAGACAGTAGGATCTAGCCTCAGCCTCCCTTTCTCTACATCTTTCCTTCTGGTAAAGATCGACTTTGCCACCCTTACGTATAATCTTTCGAAGCCCTTCGAGTTGACTGACGTGTATGTGTTTCTCAAAGGGGGGGAGCGCAACCTGTCCCAGACCCAGACCTTTCTCCGTTTTAACTACCACCCAGTCTCCGTAATCAACTTCCATAGCGCCCGACTCGAAATGGTAGATCTTGCTCGCATAGCTGAATCGGATTCCGCACACCTTCACCGTGATCCTCTCGGAACTATCCGACCCACCTGGGGCATCTTCAAGGAACTCCGGGCTGGTCGTCTCGGAAGCCTCAGTGTCATCCAGGCTGGACGCCGGCTCCCTCAGCTCGTCATCAACATTTTGAACTAGTATGTTGATTCTGGGTGCTCGATAACTTCGATGAGATTCAGTGGTGTCGGCTTCAGGGGGTCTATTTTTTTCTTCGTGTGAAGCCGGTTCCATCGAAGTAGCCTCATTTGTTCCAATCTGAGATGCCTCAATAGGCTGGTCCAAAGGCAGAAACGACTCACTGGCTTCGCTTCCTGTTCCATGTTTCGGAAGCTTATCGCGTGATCTGGCAGCTGGGCCCCAGGATCTTGGAAGGTATGAAATCTCAGATTTGTTCTGGTCATTGGACATTGTCTTTTCCACTCCGGCGCACTGCTCAAATCAGGCTCTGTGAAGTATGCTCTCAATTTTGAGAAATGTCACATCGAGGACAAGATTCTTACCCAGATTTATATCCAAATCAAGTTGTTCAGCGCCACTAAGAATTTGATCGTAAGCTGACATGAGATGGTCAATGGTATTGACATCCGCTATTCTGGATATTAGCTCAAGATGATCCGCATTGATCAATGACGCTCCACCCCCAAGTTTCGTGATTATTGCGTCACGTAACAACGTTCCGGCAATATCCAGCAGATCATCGGTTCTGTTTTTATCCGAGCCGGCTTCGAACGCTAGATCGAGAAGTCCCAGATATGGATTTGGGCATTTTTGGAAGAGATTGGAAATGACTTTGTGTCTGAACTGAACATTTTGAGGAGCCGATTTTGAAAGAGCACGTTCAATGCTACCGGAAGCCATTGCCAATGCGGTTTGGGACTCGTCCTCTGACAATTTTTTGTGTTCAGCCAGTAAGGTCCTCAGGTCGCCATCGTTCAAAGGACCAAAATTGATGCGTCTGAGCCGTGACCTTACCGTCTGGAGAAGAGAGGAAGGCTGAGAACTGACCAATATGATAATTCTGTTTGGGGGCGGTTCTTCCAAAGTCTTGAGCAGGGCGTTCTGCGCTGACCGGTTCATCAGGTGAGCGTCATCTATAATGACTAACCTGAAATTTGTCTCGATGGGCGGGTATTTAAGAAAGGAGATGACGTTTCTGATTGCATCGACTCGAATGCTGTTCTTTGCCGGTTCGAGCACATGAAGATCAGGGTGAGAACCTGTCAATATGCGGCGACAGGTGTTACAGACCATCGGCTGATCGTGATTATTAAAATCTCCACAATTGATCATGCGTGCAAATTCCAATGCGACCTTTTTCTTTCCTACGCCCTGCCTGCCGGAAAAAAGGAACGCGTGGGCAGGCCGATTTTCGATCACATATCGTCTTAGCAACTCGAGATTTCTTTCGTGTCCCAACAGTGATGACATTTTGTTTAATTGAGTCTGGAAACCCGGACCAGTGAGCGTGGCCCGAGATGAGGTTTTTTTCTAACCTCATCCCGGAATCTGGAAAGACAAAATGAAAAAGAAGATGTCTTGTTCGCCTTTATCGCCAAATGTGGCTGAGAACTAAAGTGAAATCAACTCAGCCCCTTTTAACAGGAATGTATTTATCAATAGCAAGTATAACCGGAGACGCCACAAAAATTGTTGAGTATGTTCCGAAGATGAGTCCTACCAACAAAGCCCATGCAAAATCTCTAAGAACGTTTGTCCCCACTATCAGCAACGCAAAAACCACCAACAAGGTAAAAACTGATGTCAGGATGGTTCTGGAGAGAGTCTGGTTGATTGAATCATTCAGAACTTCCATCAGCGGTCTTTTCTTCATGGTCTTAAGATTGTCGCGGACCCTGTCGCAAACCACTATGGTATCGTTAATATCATAACCGATGATGGTCAGCATGGCGGCCAGAATGGTCAGGTTGAATTCCTTTCCTGTCCATACAAAAAAACCGTAAACAGCTATGATATCATGAATTAAACAGAAAATAGCGCCAAGGCCCATACTCAGAGTGAACCTGACGGACATGTAAGCGAGCAACAAGCCAAGCGCAATAATGGTGGCCCATATTGCGGATTCCTGGAGGTCTTTGCCTACCTTGGGGCCAACCATCTCAAGCCCGCGGATTTCAACCGAACCCTTTCCAAATTTGGCTTCAAGAAGTTCCAGTATCTTCCTGGAAAAAACTTCGGCTCCATCCTCTGGGACCTCCATTCTAAGGATATAATCCTCTCCGGCCAAAGAAAACTTCTGAACCGTCATGTTTGGGCTCACAGGTTCCAGCGCCTGTCTGATGTGTTCGGTATCGACAGGGTTCTTGAACTGAACCTGAATCATCAAACCACCAGTAAAATCGATCCCGAGCTGAATGCCGCCCTTTATGGGGTAGGACAAAAAAGATAATAAAATGACCACAGCCGTAAAGATATAGGCGTAGCGCCGTTTACCCATAAAATCTATCTTGGTGTTAGGCGGAATAAGTTGCACTGTCTCTATCCTTGTCTAGATGTCTGCTGACATTTCCACGGCGCCGGTTTCAGGAGAATCTTCCACTGGGCTCCAGGAAAGCGTATTTGCGTTATAATCTAAGCCCGATGGCCTTTAAAGGTCCATCGGGCGCTATTGCCATTACGTCTCTCAACCGATACTGATGGTTTTCACTCGCTTAACCAGCAGGAAATAGTCAAATATTGCTCTGGTAACAAACAGCGCTGTGAACATCGACACAATAAGTCCGATACACAGCGTGATAGCAAAACCTTTGATCGGTCCGGTTCCAAACTGGATCAGAGGTAGGGCCGAGAGAATGGTAGTCAGGTTGGAGTCAAAAATGGTCGAAAATGCCTTTGCATACCCATTTTCCAGAGCGGCTCTTGGAGACTTGCCCATGCGCAACTCTTCACGAATTCGTTCAAAAATAAGTATGTTGGCGTCTATCGCCATACCAATTGTGAGAGCGACACCTGCCAATCCCGGTAACGTAAGGGTGGCTCTCAACCCTGGGGACACCATCACTGCGAAGATTAGCAGGAGATTGAGAGATAGCGCTATGTTGGCCACAACTCCCGACCATCTGTAGTACACGGTCATCCCTATCACGATCAGTAACATACCGAGAAGGATGGCGTTTCTTCCAGATCGTATCGAGTCCTCTCCCAGAGACGGACCAATTTGCCTGTTCTCGAGAATCTTTACCGGCGCAGGCAGGGATCCGGCCCTCAAAACCAGTGCAAGGTCATGCGCTTCATCCGGGCTGAAAAGCCCTTCAATTACTGCTGACCCGCCGGAAATACGGTCCTTGATCACAGGAGCCGAATAAAGCCTGTTGTCGAGAATGATTGCCAGACGTTCACGGATGTGTTCCCCCGTAATTCTCTCGAACTGGGCTGCTCCGGTACGGTTGAAATCCATTCCTATGATCATTCGGCCGGTCTTGTCGGGAATCATTCTTGCGTCTGTCAAGACGTCACCGGTCATCAGTATCTGTTTCCTGACGAGGTACGGAGTCCTTGTAACAGCGCCTGAGCTAGGATTGCGGTCTATTTTGTAAAGGACTTCGCTACCCTGAGGGACATCACCTTTAAGAGCAGCCTCCAGGTCGCCTTTCTCGTCTATGAGTCGGAATTCCAATCGGGCGGTTCTCTTGATGATATCGATGGCGCGATTAACGTCTTCCTTGAGGCCAGGAAGTTGAACCACAATTCGGTCTGTGCCCTGTATGACCACATCAGGCTCGGCCACACCAAAGGCGTCTACCCTGTTTCTTATAGTATCCACAGACTGTCTTACAGCTTTCTGCTGGATGCTTTCGGCCGTTTTGGGATCTATCGCAAGCCTGACCTCAAATCCCTTGTCAGTCGGCTCACCTGATACTTTCTTGAAATTCGTAAGTTTGTCCAATATTTTCTGATCAAACAAAGAAGCCTGTTCAGCGTCCTTGAAATAGATGGCGAGAGAAGTCTGATTTACTCTTCCAACGTCTGTATATCTGATTCGCTCATCTTTCATGAGACTGGAAACTTCCATAACAGTTTGATCAACTACAGCTTCAACGGCTTTGTCGGCTTGAACCTCAAGAACGAGATACAGACCGCCTTTTAGATCAAGTCCCAGCCTGATGGGGCTATCAGGAAGGTATTTCGACCAGAATGCGGGGACTGGACCGATTGAAGGCCATACAAGGAATGCGCCCACCAGCAAGACGGCAATTATGATGGCGAAGCGCAACTGAAGATTCTGAATCATTCTACTGGGCTCCTCAGGATTTAGATTCAACCTGGGTCGGAGCCGTCGCTACCATAGCGATGTTGCCACGAACCAGTTTCACTTTGACGTCTTTGGCTATTTCAAGATAAACTACTTGATCCTCTATTGAAACCACCCTTCCGTATATACCTCCCTGGGTGATAACGGTATCCCCCTTTTTGAGGTTTTCCAGCATCAGCTTATGTTCTTTTGCTTTCTTTTGCTGTGGACGAATCAAAAGTAGGTAAAACACGGCAAAGATAAGGACCATCGGTAAGAGTTGAACTAGTGTGTTAACATCTCCACCGCCTTGACCACCCGGTTGGGCCATGGCGTAGGCAACATCAATCATCTGATTCCTCCATTCGAGCTAAAAAATTTCTCTTGAAATGTAAAAAATGTTCATTCTTTATTGCCAGCCGAACTCCCTCCATCATATCATGATAGAAAGTAAGATTATGTAAGGTAGCCAAACGCAAACCCAATATTTCCCGCTCGGAAAAAAGATGTCTGAGGTAGGCCTTGGAATAGTGTCTACACAATGGGCAACGACACTCGGGGTCAACTGGTAACGGATCGTCTCTATATTTTGAGTTCCTTATATTGACTGACCCAGTCCTTGTGAACAGGGTCCCATTTCTCGCATTTCTGGTGGGCAGGACGCAATCAAACATATCGATACCCCGCGCCACTGCGTCGAGGATGTCTGAAGGTTTGCCTACACCCATGAGGTAACGAGGACTGTGTTCGGGCAGCAGGGGAGTAGTGACGGATATCATTTCCGCCATAAGCTCCTGAGGCTCTCCAACACTCAACCCACCGACGGCATAACCATCAAAACCCAGATCAGTCAGGCTCGCGGCGCTCGCCCTCCTCAGATTTTCATACATCGACCCTTGTACTATGCCAAATAATGCAGGGTCAACCTTTTTTTTGGCTGACAGGCAACGTTTAGCCCACGATGTAGTGCGTTCACAGGCATCGAAAGCATCTGACTGACTGACAGGATAGCCTCTTACATCGTCCAGACACATTATTATATCGGAACCGAGCGATTCTTGCACCACCATGCTGAGTTCGGGAGTGAAAAGATGTTCACTACCATCTATGTGTGACTGGAACAGGGCGCCGTCATCAGTGATTTTCCTTAGCCTGGCCAGGCTGAAAATCTGGAATCCCCCACTGTCGGTCAGAATTCCCCCGGACCAGTTCATGAATTTGTGTAACCCTCCAAAGGATTCCATAAATTTATGCCCCGGTCTCAAATAGAGGTGATAAGCGTTGGACAGTATGAGATTGAAGCCTATCTGGGAGATTTCGTCAGAGCAGAGCGTTTTTACTGTGGCCCGCGTCCCGACGGGCATGAACGTCGGGGTGACTGTAACGCCATGTGAGGTGATGAGTGTCCCAAGCCTGGCGGCGGTCAAGTCATCAGTTTTATCCAGACAAAATTTAAAAGTCATAACCTGAAGTTCATGCCTCTATAAACAGTGAAACAAAAAATTGAGAGGATCGTCTCCAACACCTTTTCTCGTAAGGCGCCGAAGCAATCCTCTCATTTCTAACCTTAAACTGTATTTCAAATCAAGCGACAGCTGAGGGAACTATGCCTTTTCCGCATGGATTCAAAAATATCACCTGTTGGCTTTTTTGATACCCAGCGCATCCGTTGCCAGTATCATTTTCATGATGTTGGTGGCGCCTTCAAGTATCTTGTAGACCTTGCCATCCCTTAGAATCCTGGCGATGGGATATTCGTTCGAGTACCCATAGGCGCTCAACACTTCCAGGGCAAGGTTGGGAACTTCGTCGGCGGCCTTGCATGCATAATATTTTGCCAGCACGGTCTCTCTATTATTGTTGACCAATCCACGGTCTTTCTGAATAGCGCAACGCCACACTAAAGCCCTTGCGGCTTCCGTCTCGGCGACCATCCTGGCAATAACTTCCTGAACCATCTGGTATTGGGCTATAGGTTGACCAAACTGATTTCTCTCGTTGGCGTATTTTATGGCTTCATCCAATGCCGCCTGACATGTTCCAACGGCCCCGGCCGCGGCAGACAGTCTGGTGCTGATCAGTTCCTTCATCAGGTAACCAAACCCCGCTCCTTCTTCGCCCAGACGATAGGAAACGGGCACTCGCACGTCCTCCATGATCACTTCACCCGTAGGACAAGCCCAGATGCCGAGTTTTTCCTTGATTGCCTTTGTGGATACACCAGGCATGTCCATGTCCATGACAAACACGCTCATACCCTTATGTTTCGCCTTTTTGTCCGTCATGGCGAAAACTACGCACATGTCGGCTACGGGACACCACGTAATCCACATTTTACGACCGTTAAGAACGTATTCGTTGCCATCTCTAACTGCTGTGGTAGTCATGGAAGCGGTGTCGGAACCCGCGTCCGGCTCGGTAATTCCAAAACATCCCAAAATGTCGGCCGACATCAAGGCTGGTATATACTTCTTTTTTAGATCTTCACTTCCCCACTTCAGAATCGACATCGCAGTGCCCATGGTCTGCATGTTGAAAGCCACCCTCAGAGATCCGGAGGCACGTCCTATTTCCTCGGTGACTATAGCGTGAGCCAGGTAGCCCATGTTGTTGCCGCCATACTCCTCTGGAACCGGGCATCCAAATAGGCCTAGCTCGCCCATCTGCTTGACAAGCTCGCGCTGAAAACGATGTTCATTCTCATCCTTCTCAACGACCGGCGCTATCTCCTTGGCCGCAAATTTTCGGACCATGTCACGCAGCATTATAAGCTCTTCATTTAGTTCAACATCATACTCGTCACTCATGGAAAGGACTCCTTAACTTTTTAATGTTCCGAAACCGGTGGGTTGCGGCTTTTCTGATATCTTCATTGGTTCCCATTAATTTCCAGAAAAAAGTAGGCATTGTTCAAAATACGATACTACATGACATCATCAGTTCCAACACCATTTTGATGAATGTATCAAGAATATTGATTAGTAGTCAAGAACTTAAAAAAAAGGCATCAATCAAGGAAATTCAGCCGGCTGTTTTTTATGTCGTCAGTTCTCGTGCCGTCATCGCATGCTTTTGATTGGACAGCCCGCGTCCAACCCTGGGAATTACAGTTTACCCCGGGCTCCAGTGACATTCAGATAGCCCTAAGAGTGTCCAAGACATTTTTCATATCTGACGTCATATCTGAGGTGAAGAGCATTGTGTGCAGGCTTCCATTCATGGACAGACCTAATTCGGCGGCATGTAGCGCCTGTCTGTGAATTATACTTGACAGCTTGGCAAGCGTTCGGTCCTGCATGATCTGTTTTCTGGTAGCAGACCCGTAGACCTTATCCCCCAGAACTGGCATGTTGACTGAGTTGAGATGGGCCCGTATCTGATGAGTTCTGCCGGTCCTGGGCCTTATCTCCAGCAAGGCAAAACCATGAAAACGCTCGAGAACTCTCCATTCGGATTGGGCCATTCGGCCCCTGACCGGGTTGGTGGTCATTTTTTTTCGGTCACGGGAATCACGTCCGATTGGAGAATCTATAATGTCTTCATCAGTTCGTGGTTTTCCTCGAACAATTGCCTTGTAGACACGATGGATGGAATGCTGTTTGAACTGTTCCGAGAGATCTTGGTGCGCCTTGACCGATTTGGCGATGACCATCACCCCTGAAGTATCCTTATCCAGCCGGTGAACAATCCCCCACCTGCCCACATGGCCAACCCCGGCAATTTCAGGACGCATTCCAATTGCGATGTCCATCAGGGTCGGGGCATTCGTGCCTGCTCCGGGATGTGTGACCAATCCTGCCGGTTTATTCACCACAAGAATGTCCCTGTTTTCGAATATTATGGTAACGTCGGGAATGTTTCCGAATTCTACAACTGTTTTGTCACAACCGCAGTCCAGAAATTCGATTTGATCGCCGGGATTGAGCATGCTGGAGGGACGAATTGCAATCCCATTACATTTGACCAGGCCGGCCTTGATCAATCTGGTGATTGATGAGCGCGTTTTGTTGATGTTTGGGATCGATGACAGAACCCGGTCAGCTCTCACGCCTTCACTATCCTCCGGAACAACGAATAGAGTCCTGTCATCCATTTTAATAGCTATTCTGCCGCTTCAATCTCATTCAGGGTTTCAGCTTCTGCCAATTGGAATTCCACCATGAATTCGGACCCACCTTTTTCTGCGCACTCTTGCCAGGTCCTGCAATGTTCACAGGTTTCGATATTTCCGGGTGGGACCATTGCCCCATCAATCAAATGCGGGCATCTCCTGGAGGTAAAGTAGAGCCTGAACCCATAGAGTTCTGAAAACATCCTGATCCTGAGAAGATCGATACCCTTTCCTCCGGCATTGAACGAATACGGTCGTCCACTGGAATATGCTTCGGTATCCTGAACGGGGTAGAAGCCTTGAAAAATGAATTCCTGATCCTTATCGGGAATCCCTATACCTGTGTCCTTAACCTTGAAAATGTACCGGTTGCCCCGGATATTCCCCGTGACAAATACCTTGCCGCCATCTGGTGTTGCTTCGATGGCATTCCTTATCAATCCTTCCTCGATGGCTTGCAGCACATGAGTCGGTATCAGAATAGACCCTTTTTCCATCTCAAAACTTATGTCAACGCCCCTGTTTTCAACACTAGCCTTTTCTTTGACAAGTGCTTCCACGGAATGAGCAAATGAGTCCATTTCGATTAGGTCAAGTTTGTCGTGCCTGGTCGGAAATGTTTTCTCGAGCCACCTGTGAATCATCTCTGAAGCGCGTTTGATCTCTGGAGTCCATTCGGTCTGAACTTCCATGAGGTCCAGAGCGCTTTGCAAGAATCCGGTGATATAACGCTTTTCCCATGAATAACCGGTCATCATTATGCTCTCGACCTGGGATTCAAGCCGATTCAGGCTCTGAACATGCCTGTTCATACGTGTGATGGCGTTGTCAAATCCAGTGATGCCTTTTTCGACCAGCCTTTTTTCCATGGTTATGAGAGTGCCGCGCAGAATGGCCAGCGGTGTTCGTAATTCATGGGACAAGTGGTTGAGAATCTTCGATTTCACCCGGTTGAGTTCTTCCAACTCACGGTATGAAGTCATCAGCTCTTCAAAAAAGGTCGCGTTCTCGACGGATAGCGCAACAACTCCGGCAAGCGAAGACAACAGATGAACGTCATCGTCGGTGAAACGACCATTCTTTTTGTTGATGACGACCAGGCAGCCAATGGTCTTCTCTCTCGTATGCAGGGGAACAATTACTTCATTTCTGATCGAAAACCCGGTCAGGGTCTCAAATGGTTTAAAGAAATTGGGATTTTCGTTCGGGTCGTTGATCAGCACGGGCTCACCTGACTGAAAGACCTGGCCGCTGATGCTCTTTTCGATAGGAAGCCTGACTATCGCCGCCTTTGAGTCCAGAAGTCCTTTTTCGTCCTGAATTTCTCGCCAGTAAAGGTTATCCTGTCTCTCATCGTATAACAGTACGCCGGAGGCTTCTGTTTCCATAGCCATGCGCAATTCGTTGACTACCACCTCGAGCAAATGATCCAGATCCATGGTTGTGGCTAAAGCCATGGTGGACCGGTAGATCATTTCCAGATCATCTCGGCTTTTTTTGAGCTTTTGGTAAACCGTTGCGTTCTCAACCGCAAGAGCCACGCTCCCCCCCATGGAACTTAGAAGCGCTTCGTCCTGTTCAGTGAAATCACCGCCAATCTTGTTCATGGCCATCAGAACGCCGATAGTTTTTTCCCTGTTGTTTAGAGGCACCTGTAAGACTTTGCGTATTTCGAATCCGCTGCGTTTGGTGATTTCGGGATAGTATCTTTCATCTTTGGATGTGTCGTTGACAATGGCGGGCTGGTTGTTGCGGAAGACCCAACCGGCTATGCTGTTGTCCATCGGGAATCTAAGGGCTTCCGTCTGGGGAGCCAGTATCTTTCGTGCGTCCCTCACCTGTCTCCAGTAAAGATCTCCCCGGTTCTCATCATACAGGAGCACTCCGGCGCCTTCCGTCAACAAGGCCTTGTTGACCTCATTTATGACGATTACAAGAAGCTCGTCCAGATCAATTGTAGAAGCTAAGGCCTGAGATATATTACATAATATTGACAGATCGAACAACTCCTGATGTTCCTGATCAAGAGCGCTGTCTATCAATTGGCCGGTGATTCGCTCGAGTTCCTTGACCCGGTTTTCTAATTCCTCGTAAGAAGGTTTCCCCATCTAATCTCCCCTGTCAATTTCGGCATACTTTGAAAAACTTAATTTCCCTGGAAATTCACTCTATTAAAATCAACAACAGATCGGCATATATCCCTGAAATTATTAACACCGGTAAAAAACTCACGCATCATGACCACCCACAAATATCGTCCTTTTCTGGTGAGGTTTAGTTTGGCGCCCTTTTTGGTCAAAGCCCCGTACCATTTTAAAGCCGCCAACTCCTTAAAGAGAAGTGATTGAAACTTTCCGTTAAATTTATTTTCAGCCTCGTCCATATCCAAAGAAGTGGAAAAGAGCTTCATCATCAGATAGTAATTGACTTGATCCTTGATCTTGAAAGCCTTTTTGGCCATCAAGGGGATTTTGCCGCTGTTCAACAAAGCGCTGTATTCCTGCAGGGAAAATGTGTTGGCAAAGCATGCGCCGTTGACGTAACCGAATGAACCGCTGCCGACCCCGACATATTCATCATAATCGACTACATACTCATCTATCATGCCTTTTTTCCTTGAGAAACACCAGGCTGTTCCACAAGAGTACTCAGACTCCAACATATCCGAGATCTTATCATAGAAGCGTTTTTCCTGGGCGTAAGAAATTTTACCGAACCTTTTGGCCAGTTCATGTCTTGTGACATCCGATACCATCAGAGGGTAAAAAGTAGCCTGATCGGCCCTGATTTCGCGGATAACATCCAGATCATGCTCCAACATGTCAAGAGTCTGTGTAGGAAAATTAAAAATCATATCTACATTAAGCGTATCAAACGTTCCCATCAGATCGCCCAGTTTGTTTTTTATTTCTTCTCCTGATCCATATTTTTGGAAACGCTCCATCTTTTTTAGAAGTCCATCGTCAAAACTCTGAACCCCTACCGATAACCGGTTAACTCCGGCCTGTTTCATTTTGCGAACTACATCATCAACCAGATGATTGGGATTCGTTTCAAGAGAGATTTCTTTTACATTTAACTCATCTTTGAGCTTGAGCAATATCTGCGCCATCTCATCGGGAAGAACCGTGGGCGTTCCTCCACCAACGTAAACTGAACTGAAATTAAAACCCAGATCCCTGTAAAGTCCGATCTCGCGGTCCAAAGCCCTGAAGTACTGTTTGGCCGTACCTCTTTCAAGTTTATACCGGTTGAAGGAACAATAAGGGCACAACTCTTCGCAAAATGGAATATGGATATACAACAAGTACCTGTGTCCCTGTTCAGGCACAGGAGTCCTAAACTCTTCGAATTCGTCGAATTTCAGAAGAGCGGCGTTCTTGTGTTTCAAATACTTTGTAAACAGTCTTTCTACAAGCATATAATATATTTCTCACATATTTTGCCTACATGGCAAACTCTTGACGACCGAATCACGAGACTGGAGACATGAACCACACTGGCGTCTCTCAGACTATCAGCCCAATTTCCGTCCCTGTAACCTGTTATGAGTATAAACGTATTTTTTGAAATCATTACCATTGATGACGAATTTGATCAATTACTCCATGATCCCATCGAAACAGTCAGACTGATTCATTTTGAGAATCGCTTCATGAAAGATGACTCTCTATCATGCGACCACGGCCTCCGGGGTTTTTTCCCGGGTAGAGCGACCAGTAAAATCATCCCCACCACAAAACCGCCCATATGCGCCCAGTAAGCCACTCCACCGCCCTCTGCGGAACCAAATTCCGCGGCGCCGGATATGAACTGGAAAATGAACCACAATATCAAAAACAGGAACGCCGGGATTTCGATGAATCGTATGATTATGAAAAAAATGAATAAAGTGTGTATTCTGGCCTGAGGAAAACTCAACAGATAGGCTCCGAGAACGCCCGAAATACAACCACTGGCGCCCACCATAGGAGTTGTGGAAGCAGGGTGGACTAAAACTTGTATCAATGACGCGCCGATCCCACATAAAATGTAAAAAACCAGGAAGTTGAATCTGCCTAGTCTGTCCTCGACATTGTCACCAAATATCCAGAGGAACCACATGTTGCCAATAATATGCATCCACCCTGCATGCATGAAAATGGATGTGAACAGGGGGATGAATGCGTTGGCAATCATTCCACCCTGCAATCTGTAGGAGTAGATAAACTTTGCAGGTGTCAGGCCGTATTGCCCAACAAACTGATTTAATTGAGTCCCCAGGGAAAGCTCATGCAACCAGACAAGAGCATTGACCACTATTATGCCAAGGGTCACTATGGGAAAAGTTCCAGAGGGAGCGCTGTCTCGCAACGGAAACATGAACTGTTCCTAAAATGAAACCGGGCGAACGAAAGACGCACCAGCACAAATCCGAAGATCTGAGTCATACGCCAATGTCGAACTAAATGCCGGTTCCTTCATCGGCTAGTGTTTTTTCATCTTGACCGGAGCCAGTGCAAGTATTGGCCGAATAATGTTCTCAAAAGCCTTCGCAGCAGGTGTGTTTACATGCTCAAGCACAAATGGTTTACCCTCATCCGACGCAGTCACCATACGAGGGTCAAGAGGTATTTTTCCTAAAAATCTGAAGCCTGTTTCAGCAGCCAGTTTTTCTCCGCCTCCTACCTTGAAAAGTTCATGCGTCGTTCCACACGACGAGCAAACGAAGCCGCTCATATTTTCTACTATTCCAAAAATCGGCATGCCGAGGCTTTTGCAGAATTTTATCGATTTTTTTACATCCTTTATGGCCACCATTTGGGGCGTGGTAACAATTATGGCCTGGGATCTCGGAGGGGCCATCTGACAAATAGACAGAGGCTCATCCCCTGTCCCGGGAGGCGCGTCCACTATCAGAAAATCAAGGTCCCCCCAATTGACTTCCGATATGAATTGACTGATCATGCGGTGTTTCATCGGTCCCCGCCATATGACCGCGTCATCAGCCTGGGCCTGGTCCTGAATAACAAATTCTATGGACATGACCTTGAGGTTGTCATTGAAATTTACCGGCATAAGCCCGCGTTCAGACATGCCGGTGGCTTTTCGACCATCAAGTCTTAGCAAGGTTGGAACACTTGGACCATGAATATCTATGTCGAGCAATCCGACCATTTTGTCGGATGCAGCCAGAGCGGCGGCTATGTTTACAGCTACGGTGCTTTTGCCCACCCCACCTTTTCCGGAAAGAACCATAAGGGTGTTCTCTATCCTTGTAAGGCTGTCCGCAAGCATTAAATCATCACGTAGCTCGTCTATTTCTTCCTTGGTCAAAGCAGGTTTTTTCTTTTTTTCTTCCATTTCTTAAATCCCCGAAAAAGTGTCGTGGACATTCCCACAATATTTTGAATGCCCAGAACGTGTTAGGTCCATTACAGCAAATGAGGTAAGCGATTCTGACTACACAGCCAGATTTATCGACTCCAGCAATTTTTTCGACTTGACCCGATGGACATCCAGGCCAACCTCTTTCGAAGTCATGCCCAATGAAAGTCCAATGAGCTGGGTAAGGTAAAAAGTCGGAATCTTGGGCAAGTCCTTTGTCTTTCGAGAGAGCGCTATCTGTCCCATGTCGAACTGTTCGAAACATGATGGGCAAACCACTGATATGGCCTGAATATTACGTTCATGAAAATGACCTATTTTCTGGCGGGTAATGGCATAGCCGGCGTCTAAATCCATGTTTGCGCCCAATGGTGATCCACAGCACAAAAATTTCCTGGAATATTCGGTCGGATCCATCCCGATCAGAGACAGCAAGTGGTCCATTTTTACAGGAACATAAGATTCAGCGGGTGAAAGCTCTTCAGGGTACATCACCTGTGGGGGCCTGAAATAGTGGCAACCGTAGTGACATCCCACCCTTATCGGAAGGTCTATGAGCTTTTCACGTAGTAGTCTCTCTACCACAGCGTCCTGATACAGCACATCCAGAATGTGAGTGACCTGAACAGTCCCCTTGAAACTGTGGTTGTGCTCCTCCAGGATTTTATTAACCCTGCGTCTTTTCGAGTCGCTCTTCTTCAGTACCTGGTTGGCTTCTTTGAGAGTGTTTACGCAACCGGAACACAATGTCATCAAATCCACGCCGTTCTCTTCAGCCAGGCAAATATTTCTTGCCGCCAGCGCCAGCCAGGATTCGTAATGCACCAGTTTCATACTTGTGGGCGGCGGACAGCAACCAAAAGGAAGGTCTATGAGATCTATTCCCAACCGCTTGCAGACCATGCGAGTGGCGGCCTCAAAACCGGGATATTTGATCGGGATGGCGCATCCCAAATAAAGAGCGTATTTCATGTTGACCTTTTATGAAATTTTTAAAAGTCTATGACTTCATTGAGTTTTGTTTTCACCAGAATTTGTCTTATTTCCTCGATCGGAGCCGGCGGCAACGGTTTCAATCCATGATGAGCACGCATTTCGTCAAGCTGATGCACAATCATCGACCTTCCGGTCTTAGCCAGCAATTCTATGGCGATGCTTAATTTCCCCGGAATGTTTCCACGTCTGGCCGCAGAGTTTCGTAGGGCCACCAGGAGGTCCGAAATCGGTATCTTCTGTGGACAGCGGTCCTCGCAAACGTTGCAGGTACAGCACAGCCAGATTTTCTCATCCTGGACTACAGCCTCATGCCCGAGGTCCAGGCACTTGAGTATGGTTTCCCGGGGTCCATAGGCCGGCGCTACCTCAAGCGCCGGACAAGAACCTGTGCATCTGGCGCATTGATAACATTCATACAGCGCTTCTCTCGGAAAGAAATTCCATATTTTCATTGCTGTCATGAGCTTTCGACCTTTTTTGTTTTTCTTTTCACCAAAGCTTCTGCGGCCGCTTCTATCGCTTCAGGCTTCAGTTTACGTATACCGGCCTCCATCTCCTGGACGACCTTGGCAAACTGAGCCCCTTCCGCTGCCGATATCCAGGCCAACCTGAGACGATCCCGGTTGATTCCAAGTTTCTCCATGCGCCGCCAATATTTCTCAACTCTTCTGAGAGTATTCTGATTAGCATTGTTATAATGACAGTCAGAGGGGTGACACCCTGAAACCAGAACAGCGCCGGCCCCCTTTATGAATGCTCGCTCTATCCATTCCGGAGAAACCCGAGCCGAACACATCGTGCGTATTATTCTCACATTCGCAGGATACTGGATGCGTGAGACTCCAGCGAAATCTGCGCCTGCATAGGAACACCAGTTACATGCAAAACATATTATCTTGCTGTTAGGGTCTTTCTCCAGAGCCTGATCAATCTGGCTGACTATCTGCTCCTCAGTGAAGTGGGCCTGGTCGAGCGCTTCGAACTTACATTCGGGAACACATGCTCCACACCCCTGACAAGCCGCCTCGATAACCCTGTAATAACCTAGTTCTTTTCCACCCTCAATCGCATGGTACGGACACACTTTGGCACACAACCCGCATGCCACACATTTCTTGGGATCGATACGCGCTGTGATGGCCGGAACCTTCACCTCACCCTTACTCATCAGTATGTTGGCCCGGGATGCCGCAGCCGACGCCTGGGTCACAGAATCCTTAATGTCTTTGGGACCTTCCGCTGCGCCTGCCAGGAATACCCCGCCAGTGGTTGTGTCAACCGGTCTGAGTTTAGGATGAGCCTCCATGTAAAAGCCATCCGTGTCCGTAGAAAGGTTTAACAGCCTCTGAAGAGCGCCTGCGTCCGATCTGGGCCTGATTCCAACTGAGAGAATCACCATGTCCATATCATAACGATATGGTTTACCAAGTAGGGAGTTCTCTCCGAGCAGCTTGAGATTCCCTGTATTGATGTCTTCTATGATCTCGCCGGGTATGCCTCGAACGAAGGTCACACCCTCGCGCCTGGCCCTCTGGAAAAGGTCCTCAAAGCCCTTTCCAAAAGCCCGTATGTCTATGTAAAAGACATATATCTCCGTTTCGGGCCAATGCTCCTTGATAAGCAAGGCGTCCTTGACCGTGTTCATGCAGCAGACGTTACTACAATAAGGGTTGCTTCGCTTGCTACGGGAACCGATACATTGCAGGAAGGCCACTTTTAGAGGACGTTTCCGGTCGGACGGTCTGATCAGCTCGCCTCCGGAAGGTCCACCGGCGTTTATCAGCCTTTCAAACTCAAGTGTAGTGATAACATTTGGGAAACGGCCATAACCCAGTTCGGTCAGGGCGGTGGGGTCGTAAACATCCACTCCCGTGGCCACCACAATGGTCCCGACCTCAACTTCCAGCAACTGGTCTACGTCCGCATAATTTATGCACTTGTGCGAGCATGCCTGGAAACATCTGTCACATGCCACAATGCCCTGATTGTTGAGGCATTGGTTCATATCGATCATGAACCTCGAAGGAACAGCCTGAGCGAAAGGCATATAGATAGCCCGCCTGATGGACAGGCCGGCGTTGAACTCGTCAGGAGCGAGTTGAGGACAGGCGTAAATGCAATCACCGCAGGCAGTGCAGTCTTTGGTCACATATCTGGCTTTCTTGAGGACCTTCACTTTGAAGTTCCCAATATGGCCCTCGACCTCTTTCACCTCTGAGAGGGTTAACAATTCAATATTCGGATGCCGTCCAACTTCACTCATTTTAGGGGCCAGAATGCAGATGGAACAATCCATGGTAGGGAATGTCTTGTCGATCTGGGCCATTCTGCCACCGATGCTGCCGCTGCGTTCAACAAGATAAACCTTGTATCCAGCGTCAGCCATGTCTAGCGCAGCCTGAATACCGGCCACTCCACCGCCTATAACCATGGCTGAACGTTTGACCGGAACTGTCAACTCAAATTGAGGCGCCAGCAAAGCGGCCCTGTGAACCGCCATCGAGACAAGGTCTTTTGCCTTTTCGGTAGCCTGATCCTTATCGTGAAGATGCGCCCAGGAGCAGTGCTCGCGAATATTGGCCATTTCAAGTAGATAAGGATTAAGTCCGGCTGACTCACAGGCCGCCCTGAAGGTAGGTTCATGCAACCTGGGAGTACAGGAAGCAACTACAACCCTGTTAAGCTTGTGCTCTTTGATGTCGGATTTTATTTGCTCCTGGCCAGGTTCAGAACAAGTGTAAAGAGAGTCCTTGGAGACGACCACATTAGGAAGGTCACTGGCGAATTCGGCCACTTCTTCACATCGAACAACTCCGCCTATATTCTTGCCGCAGTGGCAAACATAAACACCGATTCGTAAATCGCCATCCCGGTAAATATTTCTTGCCAGCTCTGATTTATCTTTCAATTTTCATGACTCCTCACACGAGTCTGGTTTTTCACGAATTGTGGCTAACATTCAGGAAAGTAAGCCTTTTCCATGTTCGTAGCCTTTGTCAAAAGCAGTGATGTTGAATTCTTCCGTTCCGGCAGGTATTGAATCAAGCACAGCTTTTTTCATGGATTCATAACCGACAACGTTGCCCAAGGCTGCAACGGCCCCCAGCATGACAATGTTGGCTACTATGCGCTTGCCCATTTCTTCCGCGATACGCGTGGCAGGGGCACGGTAAACGGTCAAACCCGGAGGTTCCTCCATCAGTGTGACCAGGTCCTTGTCCAGTATCAGTATGCCGCCTGACTTGATGTTTCCGCCATAAGTGCCCAGGGCTCCCTGGCTCATCAAGACCAGCACGTCCGGCTCAATGACTTTCGGGTAGTGTATTGTCACTTCCGAGATCACTACGTCGGCGCTGCAAGACCCGCCTCGGGCTTCCGGCCCATAACTCTGGGTAAACACTGCGTTCTTCTTGTCAAAAAGGGAAGCGGCCTTGCCGAGGATATGACCAGCCAGTATGATTCCCTGACCGCCAAAACCGGCCAGGCGAACTTCTTGTTTGCCTTTCATGCCGCTTTGCCTTTCTCTTTAGACTTCTGTTTGGACTTAACCCTCGACACAACCTTATTGTTGTAATTCTCCAGAAAATCAGGCCGATCAGTGTCGTGAAAGGCGCCTACGATAAACTTTTCACGTAACCTTATTTCAGCGAGTTTGGGATCGGCTCCGTTCCTGACTTCCGCCATATCCCTGTAGAAACGCATTTCCTCAAGGCCGGATCCTAGTTTGTTGGGCCTGCCGTATCCCGTTGGGCAAGGAGCAATGGCCTCTACGAATGTGAATCCCTTTTTGTTAAGGGCTGTAGATATTGAGTGAACCAACTGCCTGGGGTGAAATGTTGTCCATCTGGCCACATAAACGGATCCGGCCGCATGGGCCAGATACGGGAGGTTGAATCCCGGTTCGGCGTTTCCAGTGGGCGTCGTTGAAGTTTTTGCCTCGAGTGGAGTTGTGGGAGCGACCTGTCCTCCGGTCATGCCAAAATTAAAGTTGTTCACACAAATAACCTTGAGGTTTACATTTCTTCTTGCGGCGTGGATAAGATGATTACCGCCTATGGCGAAAAGATCGCCATCCCCCGAAAACACGGTGACTGAAATGTCGGGATTGGCAAGCGCCAGACCGGTGGCAAACGGTATGGCTCTACCATGCGTGGTGTGGTAGGTGTCCATGTCGAGATATCCGGCTACCCTGCCTGTGCATCCAATACCTGAAACAACAGCGCATTTATCGATTGGAATCCTGTTACGCCTGACCGCCTCAATAAAGGTCGTCAACACGACGCCCAACCCGCATCCCGGGCACCATATATGAGGAATCCTCCCCGGTTTCAAATACTTGTCATCCGGGTGGAGGCCATGATCTTTCTGTATCAGCGTTTCGGCTGCTTCCTTGTCGAACTGAGATATTTTTCTGAGACGTACTTTCATTGACGCTCCCAACTGCGACCAACCGGATATTTGTCATGGTTTAAAGTAGGTCGCTTGAACATTTTCATGATGGCCCGGACTTTGGCGCCAGCGAACAGTTCTGGGCGCTCACACAGCCCCGGATTACAAAAATTCCCCCACTCCTTCTTCAATTTCCGCAGGAGTGTGTATCGATCCACCCATCAGGGCCATTAAAAGCACTTCCGCTTTACCCTGAGATGTTCTTTCTACTTCGTAGGCCATCTGACCGTAATTGATTTCCGGCACAACAAAGCCCTTGACCCTGGGGGCCAGACTACGAATCAGCTTTGAAGGGAATGGCCATAGAGTGACAAGTTTGACCAGACCAACCCTGTGGCCACGGGCACGCATGTTCTCGACCGCCTGGCGCGCTACTCTTGAAGTGCAACCATATGCGACAACAACCACATCTGCGTCCTCAAGGCCCAGTGATTCTACCTCTATTATTTTGTCCGCGTTTTTCTTGACCTTATCAACTATGTGACGAACGTTCCGTTCCTGAACTTCAGCCGTAATCACTGGATAACCCCGCTCATCATGGGTCAGGCCGGTCACATGAGCGTGGTATCCCTGACCGACAACTGACATGGGCGGGGGTAGAAGTCCGGATGAATCAAACGGCAGGTAATTTTCCCTGGATTGTTTGGGAGCCTGGCGGTGGGTCACCTTTATCCGGTCTTTTTTGGGTATGATAACTTTTTCGGTCATGTGTCCGACAACCTCGTCGCCGAGCACAAACACCGGCTGCCTGTATTTTTCAGACAGGTTGAAAGCCTTGATCGTGTAATCGAAGCATTCCTGAGGAGAGGAAGGGGCCAGCGCTATACATCCGTAATCTCCGTGAGATCCCCAGCGAGCCTGCATGACATCGGCCTGTCCCACAAGAGTCGGCAATCCGGTCGATGGCCCGCCGCGCATTATGTTTACAACCACGCATGGGGTTTCGGTCATCATACCTAGGCCGATGTTTTCCATCATAAGAGAGAAACCGGGACCAGATGTGGCAGTCATGGATTTGGCGCCACCCCAGGATGCCCCGAGAATAGCTGCCATCGAGGCTATTTCATCCTCCATCTGAATGTATACACCGCCAACCTCAGGAAGCCTTCTGGCCATGCGTTCCGCAACTTCGGTGGCCGGTGTAATCGGGTATCCAGCGAAAAATAGACAGCCGGCGGCAAGGGCCCCCTCAGCGCACGCAGCGTCACCATGAATGAAGTGCTCACCTGTTAATACGTCTCGATCTGCCATTACTTGATTTCCAGCAAATTTGTATTGAATGGGCCGGGGTCACTACCATTCAGAGTGACCCCGGTCTGAATTGTCCCCACGGTTGATTTGCAGGGATAACCGCTTGAGAGCGTAAGCCTAGCGTTTTATGGAACGTCTGTCCCTGCGCGAATAGCGCGTCGTCACCTTTTGTATATCGTCTTCAGTAATTTTCTTGGCCTCTTTGAGTTCCGTAAAGATGGCGAATTCAGGACAGATCAGACTGCACAGACCGCATTCGACACAATCTTCGGCGTGGAAAATCAACTCTGGAGGGTGGTAGCCCTTCTCATTAAACCTTTTGCTCTGCTTCATGCACCCGTTCGGACAGAACTCAATGCAGAAACCACAGCCTTTGCATCGGCTTTCAATGATATTGACCGTGCCTTGAGGAATGGAATGCGCTTCAGCGTCCAACGGCAGTCGCCAGAATTTCATGATTTCTCAACTCCAAGCGGAACTCAAACTTTCCCATTATAGTGATGTAAATAGTTTAGTCAATCCCGCGGGCTCCAGCAAATTTTCTAGATCTCATCTGCCCCTGATGGGGCCTTGACAGTCAGCACCGGACATTTTGCCGTCCTGACAACATTTGCTGCAGTGGATCCGAGAATCAGGTGTCTGAAACCGGTCCAGCCGTGAGTGCCCATCACTATTAAATCGATGGCGTTCTCCTCCGCAAATTTAGTGATTTCCGAGGCGGGAACACCTACCCGGGAGTGTGTGGAAACGCTCTCTAGCTGAGCGCTAAGATCCTGTTTGACTTCCTCAAAGGCTTTTCTCACTTCCTCCTGGATGTTCAGCAAGACACCCTGAAGATCGAAGGGCACACCGGCCTCAAAGGCGGGATAGCCAAGTCTGGAAGAATTTACGATATGCAACACCAACAGGCTCGCATTGAAAGCCCTGGCGTAATCTACCGCGTATTCACGCGCTGGGATGGAATTCTCGGAAAAATCAGTACAGACCAGTATTCTTTTTGGAATCATCGGGTTCACTCCTTTCTGATTGCCGTTGGAAGATGCGAAAATCCTGCGACAGGGCGCTCACCATAAATTAATTCCGAAACTCTTGCAGAGAGAGGGGATCTTCTATTCCTCAGGTTCCTGCTTTGAAGGCTCGCAAAAATTTAAGAAGCTGTCAAAACTTTATTGATGCCGTTTCGCCCGTTTGGCAAGAAAATTGAACCAACGACCCGCCTTTCCCTTGGGACGCCCAGGCACGGGCATTGCCGTATTACCGCCAAACAACTGTTTGACAGGAATGCTGAACTTGGTTAAATTGTTCCTAGCCACCCAATACAGTGCCAAATAGTTAACGATTTATATAGTCGGTCTCCCCGAATGCAAGAAACATTTCCTGTATCAGACAAAAAGGAATGACATGTATTTTGCCCGGTTGTCGCTTCTCATGGTCAAGTGGGGTCTTGGCGGCAGACTCTTGGCCGTGATGAGTCGGGTTACTTTTTTTGTTTTTGGTCCCACAGAGTATTTTGCCGGAATTCTTGCCGGAACACTTAAAATAGACGCAAGGGGGTTTTCATGGTGAAAAGAACTTACGCATTTTTTCTCGCTGCTGCGGTGGTTGCATTGTTCTGCTCGACTGGATGGGCCCAATCGAAAGAGGGCTGGCCAAAGTCGGTCACAATTGGCGCCGCGCCCATTGGTGGCACATATTTTGTGTGGGCCGGAGGCTTTGCCAAGCTGCTCAATGATAAGATGGGCATACCGGGCAACGTTGAGTCAACGGGTGGTCCAGTGCATAATGTGCAGCTAATCGAAAGCAACAGCCTGGATTTTGGTATGGTCACAAACGCCCCGGCGGCCGAAGGATGGGCAGGTGAAGGATGGGCCAAAGGCAAGAAATTCCAGAACCAGAGAGCCATCCTGCCCCTCTACACGACTTATTTCCAGATGTATTCATTGGCCAACACCGGAATAAAAAGCATCAAAGACTTCGGGGGCAAGAGTGTTGGTGTCGGTCCGATTGGCGGCACACCAGCCACCTACTGGCCAAAGATCATCGAAACTGCCGGAGTAAAGCCCAAGAGAATAGTTAACGCCAGTTCGTCCGACCTGAACTCCCAGCTCAAGGACGGCATGCTGGACGCCAATGGGAATTCTGTCGGACTTCCCTGGGTCACCATTACTGAAGTGGAGACTACGCACGACGCGTCGGTATACGGGGTTCCCAACGACGTGGCCGACAAGTTCATTGAAAAATTTCCATATTTTGCCAAAGGGTCAGTTCCAAAAGGAACCTACAAGAGCAACAAAGAACACGACATTGAAACCCTGACGCTATGGAACTTCATGGTTGTTCCCAAAAACATGTCTGATGAATTTGTTTACGAAGTCATCAAGAATACTTTTGCCAACATAGACATATTGATTGCAGCCCACAGTTCGGCCACTGAAGTAAAACCGGAAAATGTAATTTACAGTCCGGTCCCGCTTCATCCGGGGGCTGTAAAGTTTTATCAGGAAAAAGGAATCAAGATTCCCGAAAGACTTCTCCCGCCGAAGTGAGACACCGGATTCGGCCGGTATGTCAGATGACCTTGCGTTGTCTGAAAAAGCGGCTTGTCGGGATTTAGCTCAAGAGTCTGGCGGGTATTTCCGGGCATTTATGATTTAAAAAGCCCGCCAGATAGACTGACCGGCAGATAATTTCCACATTTTCTATAATTTCATGAGGTAGACGCCTATGGCTAATGACTTTGCTCCTGTTGACATAAAGGATGTCGAGAAAAAACTCGAGGAAATGAACATCAAAGACATCGAGGTTTCAGGAGGGCGTCCTTTAAAACAGCCTTTTTCAATTATTGTTGCCGCAATAGGTTTGATAACAAGTCTGTTTCACATCTGGGTCCTCACCATACATCCAATCGATCCATGGTATTTTCGAACCTTGCATGTGGTGCTCGGAGGGCTGTTGCTTTTTGCCATTGTTCCCGCCGCCAAGGGGCTTGGTAAAGACCAACCACATCTCATCGACTACATTTTCATGCTGACGCTGATTGCTCCGACAATTTACATCTTTATCGTCTTCGATGAATGGATTTATAGAGTGGGGGTTGTCCCAAACGCGTGGGACTTCTTCTTTTCACTGCTCTTTGTCATAGGCGTATGGGAAATGGCTCGAAGGACGGCAGGCCTACCACTAGCCATCCTCACGATATTGTTCATACTTTATGGCCATTTTGGCAACTACCTGCCAGGGTTGTTCCAGCATAGAGGTTATTCATGGGAGCGTGAAATAACTTTTTTGTTCAGTCTTGACGGCATACTTGGTCTGCCTGTCCAGGCGTCCGCTCATTATATATTCCTGTTTGTGCTGTTTGGAGCTTTCGTGGATGCATCAGGAGCGGGAAAGTTCTTTGTTGATTTTGCCAGATGTATCGCAGGTCGGGCCAGAGGAGGACCAGCCAAGGTCTCCATAGTCTCAAGCGCTCTTATAGGGACGGCATCCGGATCATCCGTGGCAAACGTTGTGGTCGATGGTGTTTTCAACATACCGCTGATGAAGGCCTCGGGATTCAAATCCAAGGTAGCCGGGGCTATCGAGGCCATGAATTCCAGTGGAGGTCAGATTGTGCCTCCGGTTATGGGCGCCGGGGCTTTCCTCATGGCCGAAATTCTGAGCGTGCCCTATGCCGACATCTGCCTTTCTGCGCTTATACCCGCTATTTTATATTTTAACGCATCCTACTGGATGATTGATTTTTATGCTGGAAGCGCCGGCTTAAAGGGTATTCCCAAGGAGGATATGCCCGTTTTCAAACAGATAATGCTTGAAAAGGGATACTTGCTTGTTCCTCTGATCACTCTGCTTGTCTGCCTGATGGTTCTGATGTGGTCGCCATCGAGAGCTGCGTTGATCGGGATAATCACACTCATAATAGCTAGCTGGGTTAGAAAAGACACTCGGATGGGACTGGCCGAAATTCTGAAAACAATGTCCAATGGCGCTCGTGGAGCAATGGAGATTATCGCTACATGCGCTGCGGCCGGGATTATTGTTGGAGTGCTCACTCAAACCGGTCTCGGCCAAAAGTTTGCCATGATTATCTTCAGCTACTCTCAGGGCAACCTTCTCGTCGCTCTAATATTTACGGCAGTGGTTGCCGTGGTGCTCGGTATGGGAATGCCAACAACAGCGGCGTACGCTATTGGCGCCTCTGTTCTGGCGCCCGCCCTCGTAAAAGATTTTCAGGTAGCTCCAATTGCTGCGCACCTGTTTATATTCTACTTTGCGTGTCTTTCAGCACTCACACCTCCCGTGGCTCTGGCCTCATTTGCGGCAGCCGCTATTGCAAACGCAAAGCCCTGGGATGTTGGTTGGGAATCCATGCGCTTTGCCATCGCCGGTTTCATCATCCCCTTCATGTTCATATATGGTCCGGCCATGGTTCTGGCTCCCCCTGCCACAGGGTTTGATATATTCATGACTGTGGTGACTGGATTACTGGGGACACTATGTTTGGCTTCGGCGGTCCAGGGGTGGTTGCTTACCCGAATGAACGCCTCTTACAGAGTTCTCATGCTTATAGGAGCCTTGGCGCTAATCAAACCGGGTTGGATCACCGACCTCATCGGACTCGGAATTTTTATTGTGATAGCCGGAGTCCAGTGGTTATCCATAAAAAAACTCAAGACAGCTTGATTCAATGTTAACATGTAGTCTTGTTTAAATTGAATTCGGTCTGAAAAATTCCGGCGCATTTTGTTGCGGCAGCTGATTATTTTTAGGAGACGGCACATGGAAGACGTCACGATTCTGAAAGACAAAAGAATCCTTGCGGTTGATGACGAACCCGATGTTCTCGAAGTCATAGGCGAAGAGCTTTCGGACTGTAAACTGGTTACGGCGAACAATTTTGAGAGCGCCAGGAAACTTCTCGAAAAAGAAAAATATGATCTGGTTATACTTGATATCATGGGAGTAAAGGGTTTTCAGCTTCTTGAACTCTGTAGCGTCAAGGGTCTTCCGGCTGCCATGCTGACAGCCAAGGCCACAGACATTCGAAGCATGAACAGGGCCATGAGCCTCGGCGCCGTATCGTTTCTGCCAAAGGAGGAAATGGGCTCTTTGGCCGAATTGACCGCCGAAATTCTTCAGGGTCTTCAGGAGGGCAAGAGCCATTGGCGCAAACTTTTTGAAAGACTTGGACCATTATTCAAGCAAAAGTTCGGAATAGTTTGGGAAGACCTTGAGAAGCCATCTAAAACCAGACTTCCGTGGGACTAAAACCTGTTTCATGATTTTTTGCGGGATTGACTGGATTAATGAGTTAATCCCGTAACCTACCCTCCTGTCGGCGCACCGGTCGATAAATTTTCGCTCTATCCTCCGGCTCTTATTTCTCGGGTGCGCCATTTAAGTTCACATAGATATTTGTGACTTAGCGCGTTCATGACCTGAAACGTATAAGGCTTATTTCTCGGCTTCACACACTATCTGACAACGACAACGCTTACTTTATCTAAACAGGGTGTGGATTTATTATTATATGTGGTGGTGGATTTATTTTCCGACAGCAGGGCCATGGCGCTCCGGATATTTTCCTCATTTACATTGATAATTCATCTGCTTATCATCCGATTAGAAGCATTGGACACCACTTTTTTACCTGAAGCGAAGAATTTGTCTCTCTGGATGTTCTCAGTGGTTCACACATCATCTCGTGAGAAACTTCAACAGGATGAAAAATAAAAAGACTTTAAATACTCTCAGTGTTATTATAATATCTTTAGAATCAAAGATTAATCGGATATTAGACTACCATCAGTCGATTGACAGTTTTTCAGCACTCAGAAACTTGGTCGAATTCAGGAGGTGGATATGGACAATTGGTCATTTGGTTTAACGATGACCACCGTAGGGTTGGGAGGAACCTTCGCGACTTTGGGCATCTTGATACTTTTTATCGAGGGTCTGAAAAAGGCGCTCCCGTTTAATCCGGAGAAGGACAGTTAATAATCTCATTATTTTAGAGGGTGGTCAGATGTTTAAGAGCATAGTGGACGGTCTCAGCGGCTTAACTCTTGGAGTTCAGTATCTAACGACCCAGGGACTGCCAAACATCATCATGCTGGTAGTCGCTGCGGTTCTTATTTATCTTGCGATTAAAAAGGGAGTTGAGCCTCTCCTGTTGTTGCCTATCGGTTTTGGATGCCTGTTGGTCAACTTGCCTCTAAGTGAGTTGATGGAAACCGGAGGGGTAATTCGATACTTCTACGACATTGGCATAGCTACGGAATTATTTCCGCTGCTCATTTTCATAGGAATCGGGGCTATGACCGATTTCGGGCCGCTTCTGGAGAATCCAAAAATATTGTTGTTTGGAGCAGCGGGCCAGTTTGGGATATTCCTGACGCTGATCCTGGCGCTGGCTTTGGGCTTCACTCAACTGGAAGCCGTATGTGTAGGAGTTATCGGCGCATGTGACGGCCCAACGGCCATTTACGTCACATCACAGTATGCCCCCCATCTGCTGGCCCCCATATCGGTCGCAGCTTATTCCTACATGGCTCTGGTTCCTATAATTCAGCCTCCAATAATGAAATTTTTGACCACGGAGAAGGAACGAACTGTTCGCATGCCTATCTCCAAGACTTCAGTCTCGAAGAACACCAAGCTCCTTTTCCCAATCGTGGTTACATTTGTGACGGGTCTCATAGCTCCAAAGGGCCTTCCTCTCATGGGAATGATCATGCTGGGAAATTTCATGAAAGAGAGCGGAGTGGTTGAAAGACTCACAAAGTCTTCTGAAAACGAAATAGCCAACATGGTGACCTTGTTTCTTGGCCTGGCGATTGGTGGGACCATGGAAGGGCATGCTTTTCTCAAGTCGGAGACCTTGATGATTTTTGGACTGGGCTTCCTCGCCATTTCGCTTGACACGGTCGGCGGTGTGCTACTCGGCAAACTCATGTATGTCCTGACCGGCGGCAAGATGAACCCGCTGATCGGGGCAGCCGGAATATCCGCATATCCCATGGCGGCAAGGGTTGTTCAGACACAGGGAGCCAGATATGACAAACGCAACTTCCTGCTAATGCATGCTATGGGCGCAAACACCGGTGGGCAGGTCGGATCAGTAATGGCTGCCGCCATCATGCTATCGGTGCTTAAAGGCATGGGTGTTATTTAATCAGCTTCCCAAAAGATTATTAAGAACACTGAAAACAAAAAGGCCCGGATGAATCAATCTTCTATCCGGGCCTTTTTTATGAAATGCTGCCAAGTTATGACAGCGTCCTTGGACAGAGTTTTTCCATTTTCAGGGCCAGATTCGGGTCTCCAATAGCGCTGCGTGCCGATTTCAGCCTCACTACGCCGTAGCCTTTCTGACGATAACGCTCATCATCGTGCATCACTATCGCTTTAGGGATGAACTTCAACTGAAATCCAGAATCAAAAAGTTTCCTCGAAAAGGAAACATCCTCTCCCTGATAAAACCCCAGACTGTCATTCCAGAGGTGTTCCTCGAAAACAAAGTCCTTATAAATTCCGTATCCACCCGTAACATATTGACATTTGTCAAATGTTTCGTCGTAAGTTCTCAGGAACGTGTAATTTTCTATGATGTTGACCCAATCACAGTAACGCGAAAGGTCGGGATTCACTATGATGCCAGTGGCGAGGTCAAAGTCATCCTTGACCTGGTCTACAGCCAGAGACCAGTTAGGGTGAAGCAGAAAATCGTCGTCAAGGCTGACAAACTTGTTGAACCGCGAATTGGTGGCCAAAACGTTTCTCATCGCGCCAAGCCGCCCTTGTGCAGCCGCCTCCTCCATCGGAAACAGGCTCACTCCCTCCTGATTTTTCAGCACGTCAACCACACCGGCGATGAGGATTTCAAAACGATCCGGAACTATTCGCTGAAATCTGATGGAGTCAATCAGTTTGAAGAGTTTGGCGGGACGTTGACCGTTTGTGATAATTCCAAAACTATATCCTTTGGGTTTGGAAGATGTCCGTGTCCTGCGTGCAAAAGTCGGTGGCAAAGCCTTTCCGAATTCGTTCAGCAGATCGATTCTGGTCGATAGGGTCAGAATCTCCAGGCGATGAATTGCAGCTATGTTTTCCTGCATTTCATTTCTGAGCAGCTCTATTTCGTCTCTCAATTCGTTCAGGTCGGATTCCTCAACTTTGCAGGAGTCCACCCGGACAACATTGTCAGGGGACGAACCGTTGGAACTTCTTTTCTTGACCTGATCAAGTTCCCTCTCAAGTTCCTGAACCTTTTTCTTTAGTTGAGAGACTTCAGAGCCTTCCGCCCTTGAATCGACTCTCTTGAACCATGAGCCTAGCCTGTTCACCAAGCTTGGACTAGACATCTAGGACCTCCTGAAAACTGACGAGCCAGAATTGAATCATCTAGCGATATGACGATCTCGCCTGTTTATTGTTCCAACTTTGACCATTTTTTCCATATTTCGGAAAAAATAGACCACAATCCGCACCGAATCAATAAAACCGACTAATACTAGTAACTAACTTCAGGCAATTCAACATATTTGTTCATTCAGTAAAATTAATTTCTGGTTAGAGCTTTCACGAATCGAACGTAAGGTAGAGCGCCCACCATTTTGGTTTTGCCGTCAACAATGAATGTCGGGGCTGCAGTAATCCCCAGTTCTGAAGCCTCAGAGCGCGCCTGTTCAAGTCTGTCGAGGAATCTTCCGGAATTCAGCGCCTCCAGTGTCACGTCCCTCTCTATTCCACTCCTGGTGGCGACATCGAGCACGACATCCAGGTCGCCAATGTCCAACGCATCGCGAAAATAGGCTTCGAATATCTTCTCATGGAACTGCCCGTAACATCCCTTCTCCTTGGCCAATTCCCCTATCTGTAGCGCCATGGATGAATTCGAAATTCTGCTGAATTTCCCGAAACTGACGCCATATTGTTCACCCTTTGAGTTCAGTCCTGCGCGCAACTTCTCCAGATTCAGATCAGGGAATTTTTCGACAATCTCTACCCCCTCAGCAGGTGTATCCTTGTGTAATTCGTAAGCAACCCATTCTTCCTCAAGATCAAACTCCGTTTTCAACTTTTCGACAATACCCATGCCGATGTAGCAAAACGGTCATATATAGTCCGAAAAAATTCTGATTTTCATGTTTTCCTCCCCGCCGGATCATTTAATCGTTGACGTAGGATTCGCAATCCCGTCGTCTTGCCAAATCATCATCGACTACTTTCCAGAGCGCTTCACGTTCGTCGAAGTTCAAATCATATCTAGTGCAAAAACCTTCGAACAGTCCAGGGATTATTGAAAGTCCAGCGTCAGACACTGTCGGCAACTGGAAATTCCAGTAAACAGACCTAACGTGAATCAATTCTTCATCCGTCAGAGTCGCCACAGAGGTCCGCAGGCTGTTGTTGCTGATCGTTACGGCTGCACCGAGCTGATCGTCGTAATTCCTGACCGAGGCCTGAGCGCTGTCTTCTACCATGCGGTACCTGTACAAAGCCTCGGGGATGATCATGGTATTGTCTTTTTTTGACAGACGTCTCCAAAGGTCGTAGTCCTGAGCATATTTTAGAGCCACATTGTATTTCCCGATCATTTGGACCGAAGATTTTTTCATCATCATCGAGCCGTGAGCATAGTTGTTATGGAACTGAAGCCTCCACAAACGATAAAGCGGATCTGTCAGGAGTGTCTTCGAGCGAATCAGGTTATCATTTTTGTCAATTATGTCGAAAAAAGTCCCCACCATGTCCAGCCTGGGGTTGATTTCAACCTGCCGTACCTGTTTTTCAAGACGTGTTATGTCACTTACGTCATCCGAATCCATCCGGGCGACGTAATCCCCGTGAGACATGTCGATTGCCCGGTTAAGTGACCTCGTAAGCCCCATGTTCCTCTGTTTGATATAAATTATTCTGGGATCAAAGATCCCTTCGATAAGGTCGTCAACCGGCTCGGTGGAACCGTCATTAATTATTATGAATTCAAAATCACTAAATGTCTGTTGGAGAATACTGTTCAGCGCTGCCGGCAAAAAACGCCTGCCATTGTGTACCGACATGATTACCGTGATTGAGGTTGGACTCATAAGGATCTAAACATTCCTCCCGGAATTCATTACAGACCGGCTTCAGAAAGAACCTGTAATTCCAGTTTTTCAATCTTGTCCAGCGAAAAGCTGTCACAAATGAACCGACGCGCCGCTGCTCCGAGGGCGGAGGCCAGACCTGCGTCATCCAGCAACCGGTTAATGGACTGCCGGATACTATCAGAATCCGAAGAGCATAATATACCCGTTTGAAGATCCTTGACTATTTCCCTCACGCCCGGAGAATCGCAACCTATTACCGGAACAGCGCATGCCATGGCTTCAATGAGGGCCTTGGGATGGCCTTCGTACAATGACGGTAGGACAAATATCGATGAACGATTTATGTGGAGAGGTAATTCCCGGTTGGGCAGATTCCCGAGCCAGGTGACCTTGTGCTGAAGATCAGGGAAGTCTGTTTCGAGTTCTTTTCTCTGGGGTCCGTCTCCAATGAGAACGAGTCTTGCGTCCAGCGATCTTATGGCCTTGAACAACGAAGCCAGATTCTTCTCCGGGGCTATTCTCCCTATAAAAATGATCTGATTGTGGATCCTGTCACATTCTGATGAAGGTCTGAATGTTTCCGTGTCCACATAATTGGGTATGATTCTGATCTTGCTTTCACACTCCGGCAGTCGCCTCAAAACATCCTTTTTCATTGCCTCGGTAGTAAGTGATATTTTGTCTGCCGCTGAAAAAGCCAATCTCTCCACCCTGTCCGCCTCCCTGGCTTTTTCAGATTCTGCTCCATTCTCTTTTGCTGAATTGACCGACCACAGGTATCCACAACGGGCTATGAAAGGTTTGGAAAATTTTTGGGCCACCCTCAGGGCAATATCCGCTCCGAACATCTGGTTGGTCTTTATTACGGAGAATTCTCTAAATTTTTGCTCGTGAATGTCGGCAAGTTCATCCTCATACTGTTCGGGGCTCAGTCCGGTTTCATTGCAGACTACCTTTATACCACCAAGGCTATCGGAATATTCCAGGTCAGACTTGTCGCCGTAAGTAACGAAACTAACTTGATATCCATGTTTGAGCAGCCGTTTGTAGATCGCCAGTTCCCGTGTCAGGTTACCGACTTGAGCCCATGTCGCAAGCGATACGCCTTTGGTAAAAAACAGACCCAAATGCTTCTTCATTTTGCGATATCCCGTGCTATGCTCAAGTATTTTGCGGCCACATCCGAAAGCTTCGAAACAACTATTAGATTCTGGAACATTTCATAATTCTCAACAAGCCTGTCCAGTTGAGGAAGTATTTCCTCATTAGAACTGAAAGGCAACCCGCTGGCCCCTACCAGTTCAGGGTGACCTCCGTCGTTGAGGAATAGCGTCGGAAGCCCGCATGACAATGCCTCAATCACGGCGTTTGAACAGGGATCGTTCTGGCTGGCCGTGATGTATATGTCGTGCTGCCTGAGTAAATCTGCAAGATCTTCCGACGGGACCGGCTCCACCCGACGAATCCGGCTGAATTCCTCGGACGCGTTTCCCACAAAAGTGTATTCAAAACGGCTCCAGTCAAGGTTGTCTTCAATCCACTTATATACCGGCCCACCCTTCCTTGGATTGTTCGACCAACTGGAAGATATGAGCCTTATTTTTCGCTTTTTGCTGAATTTTACACGCCCATGATCGTGAAAGATGTCTGAATCCACGGCGTTTATTATGACTGAAGGACTCACAGGGCGGTAATTCAGCTTTACTATGTTCTTGTAAACCCAGTTCGACTGCAGGACGG
>CAYNZA010000005.1:0-2187 GCA_964401595.1 uncultured Desulfomonile sp.
TTCCAGCTTCTCACAGAGGTTCGATTTGAGATCCGATGATGTGTCAAAAATGTTGAAGACCCTTGAAAGTGCGGGAGACAGAAGGAATATGTCTCCAATAGTCGTTTTTGACACTTTCTGCAAAGCTGATTCCGGATTTGGCGCTAACCCGGATCACCTCACTACACCGGATAGGCTGTCCAGAATTTATCCGAAATTCCCTGGAATAAATTTTGTCGGGGCCCACATGGGAGGCCTCATGGCCGACTTCGATGATATGAAAAAATATCTTGAACCGGCGTCCAACTTTTATCTCGACACATCCAACGCCGCCCACACTCTGAAAAGGGCGCAATTTGTGGAATTGCTCAAAATACACGGTTCATCAAATATTCTTTTCGGTACGGATTGGCCGTGGTTTACCCATCGGGAAGAAACATCCCTGATAGATTCGCTTTTGCGTGAAGCCGGTTTTTTGGAACCCGACCGGGCAAATGTTTTTCGAAACAACGCTCTGAGACTTCTAAAAATGGCATGAGATTTTTGAAATACTGTCCTCAGTGAGCGTGATGTTTAAGCTTGATCACAAAAACTTCGCTGCTGGAAATCCATGACCTGATGATTCCCTGTAGCTCAAGATCCCGTGAGGTTTCTATAATTTGTGTCATGGAGAGGTCCGACACGAACCCAGTGTCCAGACCCAGCAACAATAGTCCGTGGTCATTCAGGTATTCAGGGGCCTCTTTTAGCACGGTTCGTGCCGCGTTCAGTCCGTCAACCCCTCCATCCCAGATTTCGGGATGATCGTGGGAGTAAATCTGTGTTTTGCCGATCTGGGTCGGAATATAGGGCACATTCCCGAATATCATGTCATAATGACCCTCTACATTGGAAAACCAGTCGCTTTGTCTGAATTCAATTTCCTGGGCCTGACTCGCGGCCGCAACTATCCTGGCGTTTTCGACGAATTCGGGGTTGACATCTATTGCAAGAACCTTGACCTGCCTGATTTTGGAACAGTAAATGGCCAGAAGTCCGATATGTCCTGTGCCAAGATCAAGAACAAAATCGCCATCCCTGAGATAACGCCTCAAAGCCCGATGGAGAACCAGTGAGGTATTATCCCAGATGTGGTCGTGAACAAGGCTTATTGCGTCAACTTTGAAATGAATGCCGGCAATGGCTAACCTCAGGCAGCGAAGTCGTGGTATCGCCGCCAGGCCCTTTAGAAAATTGACCCCAAAATAGTGCGTTACTGCGCTCATTTTTCAGCCTCCAAACATTCGGTCCAACTGTCAAGCTGGAGTTAGGTTGCAAGCGTTGACTGATGCGCATCAATTCTTTGAACTAGTCGAGGTCACATCCTTTTGCCACAAGGCTAAGGGGTCAATCTGTTAGAACAATTCAGTCTATTTTAAGCTCTTTTGCCAATGTTTTGTAATAAGGCGGAAATTCTGGCTGCATGTTCTGGTAGAAGGTAATCGGATACTTTGCCCCAATTTTCTTGCCAGCAAGTTTAAGCCCCCCGCAAACGTGTTGGACGGCAGATGCCGGCATGGAAAACACCATTTCATCATCCTGAGTCATTGAGAAAATTCTGTCACCGCTGCCGGGAATGGCGATCCTGGGTTTCCCTGATTTCATAGGAGCAGTGAGGTATTCCGTGCATTCAATTTTACCTCCGAAATTGCCCGTGACTCTCTCGCCGGTAATGTAAGTCCAGGCCTGAACCATCCGCATCGCCTGGGCGGGGTTGGCGTAAATGGCCACGACATCGGGCTCGAAGTCCGATTTGGTCAGTGGGCCCATTAGAACGGCCTGAATCTCTCCGGATGGAATGAAACTCATTGATGATGTTTCTTTAGCTCCAGTTTCACGATCTTTGGAGAAAGTCACCTCGGTAAAAAGTTTCGCCACTGTCTCCACCTGATTTTGTGAGCCAGTAAACCCAAAAGAAATCATGGCGGGAACGCAAGTAATGTCCTCCTTCGCAAGCCCCACGGTCCACCCGTAACTCCTGGCCATGGTAACGCCCATGCAAATGGTAATTTTCTTGTTCAGGCGCTCTTTGGGGCGGACCGTTTTTTCCGGAAAAGAACCGTCCCTCACAAATTTTACCGCCACCGGCAATGTTCTGAGACGGAGGTTTTCATACAAGAACTCTCCCGATTCCTGGAAAGTGGCTTCTGGCATTTTGGGCTCCTTTTT
>CAYNZA010000005.1:2287-58765 GCA_964401595.1 uncultured Desulfomonile sp.
TTAATTGTAGACCCCTTGAGATTTAATGGCAACAGCGAAGGCTCTAACCCATAAACATTGATTGACAAAGAGGCCCTGAACAAATAAACTTATTTCAAGCTTAACTCGTGTTACCTCAGTAGACCTCTCGTTAGGGCTCGGGCGTCACAACGATTAAGATCCTAGGACATAGGAGCCCGTGCCGCGGATTGACACACCAAGGTTCACTTCTTGTTTGTCCCCGTTCACTAAAAGCCCTTGTTCGTAACATATCACCGCGCCAGAAGCTATTTTACGGCGCTACTTTCAGAGGAGTTAAATTATGAGCATTAACATTTATGTAGGAAACCTTTCTTTTGGCGCAACAGAGGACGAACTCAGGGGTCTTTTCCAAACTTACGGAGCAGTTGATTCTGCAAAGATTATATCTGATCAGTTTACCGGACGATCCAGAGGTTTCGGTTTCATCGAGATGTCCAATCGTGAAGAAGGCCTAAAAGCAATTGAAGAGCTGGATTCCAAGGATTTTAACGGTAGAAGCCTCAAAGTCAACGAAGCCCGTCCTAAGACCAACACCCGAGGTGGCGGTGGTGGTGGTGGCGGTCAGAGAAGAGATGGCGGTGGTGGAGGCGGAAGATCACGCTGGTAAGATCCAGAACAATTTAGTCGATCTTTGGCAGTGGCAAGAGATTCTACCTGGTATCTCTTGCCACTTTTGTTTTCAGCCTTTGTAGTCATTCTCTCCTCACATTGAAATTGGGTCACGCAATGCCTGTTCAGAGATTCTTCGAAGCCCCGGACGGAACTTTTTCGTACCTTGATTGGGGTGGAGATGGTCCTCTGACCCACATAGCCCATGCAACAGGTTTCTGCGCAGGGGTTTATGATCCCCTTGCACAAATACTGGCTTCCAGGCTTGGCGTTTTGGGAATGGACCATCGGGGGCACGGAAGGACCTCCGCTCCAGCCGATCCTAAAAGGCTGAGAAGCTGGAACACGTTTGCTGATGATCTCGGATTTTTCTTCAACAGATTGAATGCTCCGGTAATTTCCATCGGTCACTCCCTGGGCGCTGTCTCAAGTATGATGCTCGCTGCAAGAAAACCCCAGCTGGTCAGGGCTCTTGTTCTGATTGATCCAACCATAATGACGCAATCACTCAATCTGGTCCTGTTTTTGAGCCAGCGACTAGGTCTCACGAAGATGTTCCCAATAGTTTCCGGAGCCGCCAGACGCAAACCAGTATGGCCGGATAGGTCCAAAATTCTGGAGGCTTATTCCCAACGAGCCCCCTTTAATAGGTGGACCGAAGGTTTCCTGAAAGGTTACCTGGATTATGGTTTTGAGGAGATTGAATCCGGATTCATCAAATTGAGATGTCAACCGGCGTGGGAGTCTCGATGCTTTTCAACCTGTCCTGCAGGTGTCTGGAAAATTCCGGCTCAACTAAAAATACCGGCGCTGATAATATACGGATCCTCATCAGACGTCTTCCTCAGCAAATGCGCAATCAAGTTCAAAAAAGAGTGTCCCACGGTAGAACTGAAACGAATGGAAGGGACCGGGCATTTCGTTCCTATGGAGCAGCCCCACCAGACAGCAAAGTCAATTTTCGAATTCCTGGAAAAGCTTAAAATTCTCTGATGCCAACCAAAAAAATAAAAGACCTTGGATATAGGTGGGGGCCAAGGTCTTTTTCGTAGAGTATGTATACTGAGTGGCAAACTAGCCTAGAAGGTTGTAAATTTTAGAAGCAATTATGGTGCCAACAGTTCAACTTACCCAAAAATTGTCTAACAAAACGTCTCGATGAGCCTTGGCACGACAAATCCCAAGTCTAAAAAGCTACATTTTTGTCAATATCTACAAAGCAATGTTACCAATTTGCAAAAAGTGATGGTTTGAGCGGCTGAAAACGAGCTTTTAACACAAGAGACTTGACAAAACCGACTAAGTACGTTTAAAACCTAATCGCACTAACCAGTCAGTCAATAAATCAAAAAAGACTGTTATGGTTCGGGTCATTAAAATTATTTTGAGGATGGTATGTACAATACGGTGGAAGATCAAATCAGTCTGGTCATTGCCAGAACAAAGGCGCACAAAGACACATTTGCGGTTCCGCAGCTTGTGACGATACTATCTGCTGAACTGGGCCGCCCGGATATGGATGACAATTTGAGAGCTGAGACAACTCTGGTTTTTGTCGAAAAGGTTTTAGGGGTCCTCTCAGGATCTCCGATCTACTCTGACGCGTTGATCAGGGAGTTCTACCGTTGTGTGCTTGAGACCGCTGAAAGCCATGGCATTCAGCGGAAGGAAATACTGGAAGATCTGTTGTTTCAGAGTTTGAGACGTCCGACGCAACAGGAGCCTCACAAGAGAAAGAAACAGAAAGACGCTCGGGATCGGATTCTTACGGCGGCGTTGGCAGAGTTTTCCGAGAAGGGTTTTCATTTATCGACGATCGATAGCATAGCCGACAGGGCTGGAATAGCCAAGGGCACGGTTTATCGGTACTTCAGCACAAAAGAAGGCTTGTTCACGGCCCTCAAGGACGATGCTATGACAGAGTTCGTAGATTTGGCCAAAATGAGTCTGAGCGGGCAGGAGGATGTGCTTGAAATAATAGAGAGCATTCTTCGGATATATCTGACTTTCTTTGAGCGCAATTCGGCTTTTTTCAAGGTGATAATTCAGGAACAGAAAGATTTTGGCCGAGAGTTTTCGGAAAAATTCACTCAGGAGTTAATAGGATCTTTGCCATCGCTGAAGAGACGATGCTGGAAAGCGTCACGTCTGGGCAGGCTCAAACAGTTGAATTACAACACGGTATTTTTCGGGATCATAGGTTTTCTGAACGGTGTGATCCAGAAATGGCTTCACGAGGGAGGGGAGAGTTCACTCCTGGACGAGCTGGATACTGTGCGCGAGGTCCTATTTTACGGATTTGCGACAAAACCCGAAGAGAACAAAAATACCAGCATGTTAAAGGTGATTTCATGAGACCATCCGGTGTAAGCAATTTGAAGATACCAGTCTTATACGTTAACCCTTTCTTTAACACTGACTCCAGGTTGATAGAAGAAGTGACGCAGGCAGGGGCCATAGGGGTTGTAGATCACGCTACCGCCGGCATTTCTCCAATCCGTGTTCCAACCAATCTTCATCATGGCATTCGGGTTAAGTTGAAAGACCTGGCTGCTTATTCGGGCAACACAAATGTCAGGCTGGCAATAGTTCCACTGGGTGACATTGAGGATTTGAGGTCTATGGACACTGGATCACTCACCATGGTCCCATTTCCCGTTTTTGTGGAAGTTGGCGCCGCACAGGACGCATCCATAGCGGAAAAGGCCGGAGCGACCGGACTAATTGCGCGTGGTTCGGAAGGGCCGGGGTGGGTGAGTGAAACCAATGGATTTGTGTTGTTACAAAAAATATTGCAGTCTTCCGGGCTACCAGTATTCCTGCAGGGCGGGGTGTCATTAAGAACGGCTGCTGGCGCTATCAGGGCCGGGGCTTCCGGTGTGGTTCTTGATAATCATCTCCTTTTGACGGAGTCTTCATCGTTGTCTGATAGCCTCAAGAAATTCCTGTCCGGTCTGGCTCTGCCTGCCACAGCGATGCTTGGAGAGGGTTTTTCAAGAAACCTAAGGGTTTATTCAAGAGTTGGGACAAAAATAGTAAGAGAACTCCGCAAGATAGAGGATTCCCTGACTGATGACGAATTACCCTCATACTATTTCAGGCTGGACACCTCAATCGGCCTTCCGTCAAACACTCCTGACCTGGATGAAACATTGCTTCCCTTGTCCGAAGACATAATCACGGCCAAAGACCTGACCTCAAGGTTCATAACGTCCAGAGCCATCATTGGGGAATTCGGCAAGAGCATGAGTCAGGTGGACACGTCATGGCCCTTTGGTGAGGATTCTCGTCTGAGCCGAGAGCACGGCACACGTTTTCCTGTGGTTCAGGGACCAATGGCACACGTTAGCGATAACGCCGATTTTCTGGGTCTTATAGCCAGAGGAGGGGCTCTGCCTTTCCTGGCGTTGGGCAATATGCCAGGACCGATAGCCAAAAAAGCTATGGACGAGGCCAGGGAAGAAACTGGCGATCTTTATGGAGTCGGACTAATGGGGCTGGATGTGAACGCCTTCAGGTATGAAGCGCATCTGCAACTGATGTCGAAGAACCCTCCGAAGTTCGCTGTGCTGGCGGCTGGTGGCCCTGATCTGGCCAGGAGAATAGAGGCGTTAGGTGTCAAGTGCTACCTTCACTGCCCAGCGCCGGCGATGCTGTCCGATGGCCTGAAGGCAGGCCTGAGGAGGTTTGTTTTTGAAGGCGCTGAGTCAGGTGGTCATATCGGGAACCTGGGGAGCCTGAATCTTTGGAGTTCCAATCTGGATGAGTTAGCCAGACACGCCGACAGTGGACTTGATTTAAGCGAGGTTTCAATCCTTTTTGCGGGTGGCATTGCCTCGCCCGAAGCCACGGCGTTTATTGCGGGTATGCTGGGAGATTTTACGGCTAGGGGATTGAAGTCCGGCTTACAAATGGGAACGGTTTACCTCACAAGCGCTGAAGCGGTTTCAACGGGGGCGATAACAGAGTGCTACCAGAGACTGACTTTAGAAAACGCCGCAACCGTGGTTATTGGACGGACAGTAAACATTAAGGCGAGGGCGGCTGGATCGCCGATGGCATCCATGCTCATAACCCGCGAACACGATCGTCTCCGTAACGGAGTCTCATTGAGGGAACGCAAGGAACTGTATGAGAAAGATAACCTGGGGGCTCTCAGATTGGCCTCCAAAGGTTGCGCAATTGATCCGGCGACGGCAAATTCAGAGGACCCTGTGTTCTGCGACATTTCAGTTGACGAACAACTGGAGCGTGGGCTCTACCTGATGGGTCAGGGAGTATGCCTACTCGGACAGACAACCACTATCGAAAAAATCCACGACGAAATTCTCAACAAGGGTCAAGACATTTTCATCATGGAAAATCCAGCAAAACTTGCGCCCACCCAGTCGGTTTCAACCAGCTCCGAGGTTAAGGCTCAGGAAAATACCAGGGCGGTCATCATGGATCAGAATTCTGATAGTAAATCTGAGGCTAAAACTGTTTCGGTTACGGAAAATATGTCTCCTTCCACCAAGGAAATGGAGCATATTCCCCCAATTATGGGGAACGGCTCATCACATGATGAACAGGAATTCAGGCCGTCTCATGAGCCCATTGCAGTTGTGGGAATTGGTCTGAGACTACCAGGATCTGATTCACCAGAAAGTTTCTGGAAATATGTCTTAGAGAAACAGAACGGTATCACAAAGGCCCCATCTGACAGGTGGAGAAATATAGATCATTATTATGATCCGAATCCAAAAGTGCCAGACAAGACATATTCATGCATAGGTGGGTTCATAACAGATTTTGAATTTGATCCTCTGAAGTTCAGGATTCCGCCGTCGGTAGCCAAGAAGATGGATCGAACTCAGAAACTGGCGGTTAGCTGTGTGGCCGACGCTTTGGATGACGCCGGTCTGAAGCCTGAAGAACTCAAAGGCAAGAAGGTAGGCATCGTTATTGGCAATTCCATGGGCGGGGAAACCACTGATCGCTATGCTGAAAGGCTGGTTCTTCCACGAGCCGTGGAGTTGCTTAAGGAATCATTTGAAAAATCGGGCCTGGATAAAGCCTCGGGAATGGCGGCGATCGAGATATTCAAGCAACGATTCCTGGATGGCTTACCGGAAATAACCGAGGATTCTCTCCCCGGTGAACTACCGAACGTGATCTCAGGACGAGTGGCCAACGTGTTCAACCTCGAAGGCCCTAACTTCACCGTTGACGCTGCATGCGCATCCTCGCTTGCGGCAATCATGAACGCCGTAAATGGACTCCGGGCCGGATTCATGGATTTGGCTTTGGCGGGTGGAGTGGATGCGGCCATGCATCCTTCTTCGTTCATCAAGTTCTGCAAGGTAGGCGCATTGTCCGCTGATGGATCAAGGCCTTTTGACGCAGGCGCCAATGGGTTCATTATGGGTGAGGGCGCCGGCATTTTGTTGATGAAGCGGCTATCTGACGCTGTCCGAGATAATGACCGGATTTACGGTCTTATCATGGGTGTGGGCTCATCATCGGACGGACGGGGTAAGGGCATAACAGCTCCGAACGCTGCGGGTCAGGAAAGGGCCATCAAGGCGTGTCTGGAAGCTGCGGATGTTGATCCAAAAACGATCGGGTTGATAGAAGCTCATGGAACATCCACTCCTGTCGGTGACAAGACTGAGCTGATGCTGCTTGATGACTTCTTCCGGAGAGCCGGCTCTCCCGCAGGCTCTGTAGGCATAGGCTCAGTGAAATCCCAGATCGGCCACCTGAAAGCAGGAGCGGGGGCAGCAGGAATTTTAAAGGCCTTGCTGGCTCTTCACCACAGGACCTTACCTCCTACGATTAATATAAGAACTCCCAATCCTTGCATAGACTGGGACAAGTCACCACTTAACCTGTTGACGGAATCCCGTCCATGGAAGCCTCATAACGGTGTGCCGCGTCGGGCTGGCGTGAGCGCTTTCGGCTTTGGTGGCACCAACTTTCACGTTGTCCTTCAGGAATTCACGCCGGAACTTAAGCTCGTTCCTAAAGTGGAAGCGTCTGTCGAAATGCGGCAGAGGATAGAGTTCGTCCCGCCAAGCTGGCCAAGAGCTTCGAACCACAAGATTCAGGGAGAGGCATGGGCCATTGGCGGAAATTCACCTGCGGAACTTGATGGGAAAGTCAGAAAAATCCTTGCAAATCTGAATCCCTCTTCTTTCCGGGGAACAGCCCTTGAATTCCGAAAGAACGCTGCTTCTTTTGAACTTAGATTCGGTTTTGGGGCTACTGACGTTGAAATGGCTGTCAAGAAACTCGAAACAATTCTTGAAGTGATCAACGATCCATCCAGGAGGGCTGTTCTGCCCGCACGCGGAATCAGTTTTGCCCAAGGCCTCTCAGCCCGGCTGAAATCCGGCGCTGCATTCCTGTTCCCCGGTCAGGGATCACAGTACACCTTTATGTTCAGAGATCTGTGTGATCGATATCCGGTCGTGGCAGAAACCTTCGGTGAGGCTGACGAGATACTGCAGTCACTGGGACTTCCTTCGATCGTTTCCATGTTATTTCCGGATGAGGCAGCGTTGAACACAATGGGCGCAGAAGCTTCAGATCCTTTAAGAGACACCCAGACTTTGCAGCCGATGATCCTGACTGCGGATACCGCCATGCTGAGACTTATGGAGACTATGGGTGTAAGGCCTGTAGCCTGCGCAGGGCATTCGTTGGGAGAATACGCCGCATGTGTGGCGGCAGGGGTTTTCTCTTTCAGGGACGCTCTGGAAGCGGTAGCCGTCAGGGGTCGCGAGATGGCCAGGGTCAGCATTGCCGATCCGGGCCTGATGATGAGTATTCCAGCTGACGCCCGCCTTGTTGAGGAGGCGCTGGCCGAGATTGACGGATACGTGGTGGCGGCAAACAAGAATTCTCCCAAACAAACTGTGATCTCGGGTGAGACAGCAGCAGTCATGAAGGCCGGGGAGCTTTTCAAATCCCGTGGTCTCGAAGGAATACTTGTTCCTGTTTCCGCTGCTTTCCACTCTGGGGTGGTTGCCCCTGCCAGGGAGCCATTCATGCGGACCCTAGAGAAACTCCAGGTCAATCCACCGACCACTCCGATCATCTCAAATGTGACAGGAGACTTTTATCCATTGGGTCCGGCCGCTCCTGACAAGATCAGGGACCTGCTGGGCAAGCAGTTCGCCGCCCCGGTAGAATGGGTCAAAACGCTGAGGAAGATGTACGGTGAAGGAATAAAAGTGTTTGTTGAATGCGGTCCAAAACGGGTGATGACCAATCTTGCCCTGGACACCCTCTCAAACGACGCTTTGCCCCTTCCCATGAACCATCCCAAAAAAGGCGGGATATTGCAGTTGATGGAGAGTATGGCTGCCCTCGTTGTCGAGGGATTTGACATCCATTTTGACAGAGCGGAAGCTGGTCACACGCCAATTTCTTCATCAGGCGGGCGTCCTGAACTGAAGGTTGTGAGATCAACGGACCGGTTTGTTCCCGCTCCAGTCCAGGTCTTACCGCCAGTAGTCAGGACGATTCCTTCACCGCTGGATTCACTACTGGATGACGATCTCAGGCAACTGGTCGCAAAAAAGGAATTCGGCAGATATGTTGAACTGCAGGGCGATCCAATAAGGGCATTGCTGAAAACGGGCTATCAATCATTCGTGGAAAATATTTTGCCTCTGGAAAAAACGGTTGAGACTGTAAAATCGGAGGGTATGGACTTTGCCCCGGTTGTCGTTTCAGGTGTTTCGGCGGGTCTTCCTTCGGATGTGCGGTTCGCTTTTGACCGAGAGAATCTTGATGATCTAATTCTTGGAAAGAATTTCATAAAACAGGTTCCCGAGCATGGACGAATAGACATGCTGGAGAAAAACCTGGAACGGCTTTATAAGGGACCCAATGGTGAGGCTGATCTGAGATCGGTTGATGACATTTCTGGCGTGATCCAGCTTGCGGGATTCTTCAATGACTCTGAGATAGTTCGGGAATATGGCCTCGATGAGAAGCTCGTAGCAGCAATGGATGTGACCACAAGACTTGCTGTTGCGGCGGGGCTGGAAGCGCTTAGAGACGCAGGCATTCCCTTGGTCAGGCAGATGAAGATTACTTCTGCGGGGACCGAGTTACCGGAATCATGGGCGTTGCCTCCTGAGTTGCGGGCCGAAACAGGTGTGATCTTTGCATCAGCGTTTCCCGGAATGGCCTCTCTTGTAGATGAAGTAACCAGGGAAACAGCCGCCAAGTACGGGGCCGGAGCCAAAAAGAGACTGATTGAATTCTACACCGGTCTGGTTGAAAGGATTCGCGATGATAGAGAGCGTGAGCGTGTAACAAAATGGTTTACCCAGGAATTCAGCAAGCTCGCCGGCTCTGATGACGAAGACCTGTATACGTTCAACAGGACTTTCCTGCTGAGAGTGATGAGTATGGCTCACGGTCAGTTGGCCCAGTTGATCAAGGCGCAGGGTCCAAATACTCATGTAGACGCGGCATGCGCAGGAACCACCCAGGCCATTTTACTGGGACGTGACTGGATCAGGACCGGTCAGGCCAACAGGGTCATAATAATAGCAGCGGATGACGTCGCAGGACGTTCACTGCTTCCATGGGTCGGATCAGGATTCCTGGCTATGGGGGCCGCCACCACAGGTTCAAATGTCGCCGAAGCCGCATTGCCCTTCGATGACAGGCGTCATGGCCTTATTCTGGGCTCAGCCGCAGTAGGACTGGTACTCGAGAAAGAGCAGTTGACAAAAGAGCGCGGTATGGAGAGCGTAGCCTCCATAGAAGCGGGAATAGTTGCCAACAGCGGTTTCCATGGAACCAGACTGGATGTTGAACATATCTCCCGGGTTATGGAAGGCCTTATATCAAAATGGGAAAAGCAATCGGGCTCAAGCAGGGCTGAACTTGCCGGGAAGATGTTTTTCATGTCACACGAAACCTACTCTCCCAAACGGGGCGGAAGCGCAGACGCTGAAATCAAGGCGCTCAGAAACACCTTCGGTGAGAACGTGATTCGAATCCCTATTGCTAACACGAAAGGCTTTACCGGACACACGATGGGGGTAGGGGTTGAAGATGCAGTTTCATTGAGGTGTCTGCAGAAAGGTCTGTTGCCCCCCATTCCAAACCTGAGAAATCCCGATCCGGATTTTGAGGACCTTAACCTTAGCCGCGGAGGCAAATGCGACGCTGAATATGCCTTGAGACTCGCCGCTGGATTCGGTTCCCAGATTGTTATGTCCCTTTACAGAGTCAACTCACATGAAGAAAACAGAATCGTCGATCTGCCGGCTCATCGGATGTGGCTCAAGGCAATCACAGGCTACGATGATCCTGTGGTTACGGTAGAGGACAGAACCCTGAAGGTGTCTCAGAGAACCGGTTCAAAGGTAACGGCCAGGGTAGAGTCAAAGGTGGAGGTTCAGGAAACGCCTGTGGAGGAAGTCTCTGCGGCAATCGCCTCAGTCCACGACACCGACAGGGTCAGGTCCGAAATCCTTGCCCTGCTGTCGGAAAAAACCGGTTACCCTTCGGACATGCTTGACACTGGACTCGATCTTGAAGCGGACCTCGGCATCGATACCGTAAAGCAGGCTGAATTTATAACAGAAGTTAGGGAAAAATTCGAAATACCACGAATAGACGGTCTGAAAATTGCCGAGTTTCCTACCATTGAGCACATCATCAATTTTGTGCTCTCGCATACCGCATCCAAAACAGGGACCGTCCTTGAAGACAAGGCTTCAGGAAAACCGAGCGCTGAAGATCATGCCGCTGTCCAGGAAAAAATCCTCGCCTTGTTGTCAGACAAGACCGGTTATCCATCAGACATGCTTGATGTTGAGCTTGATCTTGAAGCGGACCTTGGCATCGACACAGTGAAGCAGGCTGAATTCATTACCGAAGTAAGAGAAGTCTTCGGAATCCCCCGAATAGATGGTCTGAAAATAGCTGATTTCCCCACAATCAGGCACATCATCGGCTTTGTGATGGAGAGTCGTCAGACGGAGCCTCCCTCCATGGCGACGACGCAGGAAATGAAGACCGAAGTTGAAAAAAAGACTGAAAAGAATTCTACGATACATCTTTATGAATCCCGGTTGATCAAACTTCCACAACCTTCGGCAATCGAACAACCCCGGATCGATAGATTCATAGTACTCTCGAGAGCCACGGAGTTGGCCGACAGTGTTGAGACCGCCCTTATTGCCAGAGGTCTGGGAAGCGTAGTGAGACTGGAGGGTCCTGGTGAGTTGACAAACTTTGCTGAAGGACATACGGGCATAATTAATCTCCTGGGAACTCAGGAGGAGGATCAACTCGAAAGAAAGAGTTTTGAACTGTTCATTGAATTGGCCAGATTGTTCGAGAATGGCCCTGCGGCATTGATCACAGTAGTCGAGGAAGACGGAGCCTATGGATTCCGAGCTCCCAAACAATCAGGTTACAGGACCGGAGCTTTGACCGGGGCCGCCAAATCTTTTGCAAAAGAATATCCTGAGACTTTCTCGAGGGTGATCGATCTGGAGCCTTCGCTGAGTTTTGCCAGCAAGGCTGGGATAGTGGTGGAATCTCTTGTGGCAGATTTCCCTCTGGAAACAGGGGTTGACCAGGAAGGACAACTCGAAGCCATAAGGTTTGTCGAGTCTGCGGCCATTCCGGACAAGACCGCTCTGAATCCAGGAGACGTCATCCTGGTGACAGGCGGCGCCCGTGGAATTACGGCTGAATGTCTCAAGAGAATGGCACTCAAACACCCTCTGACATTTGCCCTGTTGGGCAGAACTTCCCAGACCTCAAAATCGGATTCCTACGCCAATTTTACTGAAAAAGACTGGCTGAAGGAGCGTAGTAGAATCGTAGACGGCATGAGACGTGATGGCTTGGCGACAACTCCCGTGAAGGTTGAAAAAGAATTGTCCAGAATGAGAGGGGAGGGCGAAGTATTCCGGAATGTCAGCGAATTGAGGAGCATGGGCTCGGAAGTCATGTATCGGTCTCTGGATGTTATGGATTCGGTTTCCATCGACGAGTTCATTCGCGATGTGGCCACTGTTTGCGGACGAGTAGACATGGTCATTCACGGCGCGGGGCTGGACATTAGCAAAGCGCTAAAATCCAAGACCCTGGAACAGATTGAACTCGTTTATAACGTCAAGGTCCAGGGCATGAGAAATGTTCTTGCGGCTTTGGAGAAACACGGGCTTCCTCCCAAGAGGATAATCGGATTCGGAAGTGTTTCAGGTCGATTTGGGAACATGGCTCAGCTTGACTATTCTGCTGCTAATGACGCTTTGGCACATCTGATGAGATATGTGGGCCGCAACTCTGACACAAGAGCTACCGTTATCGATTGGGCCCCGTGGGCTGAAATCGGCATGGCAGTTCGAGGCAGCGTTCAGGAGACTCTTGAGAGTGCGGGAATAGATTTCATCCAACCGAAAAATGGAGCTGAACTTCTGGAGGCAGAAATTTATCGAACAAGTGATTCTCCGGAAGTCTTAGCTGCAGGGAAACTAGGGCCTTTCACCGCTGACGCTTTCCTTGTTCCTGACGAAAAGCCGGAATCAGATATCAGAATCGGCGGACAGAAAGCCACTATTCTGGAGTTAGTGCCCGGGAAGCGGGCCCGAATCGAAATATTCCTCGACCCCACGCATCCGTTGCTGGATCACCATCGCATCAACAGGGCGGCCGTGTTTCCGGGTGTGGGTGGTTTGGAACTAATGAGAGGGGCGTATAAGGTTCTTGATCCCGAAGCTGGACACGTTACTTTTTCGGATGTTCGTTACCTGCAGCCTTTAAAAGTCTTCAGAAACGATCCTTTTCAGGCCGAGATTGAGATTGAACTGGAAGAAGCCAGTGATTCGTCCAACCCAACATATAAAGCAAATATCACGTCCATATTCCGTGATAAGGAAGGCCGAGCCCTCGGTGAGCCTCGCGTTCACCATCAGTGCAGGTTGCAGGCCGCTCAAACCGATGTGCCGGAATGGCCCGAACCCGAATTCTGGAATCTGTCGCTTTTCGTTCCCTATTCTGAGATATATGCCCAGTTTTTCCATGGTCCGGCTTTCATGCTGCTTGATCATTGTTCGATAGAAGGAAACTGGGGCGCAATAAGATTCAGGTACAGGGACACCGAACAAAGACCCGATATGTTCTCAGATGTCATTCCTGCCGGTATTGAGGCCGTGTTCCAGGCTGTGGCCGCATTTGGAATGGAGTCGCATGGGGTCATGGCCCTACCAATCGGTATAGAGAAGGCAATAATCCACAAGGCCGACTCCATCCCCTTTGATGGAGAACTGACTCGTCGGGAAGTCATTACGGCCTCTTCGGATGGGGAACGCTCACGCTTCAAGTTTGACGGCTGGATCAAAGACAGCGAAGGCAATTTGATGGTCAGCCTGTATGGTGTTGAGATGATCGAACTTGAGGGCAAGGCCAAGTTTGTCGGAAAACTCCATGAAGCCACAGTGGAAATCGCTTCACTGGTAAAGGATGATGAATCTTTTGAGGCTGAGGAAATCCTGATGAGTTTGACACCGGATGAGATTGCTGAGGCAAAATCTAAATCCACTCCGAAAAGGCAAAAAGAGTGGTTAAGTGGTCGCATAGCCCTAAAGCAGTCGGTGCAGCGTTTGCTGGCAATGGAAGGAATGGGAGACACCCCGGCTACAGACATCAGGATTTTCCAGGATGAATTGGGAAAGCCCTTTGCGGAATTGGCCGGTCAGACGGGGAAGAAGATAGGCGCAGTGTCGTTGACTCATTCCAATGGTGTGGCAATGGCTGCGGCAGCGGCGGTCGAGCATTTTGTCGGATTCGGGATCGACGTGGAAAAGGTAGAGCAGAGAAGCGATTCCTGGGTTACCGATTATTTTGACGAATCGGAGATAGCCCTGGCCGGAAACGGTTTAGAGAAGTGGACCACGCTTAACGGAATCTGGTCGCTGAAAGAGGCTGGCCTGAAGGCCCTGGGTGTAGGTTTGAGATTTGACCTTAAAGACATCGTTGTTTCCGAGCTTGACGAATGTGGAAGGGCAAGGCTTGAGTTTCGCAACGAAGCTGGCCAAGCGGTAGACCGTCTGGAATTTTCTGAAATAGAGGCATGGGTTGAAAAAAGGAATAATCTGGTAGTGGCCCGCGCTTTTCTTAGATATTAGCAGAATGGTCGTACAGCGCTAGTAATTTGGCGCCGCAACGATATGTCATAAAAATGGTATGTTCGTTGTCGGTGCCGTTTTAGCGCCAGTAAAAGACTCTCCCCATCCACATCAGAACCAGCCATTTCTAACTCACCATGAACAGAATCTTTTTTTGACTGAAAATTTTTTTTAAACCATTTTAGAAAAAATGCGGACATTCGGAGAGGATTAGATGTATTTGTAATTCCTTGAAACGGTGAAAATGTCTGGAGAGAGGAATGGAACAAACCTGGTACGTGGCCATGATATGGGTTGGTCTGGCGCTTCTGGCAAGCCTCATATCCATTCGAACAGCGATATCCGTGGCGCTGGTTGAGATATTTGTAGGAGTGATAGGGGGCAACTACCTGGGACTTGATCCCAATGTGCCGTGGATAAACTTTTTGGCGGGTTTTGGGGCCATACTTTTAACATTTCTGGCTGGCGCCGAGATAGAGCCCGAAGTTTTGCGCAAATACGCAATGGAGAGTCTGGCCATAGGGTTCATGAGTTTCCTTTTGCCGTTTCTCGGGGCCATGTGTTACGCCTACTACGTGGCCGGCTGGACATCTGACGCTTCAAAAATATGCGGTCTGGCCCTGTCCACCACTTCCGTGGCTGTGGTTTACGCAGTCATGGTCCAAACCGGACTCAATAAAACCGAATTGGGTAAAATCATACTGGCCGCTTGCTTCGTGACTGATCTTGGAACGGTTGTCCTGTTGGGAATACTGTTCGCCAATTACAACATATGGCTAATAGCATTTTCAATTGTGACCCTGGTGACGCTCCTGATAACGCCTCGGTTGATTCGATGGTTCTTTGGTAGTTTCAGCGGCCATGTCAGTGAGCCGGAAATAAAATTACTTTTTGTGATGTTGATCGGACTCGGATGGTTGGCCGCCCGGGCGAACAGTGAGGCGGTCCTGCCGGCATACCTGCTGGGAATAGTGGTAGCGGGCATTTTCCAGCGGCATCGCGAGCTTGTCAGGCATTTGCGAACGGCTACATTTGCGCTTTTGACACCGTTTTATTTCCTGAAAGCCGGCTCGATTGTATCAATTCCTGTAATTTACGGCAGTTTGGGACTGATTTCCATACTTCTGGCGGTAAAGGTTGCGGCCAAATTCATAGGTGTTTATCCGTTAAGCGCTGCTTTCCGTTTCTCGCACAAAATTGGAATGTTCACCACACTTCTCATGAGCACCGGACTGACTTTCGGTAGTATATCGGCTCTGTTCGGTTATACACGAGGCTTTATAACGCAAGAACAATACAGCATTTTAATCACGGTCGTGATAGGCAGCGCAGTGTTTCCCACACTTGTCGCTCAATGGTTCTATCAGCCAAAGCCGCAAGAGTTAAAAGGAAATTGGCAAAAGTCGTAATAGATGAACTGGAGACCACAAATAATGTACAAAAAACTGTTAGTGGCTTATGACGGATCGGCCGGATCCAGGAAGGCGCTGGAACGTGGGATATATCTTGCGAAATGTTTCGGAGCCGAACTTCACTCAATATCGGTAGAAGTTGATCTTCCTCAATACGTTGCGACGATCGGTGAATTCGAGGAGGTCAAAGCACGGAAAGACGCATATTTTGATCAACTCAACAATGAGGCGATCGAACTGGCCCAAAAAGAACATGTGATATTGATTCCCCACGTAGTCTCGGGTCATGCTGTCGATAAGGTCGTGGACTTTTGTGAAGAAGGGAAATTTGATTTGCTGATAACCGGTTTCACAGGACACTCCAGGATTTATGAGCGAATATGGGGCGGAATTTCAAGAAATTTGGCCCGATTCAGTCCTTGTTCCGTTCTCATCGAGAAATAGATCTGTCGGTTAATTGTGATTTTCGATCGCTGAAGGCCTGCATCGCCGCCAACGGGTTGGAACCTTTGTTGCAGCGTATTTATTTACAACATTTGGAGTTCAGGCCGAAGCGCTTTCGGGGCTGGAAGCCTCGCAACTTTTAGTGTGCCGCCCAAGATCAAAACTGTTACAAAAAAAAGCGATTTATCGTAAAGTGGTGTTCAGAATCATGCTCGTTGAAAACCGAACACGCTTCTCAAAATATTCAAAGAATGTTTGGCTGCTAATGTGTGGGGAGAATTAGACTTGAATCAGTCATCCTGATAAACAATGGAGGATGTTGATGATGGGAGAGCCTCTGCGCCGGGAACCTTTCGCTATGGACGCCAGGGACAGGCTGCCTGCCGCCTTGAGACGAATAGCGTACGATCAGAACTCGATCAGAACTTATGCGCCGGGCGCCACTATAATGGGACGAAGCTCGGAGACCGACAGGATCGTTTACATCATTGCCGGATCGGCAAGCGTGGTGCTGCGGGATGAGGACAAGGAGAAGGTTTCGGTAGATGAACTTGGTCCTGGAGACATCTTTGGCGGAATAGAATTCTTTACCGGTGTCCCGTGGCAACTAGATTCCGAGCTTATAGCGGATGAAGCTTCGGAAGTCATTGAGGTAGATTCGATAACCTTTGAAGCCATGCTCCGTCAGGATCCAGATTTTACGGTTGGTTTGGTAAAGAATCTCGTCAGAAAGCTTTTTGCCCAGCGCCGCAACATGTTCAGGAGCAAGCTGAAAAGGAGGGCTCTACATTCACTGATCAGTAGTGAGGAGCACATTTTTCCGGATTATGTTGTTGGTGATTACGTTCGTAAAAATATATCTTCCAGATTGTCGGAGTTGGCGGCAAGCGACGGACCTGCGCTCATCATCGGCGAGAGCGGTGTCGGCAAAGAAGTCCTGGCTCACAGACTTTTTAAGCAGAGTCGCCATGGGAAAGAAGTCTTTCTCATTGTGGACCTGAACAAATCCGAGAGTCCAAAGCCATTTGGACACGTAAAGATGGACCGAAAGTCTTCTTTAGAGGAAACTACCGAGCAGCAGTTGAAGCTCTTTTTCGGTTATGAAGAGCCGGGAGTTGATGGAGGGACCAAAGAGACTCCTGGGTACTTTGAACTTACTGATGACGGCACGTTGCTGGTGAGGGGAGTCGAGAGGCTCACTCCAGTTGTCCAGATGAAGCTGCTTGAAGCCATAGTCACAGAGACTTTCAAAAGAGTTGACGGTGTTAGGATTCTTAAATCGAAAGTTCGATTGATTGCTACCACGCGTCTGGATTCATCCGAAATTTTGCTTGAAGATCATCCATTCATTTATGCGCTTATGGAAAGATCGGTAAGCATCCCTCCGCTACGCAATCGCAGGAGAGAGATTCCGGTTCTCGCCAGGCATTATCTACAAAAATATACGAACGAACTGGGGAGGGATGTGGGCCCCTTGCCGGCTGAGACTCTCAAGACCTTGCTTAATTACTCCTGGCCCGGTAACGACCTCGAGCTTTCCAATTCCTTGAAAAGGGCTATCCTGGTATGTGAAAGAGGAGTGCTGCGTCCCCAGGACATATACTTTGATCTCAAGAGGGCAGAGGATAAATGGAAGTTTAATATTCTGAAGTTCAATTTTGTCAAGAAAGCCATCCTCAGTCCATTGTATCCAGCCGTGTTGCAGAGCGCTGCGGTGCCGCTATTCTTCATAATTCTGCTATTTCTTTTCCTCGGTCCTCAGGATCCACTGAAGAATCCGGCGGCGATGGTGGCCTGGGCCATTGGATGGCCGGTGATGATAATAGGCGCCCTCTTTTGGGCAAGATTCTGGTGTTCCCTTTGTCCTATAGGGGTCATCGCCTCGATGGCCAAGAAGGTTATGGCGCTTGAGAGGCCATTCCCAGCCTTTCTGAAGCGAAACTCGGATTTTTTGATAGCAGGAGCCGTTCTTTTCGTCATCTGGTTTGAAACGGCGACCGCTATCAGGAACTCGCCATTTAACCTTGGTCTGCTTCTGCTCACCATGATTTTATCGGCAATACTGGTTTCGATGGTTTTTGAACGTCAAACCTGGTGTTTGTACCTTTGCGGATTGGGCGGGATGGTCGGCGTTTTGTCCAAGACGTCATTTGTAGAGTTGAGAGCGAACGGTAACGTCTGCATCTCGGAGTGTTCTTCGAATGAGTGTTACCTTGGGACGACTGAGCAAGCCGGATGTCCTTTTGGGCATGCCGGTCCAAGATTGAGAAGCAACCGGGTATGCAAGGTTTGTGGACAATGTCTCAAGAACTGCCCTCACGGCGCCATAACCCTGAATTTGCGGGCTCCGGGTCAGGAAATCTGGCAGCATTCCCAGCGACACGCCGGAACAGCGTTTCTGGTCTTGGGCATGATTGGCGGACTATTCAGCGAAATGGTAACCAAAATGCCCGAGTACAAAACTCTCACATCCATGATGCCGTTCCCGCCTATTATCAATTTCACCATTGTTTTTATGTCAATTCTGGCCGTCATTAATGGTCTGATGATCGCGGCGTCTTTCATATCAAAAAGAGCCTGCGGGGACACTTTGAGGCAGAACTTCGCCAGGTTTGGCTTAGCGATGTTACCGCTGACCCTGGGTGCGTTCACGGCTTTTCATATCTATTACCTGATCAACCTGGGTGTTCAGATCCCCATACTGGTCAGCAAATATTTTGACATAGAGGCCCTTCAAAGCCTCATCATTACAGTTCCGCCGGATATCACATTCTATTTGCAGCAGGCGGTTATATGGATTGGTCTCATTTGGACACTTATAACAATTTACAGACTTGGTTTATGGACCAGGAAATCGGCTGTGAATACTCTGAACATAGTGGGGCCGCACGCAATAGTGGCAATTTTTATAGCTGTCCTGATTAGCGAGGCCATAACCAATTTCTTCCATTGATGTTAAAATGACCGGTAAGGCTTGGCCCACGGCCATACATTTCAGAGGTTAACGTGATGTTTGTCTTCATGAGTCAGAGACTCAGGACAGTTAAAATCAAACATATCGACGGAGCGACTCTTGGATTTACTTGATTCAATAAAAATGACGATGGAGCGACTCGAGGGAGAACTCATAGACCAGTTGAAAAGCAGGGTTCCGGTGGCCTTCAACATAGGCGCTCACATCATGAACAGCGGGGGAAAGCGCATCAGGCCACAGTTATGTGTGATATCCGCCCGCATGGGTGGTTATGAAGGTTTGGATTCCATAAAGCTCTCAGGGGCCATTGAATGCATCCATACTGCAACCCTGTTGCACGACGATGTTGTGGACATGGCCGACATCAGGCGTGGGAGACCTTCGGCAAATACGCTTTGGTCAAATGAAATGTGCGTGCTTGGAGGAGATTTTATTCTCGCCAAGGCTTTTTCAGCTCTAACCTCCATAGGAAATTTAAGGATATTGCAGATTGTTTCTAGAGCTACCGAGCGTTTGAGCGAGGGAGAGTTGTTTCAGATGATGAACATAGGAAACATGGATTTGTCTGAAACCAACTATTTTCAGGTCATTGCCGACAAGACAGCCGTGTTGATGGAGGCTGCGTGTCGCGGAGGCGCCATTCTGGGAAAACTGGAAACTGAACAGGAAGAGGCTTTGGCTTCTTTTGGCTTCAATCTCGGTATGGCTTTCCAGATGACTGATGATGTCATCGATTATAAATCAGACAAAGAGACCATGGGCAAGACTCCCGGGAAGGATATAGAAGAGGGCAAACTGACTCTACCTCTTATTTTTGGTTTGAAGAAAGCAAGCGATTCAGACAGGACCGTCATAAAAAATATGTTAGAAGAAAAGAGCATGTCAGACGAAAAATTAACCTGGCTAAGGGATTTTCTTGATCGGACCGGTGGAATATCTGAAGCTTTGGAAGTGTCCAGGGCGCACCTGACACAGGCGGTTGACAAACTGTCAATTTTCCCTGAATCTGAAGAGAAGAGCGCATTGATGAAGTTGTCCGACAGGATATTGCACCGCACCTATTAGGCTTCATGTTGACATAATCTTCAATGATTGCTAAAGAATTACCAATGCTTATGCTGGCAAGAGGCGCCATCAAGTGAAATCAAGATTTCTGTTAATATTCATGATACTGATCACCATGTCCCTGGCTGGATGTCCCTCTATCTGGAACCTGGATTCCAAGGAAGCCAAAGAATCTCCGGAAGAGGCCTACAAACAGGCTCAGGATCTCCTGAAAGACAAAAAGTATTTTCAGGCAATCGAGAATCTGGAGAAACTGAAATCAGCTCATCCGGACTTCAAGGAAATGCCTGAAGTCTACCTGAAGATTGCGGACGCATTCTTTGATGAAGGGTCTTACGACAAGGCAATTGCCAGGTACCTTCAGTTTCTGGAACTCTATCCAAACAATTCCGACGTTCCGAGGGCGAAGTATCAGATAGGAATGGCCTATTTCAACCAGATCAAGGGCACGGATCTGGACAATTCTGTAGTTCGCAGCGCCATTCAGGCTTTCAAAGTAGTGACAGAGCTTCAGGAACCTGGAGAGTGGGGCAAAAAGGCTGAAGAAAAAATCAATGAATGCAGGAAAAAACTTGCAGAGAAAGAGATTTACAAGGCCAACACTTACATAAGCCTCGGTAATTACAAGGCTGCCAAACTTGCTGCGCAGAGAGTGCTCGACGATTTTCCAAAACTTGGTTTTGATGAGGTGGCGGGGGAATTGATAAAAAAATATCAGGACAGGTAAGATTTATTTAAGAATGCTCTGTCTTGAGTAAGCTAATGCTTTTTGACGACTGGCCGACGCGCAGTGGAGTGAAAGCATCAACACAGACATATATATCTCGAAACCTGATTCGGTAAGAACGTAATACAACAAAGGGAAACCTTGATGAAACAAGGTTTCCCTTTCTAATTTCGAAAGAGAGTCAATCCGGGAGTTATTCTATTTCTTCCAGGCTCTTTCCTCCGGTGCGCTGGCCCCATATCATGAGAGGGATTACGGGCAGGAAAAACAGTATCGCCACTGAAGTGAAAACACCTGCAAAACCGTAAGCTGCATGTATCATGGGGATAAACGGCTGCGATGCGGAAACCGAAAGCCTGGCCAGACCGTTATGAAAACCGGTGGCGGTATTGCGCATGCGTGTCGGATAAGATTCTGCGCAATATGAAAACAGCGTGAAGTTCAATGCCATGTTGAAAGCTGTGACTGCGAATCCTGCCACGATCAGGAGGGTGAGAGTGGTCATTCCGCCGAATACCAGAGCAGAAATTGCTGATAAAACCCCTAGGACTGCAAGCGGTATTTTCCTTCCACCCATGTCGGAAACTATGGACGTCAGGAAACAACCAGCGGGAACTGCTATGCTTATTATGGTCATGGCAGTCAAGCTGTCGGTCACGGAAAAACCAAGCATCTTCAACAATTGGGTAGTCCAGGTAGTCAGTAGGAACCCGGCTGGAGTGATGCACACGAACAGGAGCATGAGCAACAGCGTTCTTCCAATGTATTTTTTTGTGAACATTCCCACAAGGACTTCGGAGACAGCTATTTTGGGAGGAACCAATTTGGCGGCTTCCGACAAATCAATATTCTTGCCAGTCAGAAACCTGGTAATTTCTTCTGCTTCCTCTATTCTTCCATGGGCCACAAGCCAGCGTGGCGATTCCTTCAGATATTTCAGGCCGATCACGAAGGTTACCAGTCCTACACCACCGGCGTAAAAGATGTATCGCCAGGCATCGGGTGAAAGCGGAATTACGAGGCGGCAAATGAATGCAACTACCGGCACGGCGCAGAATCCTATGGCTGCTACGCGGCCTTGCCACATACCTCGACTGTCCGCAGGCGCCATTTCCGCGATGTAAGCCTGGGAAGTGACCATCATGCAAAACACGCCAAACCCAGTAAGTGCCCTGAAGAGCGTAAATACGGCAAAATCGTTGGTGTATCCGGTAATTACTGAAGATACGGAAAAGATGACTATGGCCCCAAGAAAGGTTTTTCGTCTTCCAATGAAGTCCGAAACAACTCCTCCGAGGAAACCGCCTGAAGTCATTCCTATAAAATACCAGAACAGTATTATTGCCAGATCCGTCGGTTTCAATCCCCATGACTGAACTAAAGCAGGGGCTATGAAACCGAAGTTCCAATTGTCGAACTGCTCGAAAAAATAAGCGGCCATTATCAGAAAGAACAATAATTTGTGAACGCCGCGAACTGGAATGCCGTCAAAATAGTTATTGGTGAATCTTTCCTGAGTGTCCGCCGTTTTGTCCTGGGACTTGTTTGTCGGAGTGTTTTCCATCCTCTATCCCCTCTCATGAAAAAAATTGATCTAACTCCTTCCCATTGACAAGTCGCAATTCGACCGTAGACAGGCACGGAAGGAAAGCGCCTGTAAAGGTTGGATCTTTTAATGTTCTTATTGATAGTGGCCGTGGTTGGTCACGGACGGATCGAATGATCCTCCGACATGCTAGAGACATTATCCTGAAATCTTAGTCAAATCCTTGTTATCATGGAAAAGAATGCCTAATGAGACCGGGTCAGGATATAATGCCGGAATCGATTCAGCGGCCCTAAACTTCCTGATAAAAGGCCAGCAACTCCTTTGGATTCATCAGACCTGCCTTGCTTGCTACCACCTTTCCATCTTTGACAACAAGCACCGTCGGGGCGCGTTCCGCTTCAAAAGCTTTCGCAGAGCTGATGTTGTCCTCTATGTCGATTGACATGAGACTAACGCCCGGTTGAAGCACGCTGAATTTCTCCATGACTTTCATCATGTTTTTGCAGTGTGGGCAAAGTTTCTTTATAAAGATACATACTCCTGAGTTGGTGGCTGCTATTCTGTCCTGATATGTGACGTCAGTGAGTTCTTCCATAACACTTTATCCTTTTTCATGTCATAGTTTGCGCCGATCCGGATCTTTTCCGGACCGACGTTTTTTATGGAGTTTCTACATTGTCTTAAGTTCGCCAATGTAAAGTTTTAGCTGTTTCAGAAGTTCACTGGCCACTTCATCATTTTGGGTGATTATGTTATTGAGTTGCTTGGGATCCTTTTTGCGGTCGTACAATTCATCTCCCTCTGGCACTTCCTGTTTCGCTCCTGCGGTGCAAGACCACATTGCCTCGTTTTTCATGATTTCTTTGCCGGGGGTATTTACGTTGGCGTAGTCACGCTGGCTTGCGTTCTTGAGCAGCCAGTGTATGTAGCTAAAATCCTCGGTAATGATGGACCATGACATGCCAAAGTAACCAGCGATGGCGAAGTCTCTTATTTTGTCAACTTCTCCGGTCATCAACGGCATAAGATCCTTACCCTGCATGTCGATGCATCCGTAGACCGGGAAACCGTGGCCACCGTCCAGTGAGTTGAGGTCTTCATACAGGTTGAGGGCGTTGAGGATGGTTGGCGCTATATCGACGTTCTGGACGAAACCCTTGATTCTCTTGCCACCTTCAAGTCCCGGGACATGAATCATGAGTGGCACATGAACCAGTTCTTCGTATGGCCACGGACGGCACTTTCTCATGATTCCATGGCCGTGTTCACCCTTGCCCATGGGCTGGCCATGATCGGACGTGATGATGATCATCGTCTCATCCCACAGACCCTGGTCACGAATCGAGTTGAGCAATTTGCCTATCTGCTTGTCCACCAGTTCGATATTTTCAGAATAAAGTGCTCGAATGTGTTCACATTCTTCATCCGTGATTCTGCCTTCGACGGGAGTCCACGGGGCCAGGAGGATGGGGTTGCCTTTCCAGTCCGGATTGTAGGGGCAAGGTTCTTTTGCCCAGATTGAAGGGGGATCCCATGGCTCATGCGGGTCAAAAGAATCGACCCACAACATGAACGGCCTGGTTTTGATGCGTATGTCACTTAGCCATCTGTCAGCCTCTTTTGCGACAACGCTTATATAATTGTCTTCTTCAGACCTCCAATGCTGACGAATCTTCAGGAAGCAATCTATTTCTGCGAGAAGGGCTGCACTGGCGTCGTCTATCAATTCACCCTTTTCATTGTACACCATGGTTGGGGATGTGTAATCGATTGCCTTCATGCTATTGTCGAGCGCGTCATCCTTATTGATGGTGTGGTCAAGTTCGTGTCCCGGGCAAAATTTGACGTAATCAAAACCGCGGGAATAGCCGTACTTGGGGAGGCGCATCGGCGGGGTGTCGTAAACAAGGGCCGTTTGAACCTTGCGTCCCCAAAGTATGTCCGAAATTGTCGTGTCGTCATGAGCCAGCGGTTGCCATCCGCCAAAGGGAAGCGTGAAACGCCCGGTCATCAAAGCGCGACGGACCGGAACCGTCGGTAAACCTTCGCTATAGGCGTTCTCGAACAGAAAACCGTTTCTGGCGAAACGATCAATGTTGGGAGTCTTCACATTGGAGTTGCCGTAACAACCGAGGTAATTGTACTGTAATGTGTCCAACATTATGAAGACGACATTTTTTATTTTAGACTCTGCCATTTTTTCTCCTCATTTTCATACAAGACATCACAATAACGGTAAAATATTAGAGCGTGAGCGACCTGGGATTCTGCTGACGTAGACTAACAGCCAGTTGTGGCCCCCTTTGCCGATAAACTTAGTGTGATGCAAACTGCCGCCTGTAACAACTCGTAAAATTACGAGGTTTTCCAGTTACTTTTTCTAGGGATTGCGCTTTGTAGATGTGTTGTGCCTTAAAACCCACGAGAGCCGAAGTTGCCGGCCGGGATGGGGGCAACGCGTAGCCAGTGTAGCTGAAAATTGAAGCTGCGATAAAATAGTGGTTTTTTGAGAATTGTCGAATGTCGGAGAGAATCAGATTTCAGAATCTGGCCAATCTGACGCTACAACCTATTCGTCAGATTGACCGAAGCCATCAAGGCTTTTTCAACTCTAAGCCAATCGTGTTAAAGGAGGTCGTCCGATTCGGTGAACGGAGTAACCAGACTCAAACAATTTCCTGTGGTCCAGAATATTTCTGCCATCAAAAATAAAAGCCGGTTTCTCCATTTGTCCATAAATCCTGTCGTAATCATAATGTCTGAATTCATCCCAGTCGGTCGCTATGATGATTGCATGAGCCCCTTCAGCCGCCTTGTAAGGATCACACTCCACCCTGAACCGTTCACTATAATCAGTTAACTCGCAGGAAATCCCCTCGCTTGCTTTCGGGTCATAAATTGACAGGAGAGCTCTTTCAGCCATCAGGGATTTCGCGATAGAGATCGCAGGAGATTCCCGGGTGTCTCCGGTGTCGGCTTTGAAAGCAAAACCGAATAATGCAATCTTTTTCTCGGCAACCGTGTTGAACATGCTATTTACGATCAATCTTACAAATCGTTCCTGCTGGTAGCTGTTGATTTCCACGACCTGTTCCCAGTATCTGGAGACCTCGGTCAAGCCATAGCTTTCAGCGATATAGGCAAGGTTCAAAATATCTTTTTTGAAACATGATCCGCCAAACCCCACCCCGGCTTTCAGAAATTTTGGTCCTATTCGACTGTCCATGCCTATTGCCCTGGAGACTTCCTCAATATCGGCGTTAGTTTTTTCGCAAAGAGCCGATATGGTGTTTATGGATGAAACCCTCTGAGCCAAAAATGCGTTTGCGACCAATTTTGACAATTCGCTTGACCAGACATTCGATGTTATTATCTTTTCTCTGGGAGTCCAGTGAGCGTAAATGTCCACTATTTGCCGCAAGGCGTCCTGCCCGGATTCAGTGTGCCTCGCCCCGACAAGTATCCGGTCCGGATTTTCCAGATCCGCTATCGCCGTTCCTTCCGCCAGGAATTCCGGATTTGATAGCACCTCAAAAAGAATGCCCTTGTCATTGGAATTTAGAATCCTCTCCATCGCTGCAGCGGTTCTGACAGGCAGGGTGCTTTTTTCTACCACTATCTTGCCGCTTGAACTATTCCTCAGTATCTGTCTGGCTGTCTTTTCCCAGTGTTGCAGATCGGCGGCACGGCCGGCTCCCTGGCCAAATGTCTTCGTAGGCGTGTTGACACTGACAAAAATTATGTCGGACGATTCTATGTGAGTGTCAACATCGGTGCTGAAGAAAAGATTTTTGTCTCTGGTTGCAAATACTACCTCGTCAAGACCGGGTTCGTATATCGGCAGGTTGTCTGATTGCCATTGGGCTATTCTTTTAGGATTGATGTCCACAACAACAACCTTGTATTCCGGACAGTGTTTGGCGATTACCGCCATAGTGGGGCCGCCGACATACCCGGCTCCGATGCACAGAATAGTCTTCTTGAACATTTCAACCTTCCAGTTATGAAAAATTTTGATTTTTACGCTGCGTCTTCAATGCTTGAATCCAGGAGAACAAATCCATCAAATCAATATGTAATAACCTTATTCCGGTCAAGGATAGGTTCTGGCCCCGTATCAGGGATGGGTCCTTTCTCAGGTTTCAGGTCAAAAGAGAAATAAAATGTGCATCCCTTTCCAACGCCCTCAGATTCAACCCAAATCCTTCCACCGTCTTCTTCAATGATTTTTTTCAGAATTGCCAGGCCTATTCCGGAACCTTCAGAGTTGGCGTCAACTTTCATGAATAATCCAAATATCTTGTTTTGGTAGGATGGATCAAGGCCCAACCCATTGTCCCGGACAAAAAATATCTTTACTTCGTTGTCGATCCGGCATCCTACGTCTATGGCCGGGGTCTGCTGATCGCCCATGTATTTAACGGCATTTTCAATCAGATTCTGGAGTATGGTCAAAAGTCGATGTCTTTCACCCATAATGCTTGGCACATTTTTGTCTACATTGATGATAACTCCACGCTCGGCAATTTTTGTGGCAAGCAGATCGACAACTTCTGCAGCTATCTCGGCGACAGAAACTTCTTCAACCGCCCCATGCATTGAACCGGCTCGCGACAGTTTCAACAAATCATCGATCAACTGTTCCATCCGGGTAGCTGACAGGGTGATTCGGTCAATAGTTTTCTCAAGTCTCTCCAGGTTCCCTTCCATAGCGTCCCGTTGTACCCACTTCATAAGACCCTTGATGGTGATCAAAGGGCCTCTGAGATCATGAGATACTGCAAAATTCAAAACCTTGAGGTCCGAATTCTTGGCTTCGAGTTCGGAGATCAGACGCTCCCTTTCCTGTTCGATCATTTTCCCCTGGGTTATGTCCCTGATCATGGCCATTTTTGAGACAGACCCGTTGGGATGGTATATAGGGGTGTTGATGATGAAGTAGTGTCTGTTGTCTTTGGGGCTAAGAACTTCCCACCTAACTGTCTCTCCCAGATAAACCCTGTCGTCGATACACCACGGGCAGACTGAATCCAGTTCGTGAAGAGCTTTGTAACACTTTTCACCTAATGGGTATGATCCCGTTCTTTCGATAAGACGATCGTTCATGAACTCTATGCAATGATCCTGGGAGCAAACGTATATGAAGCCCTCAAAAGCCTTGATAATTGCCTCGAGTTTGGCGCGATTTTCTTTACAGGCATCAGTTTGGAGTTTCAGGACCTCAACTTCGCGTTCCAGTTGAACCACACGCTCTTCGAGAAGAGTCATGTCTGAAAGACGTTCTAAATTTTCTCTGTAATCATGACTCATTAATTTCTCCGGGACCGGGTCGTGATCAAATATCAAGCTAACAATTTGTGAGCCGTTTTTATGTCTCTTCACGGACGGAGTTACGGGCTCTAATCATCTTACCACAACAGTCTAGTCAACTCTACGTTTGAACAGCGCCGCAGCCAATGCCGTATAAATGAAGGCCATTATGACGATTGGGACCAGTTGAGGCCACAATACATCGAAACCTGTGCCTTTCAAAAAGATGCCTCTCACTATCGTGATAAAATATCTCAAAGGATTTAAATATGTCACATATTGAATTATCCACGGCATATTCTCAATAGGGAAAGCATAGCCGGACAAAAGAACTGAGGGCTGGAGAAACATGAATGATGTAAGGATGGCCTGCTGTTGTGTAGAACAAAATGCGCTAATGGTCATTCCGATGGCTGATGATGTTATCAGGAAGAGCATTGATGAGAAGAAGAAAAAGATGAGTGATCCTCTGAAGGGTATGTCGTAAATCCACAGCGCCATAGGGGTTATCACCAGGAGTGTGGTAGTCTGGATCAGGAAACAGGGAATGGTTTTCCCCAGAATGAGTTCCAGTCGGGAAATAGGAGCCACCATCAACTGTTCGATTGTGCCTATTTCTTTCTCCCTGACGATGACCGAGCTGGTTAAAACGGTAGACATTGCAAGAATTATCAGCACCACCACGCCTGGGACAAAAAATTCCTTCGAATTCAGATTAGGGTTAAACCATGCTCGCGAAGAGTCCTGGAACTGAGGGGTAATCAACCTGGGACTGGTGGAGTCAAACAGGAGACCCTGCATGGAGTTTATTCTTGAGAGAAGAATGTCGGCCGAAAACCTGTTGATTATTGATTGAGCGTACCCTGATACTGTCCCGGCTGTTATTGTGTCCACCCCATCAATCAAAACTCCGATCTCCGCTGTTCTGCCGGCCCTGACACGTTTCTCGAAATCAACTGGTATAAGTAGGGCCATCACGGCCTGAGTCTTCATCAGGTATGGATCTACATCGTCATATTTTTCAAGATTACCCACAATTCTGAAATAGCCGGATTTCTGGAAGGATTCGATCATCTGGCGGCTTGACGCGCTGCGATCCAGGTCAACCACCACGGTCTTTACGTCTTTTACGTCCAGCCTGGATGCGGACCCAAAAATTATTAACTGCAACAACGGCGCTATCAAAAGTAGTACAAAATTCTGTCTGTTTCTGGCTATCTGTATAAATTCCTTGACTATAAGTCTTGTAATTCTTTGTTTCTTTAATCGGAGTCCTTCATGTGGTTCGGCTTCATTCGGATTCTTTCCAAAAGACGATGAAGGTTCCGTTGTTGTTTTAGCAAAGAAGCTTTTCACATCAACCTCTTTTTCAGTTTCAACACGGCTACAGTCGTGACGAAGAAACCGAACACCACCAATAAAACAATTGGAAAAAGAATGGCCTCGATCCCGGCGCCTTTCAGATATATAGCTCTCAGGATTGTAATGAGTTGTCTTGCCGGAACCACGTAGGTGACTGTCTGAAGGGCATACGGCATGTTGGATATTGGGAACACAAAGCCGGAGAGCAGGAAGGTAGGCAGGAATGTGCCAAGTAAGGCCAATTGTGTAGCAAAAAACTGATTTTTGGCGACCACTGATATCAGAAACCCCACCGACAACGCGCCTACCAGGAAGATACTGGATGCAAGGAACATCAGGAGGATGCTGCCTCTGAAAGGAACCTGGAAGACGTACTGTCCCAAAAGATAAACCATTAAAAGATCTACATATCCCAGGACAAAATAAGGTATCAGTTTTCCAACTATGAGTTCATTGGCTTTAACAGGGGTTGATATGAGTTGCTCCAGTGTTCCCGTTTCTTTTTCACGGACAATGGTCAAGGAAGTCAGCAAGGCGGCTATGACCATCATGATGATTGCGATCAGCCCCGGAATGATGTTGTTACGACTCTGCAGTTCAGGATTAAACATCAATTTTATTTTTGGCTGAACTGGCGCATGAACTCGAGCGATTGCCGACTGCCTGGTGAGAGCTTCATTTTTAAAATCGAGTTCGAATGTTCCAACGATGGTTTCAAGATATACAATAGCCAATCCGGCGCGAGTGGAATCGGACCCGTCCACCAGCGCCTGAACCGTAATATTTTTTCCCTTTTTCAGGTACTCACTGAAATTGAAGGGGATCACCAACCCGACGCTTACGGAGTTTGAGTCGATTCCCCTTACAATTGCGGAATATGAATCTACCGCCGATACCATTTTGAAGTAGCCAGAGCTTGTCATGCGATCGATCAGTTCCCTGGACTGAGGACTCCGATCCTGATCCCAAATTGCCACCGGAATGTTATCTACATCCAGAGACAGAGCATATCCAAAAAGGAACATGAGCATTACGGGAATTCCGAGGGCCAAATAAAGTGACCTTGAATCCCTGACTATCTGTCTGGTTTCTTTACGGGCTACCGCAATGGTTCTGGATAGGTTCAAACTGCTCCTGAAGATTATTTCTGTTTTTGGGACTTGGGCGACGTGAGCGTGACAAAGACATCCTCAAGGCTCGGTGTAATTACTTCCATCCGAAAAACCCTCAGGCCTGCATGTTCAAGAGCGTCACGTGCCAACGACATAGCTTGATCGGGAATTTTTGTCACAAGGTGGATTTTATTTCCAAATATTGCTGTCTCCGAGAAAATGTTTTCCGTCCCTAATATTTCGGAGGCCCGAATGACGTTTTCGCACTCAAGATCTATGACCGTTTCCGTCATCCACTCCTTCTTAAGTTCGGAAGGTGATCCCAGGGCGATGATTTTACCTGCGGCCATCAGAGCCAAGCGGTTACAGTATTCCGCTTCCTCCATGTAATGGGTGGTCACGAACACTGTTACCCCCTTTTGCGCCAGTTCATTGATCAAGTCCCAGAAATTCCGTCGAGAGAGAGGATCGACTCCTGACGTTGGCTCATCCAGAAATAGGACCATGGGTTCGTGAAGAACTGCGCATCCAAGGGCAAGGCGCTGTTTCCAGCCCAAGGGGAGGGCGCCCGTCAATGTGTTGGTTTTATCGAGTAAATCAGCCATCTTGAGGACCCACTCATCTCTTGACTTCTTCTTTTCCGGAGTAAGTCCATAAATTCCTCCGAAGAAATCAAGATTTTCAGATACGGTCAAGTCCTCATACAGTGAAAATTTTTGGGACATGTATCCGATGTTCTTTTTTATCTCCTCATGCTGCGTTGAAACGTCATAGCCGGATACAGAAGCCACACCGGATGTCGGAGTCAACAGTCCGCATAGTATTTTTATCGTGGTGGTTTTTCCAGCGCCGTTAGGTCCTAAAAAACCGAATATTTCTCCCTTCCTGACCTCAAAACTGATGTGATCTACTGCAACGAAACCTCCAAAAGTTCTAGTGAGGTCATCGGCAAAAACGGTAATTCCGGTTGTATCGTTTTTCAATCAGGATAATCCTTTTGGAGCCTTGATGTTTGGCGAGGAATCAGCGAGAGAAAGGCGTCTTCCATCGAGGGGTCTATCCATTTTCTGGATAAAATCTCCACTCCGCCTTGAGACAGAAGGTCTTTTACAATCGACTCCGCAGATTTGTTTTCCAATCTTACGTGAAGCGTATCACCGAACACATTTACGTCCAGGACGCCATCTCCGAGGACGAGGCTTTTCCTGGCGCCTGAGACATCTGACGGAGCCAACTCCATCATTACTCCGTGGACGAGACTTTTCAGATAGGCCGGAGTCCCGACATCTATGAGTTTACCGTCACTTATCAGCGCAGTTCTGGTGGTTCTCTCAGCTTCGTCCAGGTAGGCTGTGGAAACGAGGATTGTGATCCCCTTGTTGAGCAATTCATAAAGTATTCTCCAGAAATCCCTGCGCGAAACCGGGTCCACTCCGTTGGTGGGCTCATCCAGCAGAATAAGCCTCGGAGAATGAATGAGGGCGCACGCCAAGCCGAGTTTCTGTTTCATTCCTCCTGACAAAGCCCCTGCAAGCCTGTCCTTGAAAGGACCGAGCCTGCTGAAGGCGAATAATTCTTCCATTCTCGATGCGCGATCTTTAACTGGGACCTGAAAAAGATCGGCATAAAAAACCAGATTTTCAATTACTGTCAGGTCCTGATACAGGCCGAACCGTTGGGGCATGTAGGCGATGTGTTCTTTTACACCTTCCGGGTCCTCGACGACCGAGACGCCGTCAATCCAGGCATTTCCAGATGTTGGTTGCAGAATTCCGGCTAACATTCGTATGGTAGTCGTCTTGCCGGCCCCGTCCGGACCTACCAAACCGAAAAGTTCACCCTTCCTGACTACGAGCTCAAGATTCCTGACCGCCCTGGTTTCACCAAAATCCCGACAAAGGTCTTGAACTACTATGACATGATCGTTTTCGTCTGTCTGGGGCATTCTCAAGGGACCTATAATGCTAATGTTTTTTTATAAATGAGAATCATCCACAATTATATAGCCCTCCGCCGGCATACCGATCTTGAGGTCCTGGCCAGGGTTGGGGATTGTTATTTTTACCCTGTAGACCTGTTTGATCCTCTCTTCGCGGGTTTGGACATTTTTTGGAGTGAATTCAGCTCTTGATGAGATATAAGTCACAACGCCCTCATAATACCTGTCCGGATAGGTGTCTATGGTTATCCTGGCTTTCTGGCCCAGTTTAATTTTGCCCAGGTCCTGTTCCCCCACGTACCCTTTGAGCCAAACCTCATCGATTTCAGCCACCGTGGCCACCGTGGCTCCAGGTAAAATTACCTCACCCAACTCGTTGGCCTTGACCAGAACGACTCCGTTTATCGGTGACTGCAACGATGAATGCCTTATATCCAGCTCAATTCGTTTCAGTTCCCATTTTGCCCGTTCAAGACGCGAGCGCGCTGCTCGTATTTGTTCTTCTCTCGGACCTCTCTCTAACTCGGTCAGACGTTGAATCGCATTGTTGAATTCCTCAGTCGCCACCTTGAACGCCATTTCCTTGCTATCATGAACCGATGCGGAAATAGCTCCTCCTTTGAACAAACCCAGATGTCTGTCATACTCATCACGAGCGTTGGCCAAACGACTCTCAGCCGCCTTTGCCAAAGCCCTGGCGCTCTTTATGTCTTCCTCCCTGTAGCCAGCCTCAAGTTCATCCAAAACAGCTCTGGCCGTTGATATTTCACTCTGAGAAGCGCCCCGTAATGCTTCCATTGTGTCTGTGTCCAGTCTGGCGATCTCTTGATCTCTGGATACACGATCACCCTCCATTATCGGCAAATGGTTTATCTGTCCGGCGATTCGAAAGGATAAATCAACCTCTATGGCCTCAATATTGCCACTCACGAATACGGTTCCCGGAGGGACAGCAGGTTTTTTAAGATAAAACGCAACTCCAAGGATCAGACCCACTCCAATCAATAGCGCTATCAGAATGATATGCTTTTTGTTCATCAGGTTGATTTCCTTATCTCTTTGGAACGAGATGAAATTGACTCAAGAATCATATCAGTAAAAGCCACATGTCTCAAGAAACTAATACTGATAAAAGAATTGATAAAATTACGCAGTTGGGGGGCAGGCTGGTTTGCGTTTTCATGTGAAAGGTCTAAAAATAGTAAATTTCGCGAGAAAATGATTTTAAATATCTATATTTAACTTTAACTATTATTAATGATAAATAAATTCAATAAAAATAATTGTTGTATCTAATTTCTTAATTTAAGGATTAATGTTGACATCATTTACATGGTATGATATCGCACGCCAAGCGCTTCCCAGTTAATCGCTCGGATACAGGAGAATTAAGTGTTCGGAAAAATCCTGGATTTTCAGAAGAATTTCTCTGGAGTAACCCAGACGGGGGAACTCCCGGCCGAGATAACGAAGCAGTTCAATTCGGAAGCGTTGGACAGGGGACTGCGGCTTGTTGAATCTTCGCGAATTTCACATATAAATTTTGGAAGAGAAGCATATTTTGGTTTAATTACTGAGTCTTCAACAAAAAGTTTCAATGTTCACGTTACACTCGATCCTGAGACCAGGATACTGTCGAAAGCCACCTGCGGATGTTTCAGGTCATCGACCAGAACCTATTGTCATCACATTGTTACCTTTGTGCGTTACATACTGAGGACCGATGAAGAAACCGGCAAGCTCAGGAGTTTGTGTGAAGATTTTCAGGATAGTTTCTGGAACGAAATAAGCTGGTTTGGTTTCAAGAATTTTGGGGATTCCTCGCTGGGTTTTAGGGCCAGTGTAAATCATGGGGGAGAGGGATTAAGAATCACGTTCTCTGATCGAGGGCCGGACGAAATTCTGGCGTTTGTTCCGGGAGAGAGACTGGTAGAAGAGTTTCTGCATGAGTTTTTCGAAATTGTTCGGAGGGATATAGATCCTGCTGTTTTCAAGAGAATGTATGGCAAAAAGCTCAAGGATCCCAATGTTCCATCCTTGAGACGTAAACCCTGGCAGTATACCGAGGATGAACTGGAGATAAATAAAAGAGGTATAAAATCTGCGCGTCAGAGCATGGAAGAGAGTATGTGGAGCCGGATAGCCAAAGTAGGGTTTCTTTTGGCGGGCAGGACTGGGGGAGAGTTTAGCTTCAATTTTTTGGAGCACCGTGACCAACTCATTGTCGAAGGTTCAGATGAATATGGCGAAACGATAGTTCGTTTCATACCGCCACGCACGTTGATCGGTCCTGTAATAGAACGTGCCGAGCGCAAAGGCATAATCGGCAATGATCTGTTCATAAATCCACAGCCTCTGGAGACCGGATATAAACTCGAAGTCATGGATGACTCATCTTTACTCATTCGGCCAATTGTGCAGAATCCTGACGAGGATGCCTTGGACGAGGACAAGTTCATTGATCGTTCAATCCTGGATAAACAGCTTTTCGGCGCATACTATTTCTTTCCTGACTACGGTTTTTACCGCATTCATGTGAGTTTGACAAATCTTCCATCAGAATATTTCTCGCCTCAAAAGCGAGTGATAGTTTCTCCGGAAAAGATTTCAACGTTCCTGAAAGAAAATCTGGAGCTGCTGGGGAATGAAAAGTCCATCATAATAGACAGGACGCTCCTGGAGCGTGAAACCGTCGAAAAAAGCGACGGGGTTGTTGTGATGCATAAACATGCGGCCAATGGACAGGTCAGACTTGAAATCAACTACGATTATGGATCATTCTCCATTTCTTTTGCGGAAATACTGGAGGCGAAGAATAAAAAGCAAAGATTTGTGGTTCGGGGGGCCAAATGGATAGACACATCATCTTCCGAGTTTGCCTGGATTGGTAGAGACGAAAAATCCGCTGAAGTCGATGGACATGATCTGAACCTGTCAAAAATAGAATACCTGAGATTTCTGGCTCTTCAGGACAATATCGAAAAGAAGTATGAAAACGCGAAGCTGAAGGACTGGTTTCAGCATCTGGACGGACTGAAGGCTCCGACACGACTACCCTCAGTGGCCTCCATGAAAGGTAAGTTACGCTCATATCAGCGCAACGGATACGGGTGGCTCTGGTTCCTCTATGAGAATGGTTTCTCAGGCCTGTTGTGTGATGACATGGGCCTCGGTAAGACTCATCAGGTCATGGCTTTGATGACCGGTGTTTTCAGACGCGCCCTCAAGGAACAACAAAGCACACACTTTCTGGTCGTATGCCCCACAACGGTTCTTTCGCACTGGCAGGACAAGGTCCTCGAGTACTGTCCCTATCTGGATCCATTTATTTACCACGGGACCGACAGAGCCACACACGATGGATGGGAAAATCGTCCCTTGATTATAACCTCGTACGGAATAGCGTTAAGAGATCGTGAAATCCTCTCTGAAAACAATTTTGACCTGATAATCCTTGATGAAGTGCAGGCCGTCAAAAACAGGCTCACAAAAACATATCACGCCATAAAGTCCCTTCATGGAAAGTGTGTGATTGGTCTCACCGGCACACCCATAGAAAACAGTGTCTCTGAACTTAAATCACTTTTCGATATAACCTTACCTGGTTACTTTGTGACAGAGTCTGTTTTTGAGACCTATTTCAGGGTTCCCATAGAAGAGAATGCTGACTCGCAAGCCAAAGACAGACTAGCCAGGCTGATACATCCCTTCACGTTGAGGCGTAAAAAAGAGCAGGTGTTGAAGGAACTGCCTCCCAAAATTGAAGACATCAGGAGATGTGATCTGAGCGAAGCTCAGTACAGACTGTACAGGGATGTTGTCGATAATCAGGGACAGCAATTGGTTCAGACTCTTAGAGACCCGGACAAGACCGTTCCTTACATGCATGTCTTTGCGGTTCTCAACTACCTCAAGCAGATATGTAACCACCCGGCGCTCCTGGCCGGAGAAACCAGGGACTACGCAAAATACGAATCGGGGAAATGGGACACATTTGTTGATTTACTCGATGAAAGTGTCCGATCCGGACAAAAAGTGGTCGTGTTCAGTCAATATGTCAAAATGCTTGAACTCATTGAGAGTTATCTCAAAGATGTGGGTCTGGCCTTCGCTACAATCAAGGGTCACACTCGTAAACGTTCTGAGGCGATCAAAAAGTTCAACACTGACCCCGAATGCAAAGTTTTTACCGCTTCGCTCAGAGCTTCGGGGCTCGGTATAGATCTCACCGGAGGCTCAGTGGTCATACACTACGACCGATGGTGGAACTCCGCAAGAGAAGAGCAGGCTACAGACCGTGTTCACAGAATAGGACAGCAACGTGGTGTCCAGGTCTTTAAACTGGTTACCAGGAATACGCTCGAAGAAAAGATTGATGCCATCATACTGAAAAAGAAAAGATTGATGGAATCAATAGTACGCCAGGACGACAAGATGATCCTGAAACATTTCTCCAGAGAGGACCTGATTGAATTGATTTCTTACTAGATAGCGCCCGCTTGAAGCACACATCAAAGGTTGAAAAGATATCTACGGGTCAGTAAATCAGCTGACATTCCTGATTATAGACATGGCGATTCTGCATTTTCATACACCTGACAGGCTAGACGTTGTGACGGACGATGCCTTTCTAATCATAAAAAATTCCCTTAACATCCATCCATAAAATACCAATGTATTCGTGAATTGCTAGGGTCGATGCATAGAGATTAGCCGACTTGGGAAGTAATTCACTAAAATATTTCATCTGTTTTAGAGTACGAAAATCACAAGGACATGGAACAGGGGTTGCTCCGAATCTTTCAAACATTTTCATGGCCCTGGGCATGTGTATTGCCGAAGTGACCAGGCCGAACGGTTGTTTCTCAACAAATGCAGCCAACTCCCTTGACCCCTCATCTGTGTCGTAAGGCGTCCTGAGAGCTATTATGGCGTCACGCGATATTCCCATTTCCAACGGCAACTCCAACATGGCCCCCCGGTGACTGTAACGTCCAGGAATGGCCGAACCGGACAATACCAGCCGGCTGTCCCTAATACCTTTCGAAAGTCTGACACCTTCCATAACTCTTAAAATGTTCGGGCCCCAGGATTCAGCTGGTGGGAATCCATCTTCAACTATTGCGCCGCCCAGCACCACGATATATTTGACTCCCTTTTGTTCGAGTTGGGATGGCGTCTGAAAATTTCCAGCCTTCTCTTCCAGGGAGCCCAAAAGGTGGTAGGAAGTAATTTCCATGGAAAAAAAGATCAGTATCATGGCTCCTGTGGCTACCAGCCCGACAGATATCCAGCGATTTTTCTTGAAAATGAGCGTCACAATTGCCATCAGGAACAAAATGGTGGCAAAACCCATTGGATACAAAAAGACGCTTATGATCTTTTTCGCCAGAAAACCGATTTCTTCCATGACCTACCCCCGGAACTTCGAAAAGAATGCCCATTATTGACAGTGCGCTACCGATGATTCATAAGATTATCAACAAATCAAGACCTTGTGGCTCAAGTTCTGGTCTGGATTCATGCAGATCACAAACGAGCCTTCTGTTGTTGATTACAATGTTCCCGGGCGCATTTTTGTATATCACAATTTGCAGTTGCATGTGAAATCCAAATCGATCTGGCGATCAGGCCTAAAGTAGACCGCAGGCCTGAGCGCGGCCAAAGAAATGGATGTTCGACGATTGACGATTCCTCGCAGGTTAACCAGTTGCGCACACACATCTAAAGTGATATAAGCCATCGGCGTCACACGGATCATGAAATGGTCATTTTATGCAAACCGACTACCATTGGTGAGCCTGTGCAAATTGTTAAACTATTATCCCGCCATTAGCGGTATGAGGAAAGATTGAAATGCGAAAGATAGTCATCAGAGGCGGGAAACCACTGAAAGGAACTGTTCCTGTAAGCGGGTCAAAGAACGCTGCGTTGCCTCTTATGTGCGCAGCTCTTCTAACAACAGACGAAATGATTTTTCATCGAATGCCCGCCCTAATGGACATAAGGACGACAAAACAGTTGTTGCTGCAGCTTGGAGTGCAACTGGACGACTTCACTCCGGGGGCGCTGAGGATAAAGGCCCGGGAAATTACCGAACACATTGCTCCGTATGAGTTGGTCAAAACCATGAGAGCGTCGGTTCTTGCGCTGGGACCCCTTATGGCAAGAGAAGGTCGTGCGGATGTCAGCCTTCCTGGGGGATGCGCAATAGGCGCCAGGCCGATAGATCAGCATTTGAAAGGCCTGGAGGCTTTGGGCGCAAGAATTGAACTCAACAATGGATATGTTCAGGCTAGAGCATCCAGATTGCAAGGGGCTGACTTCACCTTTGATCTCAACACAGTGACAGGAACTGAAAACCTGATAATGGCTGCGGCGCTTGCCAAGGGAACTACCGTCCTGAGGAACTGCGCCATTGAGCCTGAAGTCTGTGAACTGGCTCATGTGATAAATCGCATGGGAGGAAAAATCCATGGAGCCGGCGCCACGGAAATAGTTATCGAAGGCGTTGACAGACTTAATGGGATAGTTCATGAAGTCATGCCGGACAGGATAGAAGCAGGAACTTACATTCTTGCAGGGGCAATTACCAGGGGTGATGTCACGGTCGAAGGGTGTGAGCCGAAACATATCGAGTCACTGCTTGACAAACTTCAGGAAGCAGGGCTCAAACTTGAAATCACAGAGAGCAATGTCCGGGTAATGTCAGACGGAGAAATACATAGCAGTGATGTTGTGACGGATCCTTATCCAGGGTTTGCAACCGATTTTCAGGCCCAATACATGGCCTTGATGGCCTTGGGTGACAACGCCTGTTCCATAGCCGAGCAGGTTTTTGAAAACCGTTTCATGCATGTTCCCGAGCTTGTCCGGATGGGAGCGAAAATAACGGTTTCAGGACGGATTGCCAAAGTCACCGGAGTCAGGAAAATCTCCGGAGCCCATGTGCAGGCTACGGATTTGAGAGCCAGCGCATCACTGGTTCTGGCAGGGCTTGCGGCAAGTGGTACGACCGAGGTGCATCGGGTTTACCACCTTGATCGTGGTTATGAACGTCTCGAAGATAAGCTGCGGGCTTTAGGGGCTGACATATCCAGCGAAAAAGACAAAATGTTATGATCCCCCAATAGCTTGGCGCGTTGATACCCTTGATGCCGCCTGTTGAAGGAAAACCCTCATGAGAAGAGCCAAAATCGTTCGCAATACATCAGAGACTCAGGTAAATGTAAACATTTGCCTGGATGGTTCCGGAAAAGCTGACATAAATACCGGAATTGGTTTCTTCGATCACATGCTGGATCTATTTACGCGGCATGGACTTTTCGACCTGGAAATAATAGCCCAGGGTGATTTGCAGGTTGATTTTCACCATACAGTCGAGGATGTGGCCATTTGTATGGGCGATGCGGTCAGGAAAGCCATCGGGGACAAGCATGGCGTACGTCGATACGGCTTCTCGTCAACACCCATGGATGAACTTCTGGCAACAGTCTCCTTGGATCTGTCAGGGAGATCGTTTCTCGCGTTTTCAAATCCTCTTGAGGACAGAAGCGCCGGCAATTTTCCGCTTGATCTTGTTCGGGTCTTTTTCCAGGCATTTTCAGACAGATCGGCCATGACACTGCATGCCAGATTGGAGTTGGCCCAGAACCCCCATCATGCGGCTGAAGGCTTGTTCAAGGCTTTGGCTCGAGCGTTGAGGCAGGCAGTCGAAATTGATCCGCGTGTCCTGGGCGCTCCTTCCACCAAAGGGGTGCTCGAATAAGAGACGCCGGTTGGCTGAAGAAAACATGATCCAATGGATATGGAACTGATCCATAAAGTAAAGGCTGGCAAATGATCGTCATCGTTGATTATGGCATGGGTAACCTGCGCAGTGTTCAGAAAGGTTTTGAGAAGGTAGGCGCTAGTGCCGTTATTTCCAGGGATCCTGGCCAAATAAAAGACTGTGAAAAACTTGTGCTTCCGGGTGTTGGCGCATTTCCTGAGTGTATGAAGAACCTGGATTCTTTCAGGCTGGTAACTCCCATCCTTGATTTTATAAAAAGTGATCGCCCGTTTCTCGGCATATGTCTCGGTCTTCAGTTACTTTTCGACGAATCCGAGGAATTTGGTCTGCATTCAGGACTTAAGGTAATTCCAGGTAAGGTTAAGGCTTTTGATAAAGATATGGGCCTAAAGATCCCGCACATGGGATGGAATCAGGTCATGTTTGAAAAAGAAGCCCCGATCTTCAAAAATATTCCTGACGGCTCATGGTTCTATTTTGTGCATTCCTACTACGTTGATCCTCTATACCCTCAGGACATTGCTGCGCGGGCAAACTACGGCATAGACTTCACATGCGCCGTTTCTCGCTCGAACCTCTATGCCCTCCAGTTCCACCCAGAAAAGAGCCAGGACAATGGGCTACGGATATTGTCGAATTTTGCCGAATTGTAGGTTTCAGGATTATGAGGGTTCTGAAGTTTATAAAGAGTTTTTATCTGTATTTGGCTCTGCTAATCTTTAATGTTTTACTGATTCTGGTAGTTGTAAACCTCATATTCTCCGCCCTGATTAACCTTACTGATTCAAGATCAGGTAAAAACCGTGTTCCGATGGGCAGATTTGCCCTGGATGGAAATTCTCCAGAGCTTAGACCGGTCTATCCACATCTGAAGCCGGACGATGTGGAAACCATTTTTAGAGAAAACCGTTCCGTTCCCCTAGGGTATCAGCCGTTTGTCCAGTTTGCCGAAAAACCGGTTTCGGGAAAATTTGTCAATGTGGACGAATCGGGATTCAGGCCAATTGAAGATCAGGCAAAATGGCCCCCCCAGAGCGATGATGACAGCATATTCATTTTTGGAGGATCGACCACATTTGGTTCCGGCGTCAGGGACAATGAAACAATAGCATCGTTTCTCCACAAACACCTGAAGGCCGCCGGGCGTAAGGGAGTCAGGATATACAATTTTGGCCGGGGACATTACTTTTCAAGCCAGGAAAGAATTCTTTTTCAGCAGTTACTTCTCCAGAATCACATACCATCACTGGCGATTTTCATAGACGGTCTCAACGATTTGAACCACTATTCCGGCGCTCCGGCTTATACAAAGAAACTTACAAAATTCATGGACGACGGAGAAACAAGTCCATTGTGGAATCTGATTCTGGATCTCCCAGTGAGTCGTTACTTCATGAAACAACACAAAGTTTCCGGGGTCTCCGTTGTAAGAGACCCTGGGACAGTGGCTGGTGAAGTAATACAACGTTACATTGCCAATCAGAAATTAACGGATGTGATTGCCAAGGGATATGGTATCAGAACACTTTTTGTGTGGCAGCCTGTGCCGGTTTTCGAATATGACCAGAGCCATAATATTTTTGGAACCTTCAATTACTCCAAAGGCCTTCCGTACCTGAAACCTGGATATGAGATCATGTTACGGGAATACAGGTCGGGTGCATTTGGTTCAAATTTTCTGTGGCTTGCCGACATGCAAAGAGACCTGAAAGAACCGTTGTACATAGATGGAGTCCATTATAGCGCAAAAATGTCGGACTTGATTGCTTCCCGGATAGCGGACAGGATAATCTCCTTGGGCCTGTTGAACTGATTTGAGCTACAATCTGACCTTTTGAAGAAAATAATCAGAATACCGGCTGGCCATTTAACCTGTAGAGTAACAGGATCGGAAGTCATGAACCATCTCAATGATGAAGTCTCGCTAAAACAAAATCAGGAGACTATGGGGCTCGCTACTCCTTTCTCAAAAACCATTAGAACCGTTGATGCTTATATCCGTAGGGTTTTCTGGGTTCTGGGATTATCTATGGGCGTTGTTGTGGCTTATCTCACCCGGTATTATGTCAATGGGGACGCCATAACCTATTTTGACATGGCGGCAGCGTTCCGGTCGGGCGAGTGGGCGGACGCAGTGAATTTGACTTACTCGCCGGGCTATCCAATTCTTCTGGCTCTGATGGGTTTCATCCTGAAAAACGATAATTATTTATTCCTGGCCAAGGGTCTAAATTTATTCAGCTTTATGATTGCAATGGCGGCCTGCGATTTATTCGTGAGACAGGCCCACAAATCACTTCAGGATGATTTTGCAGGGCGGTCATTACCCGGGCCTGTCTTTACTTCAATATGCTACGCTGCATTTCTCCTTAGTTCCATGAGCTGGGTCCGTTTACAGGTTGTATCGCCGGACATGATGGTTTTTGCTTTATTGTTGGTTTGTTCCACTGTGCTGATGAAAGTAACCTCTAACCCAGAAAACTTTTCACTATACGGGGTGTTAGGCTTTATGATCGGGTTGGGGTACATCTTCAAGACTTTCTTTTTTCCGTTCTCTGGTCTTTTTTTCTTGATGGCTGTTTGCCGGAACCAGGGAATCCTTCCGGCAATTTTGCGACTATCGTTTGCTGTGTCCACTATGCTGATCATATCTTCGCCGGTCTTGATTACTCAATCTTTGGTGGCCGGAAAGTTTTCGTACGGCGAAGCCGGCAATTATAACTATTCTTATTTTGTGGCTGGTCAAGGCGAGAGAATTCACAATCCGGAGGTCCTCCACCAAAGTCCTTTGGTCTTGTCTTACGACAGGGGAAAGATCACAACCTATCCCAAAGGGGCCGATCTCGCTTATTGGAACATGGGCATAAAGCCGGCCATAAATCTGACGGCGCAGTTTTCTGCTATCCTGGAGAGTCTGGACCATTTGTTCGGGAGAATTTTTTTACCGACGATTGCATTCATGGTGTGGTTCCTGATCCAATGGCGGAGGAACGGTCTTTTCAGGCCAGATTTTTTCCCTCCGTCCCTGCCGGTTATCTTGGGGATTATTTCTATTTCGGGAACATTAATGTTTTGCCTGGTAGTAATGGAAATTAGATATGTCGCTCCTTTTGTGTTTCTGGGGTTTGTAGCGTTGGCCTCTTTACCAAAGCGACAGGCAAACGAAGACATCAAAAATTCACGGGATTTCGTGGATGCAGGAATTTTGGTGATAGTCTTGCTGGCGGTCTTGATTCAATCCCTTGTAGATCAATCTTTGCGATGTATGCAGACAGTTGACTCAAAGAGGTCCCATTATGACTTGTTCTTGGAAACAAAAGCGGTGAGCGATTTTCTGAATTCCCATGGTGTTTCAAATGGGGACAGGATTGCGATAATTCTTCCGTTCAGTCAGAGGCTTTACTTCGCTAACCTGGCGGGAGCAAGAATAACGGCTGAATTTCCAGATGCCGAAGAATTGCTGAAATCCATTCCCAAAAGTCGTTCAAACGCTTTGGTGGCCCTGCGAAAAGCTGGTATAAAATCCATTGTTGGGTCCAATCCCGCTTTGATCCAGGATTCTGATATGGGTTGGAAAAGCATCCCGGGGGCTCCCAACCATTTTGCCATCATTCTCAACGCAGAATCAGAGAACAGCTACGGCCATTAATTGCGGTCATTGATTTAACAGCTACAAGTCCAATTCGGCACATTCCACAAAAATCTACCGCGGCCGGTCAAGGATGTCGGGATTTTTATCGAGATATTGGCCTATGAGTTCGGCGGCTAGCTTGTTCCCTTCTCTGGTAGCGTGTCCTTGATACCACTTTTCAAGTTGGGATCTGTCTGGTTTTTTTTCTGCCACTAATTCCACCAAATCGATGAACCTGTAGCCCTTTTGTCTCATGTGGGCCAACAGCGGCTCGAAACGACTGACCTTGTAGTCAAGCAACTCCTGGACCTGATCCTTGTGAGGCATGATGACAATAACCGGAATGGAGCCTCGCGATTCGGCAGTCTCAACGAAGGAATCCACGATATGTCTCATCACGGAAAATGGTTCAGGTTCGGAATAGAGATTCCATGGAAACACCGGCTTAAAAGCAGACGGCATGATCCGGGACGCGGACAGAGTGATCTGCTCAAATATCGGCTTTCGGTAACGGAAAAGGGAATAAACGTAAGGAAACGAAATGCTGGGAAGTTTTTGATCGAGTTGGTACCAGTAGTCTGATTCCCCCAATTTCCTGACAAACCCGGCATCCAAAAGCTTCTTCACATCCTCTTCTCTTGAGATCGGATTCGTCAGAAGTCTGAACTTGTCGCCTTCAGCTACAAACCGGGGTTTTGTGAGAGCATTTGCCTCATGGTGGCTGTAGAATGGCCTGTACACGTTTACAACCCGATTTATGTTTTCGGGAAATATGCCTAAGAAAACAACCTGGGCGCCTGTGATTTCGTGCATCCTGTACTTCAGCAAAGCCTGATCCGTTCCTGAACCGCCAATCCCGAAATTCAGCACATTAGACTTGATTCTAGAGGCTAGGAAGGTCTGCCATGTTTCAGCATCCCCTACTTCAGCGCCATAGGTGAAAGAATCGCCATAAGTTGCAATAGAAGTGGTGTCGTAGTTTGTTACATTGATTCTCTCTCCGTTTGGACCATGAGAGTAAATGTCTCCACTAAGTTCGTACACGATGTCTGGAGGATAATCCCAGCCAAGATGTGGGTTGAATAGAAGTAAACTCTCTGAATCAATATCCTTTATGTCCAGGCCTTGCGGAGGACGAATAATACGCGGGCCGGCAGATGAAAACCGTTCCCGCTGCTTTACACGCAATTCAGCGTCACCCTGACCAATTCGAACCTTTATACGCGAAGGTATAGCGGAAGTGATGATCACGTATGATAGGATCTCGGATAACAAGAAAAGAATCAGGAGTATAAGAGTCCAAAAAAAGAAAACTTTTTTTTTCGCCAAGGGTTTCGTGCTGCTCTGCGGCTTATCCTCCACTCCGAGTATATACCGGTCTGCACTCTTGTTACTCATCTGGATGCGTCCCTTCCCAATCGTTTCAAACAGCTTGCCTCTTCGTTTGGTACATTGATCACGGATGAAGAAATATAGGCCATTAAGGACAAATCGTTAAAAGGGATGTAAAATCATGGATTGTAAAATCACAGGTATTTTTGACGTATAAGGAAAAGCTCTCTAAGCGCCAATAGGTAATCCACAGCTTTAATTTTTGATCCGCTTTTATGAATCCATTCATTAAGTGGGAGTTCATAAATGCAGTCCAAAGGTAGTTTTCCATTGTTTCTGGAAATTAGCCGTGCAACTATTTCCACATCGAATATCCAGGAACTGAGAAATGGGTCTCGGAATATAGAGGATATGTCATCAGTGACCCTGAACAATTTTGCCCCACATTGTGTGTCATAAACGGGCAATCCCAGCGTCAGTGAAATCAACGTGGCGCTTATTCGGCCCAGGTAATGCCTGCCGGCAGGACGCACGATGGTCCTCCCCATCAATTTTACCCTTGCGCCAAAAACCATTAGAACCTCCGGCTTTCGTTCCATAAGATGAACAAAACCGGGAATTTCAGTCAAAGGGGTGGCCAAATCCGCATCCCATATTCCCACATATTTCGGTCTTAGTTCCAGTGAACGTGCTATTCCAGCCCTTACCGCCTCCGCTTTCCCACGATTACGGGGAAGATTGAGAACCATGAAATGATTAACGTCAACCTCAGCGAGGTTGTGCAATTTTTCCAGGGTGGTGTCTGAACTTCCGTCATTAACCAGCATGAAGGAAATTCCGGCACGCGACTTTGAGAATTCCCTGAATGCATCCGTATCGATTCGTTTTGACTCGTTGTAGCAGGGAACTATAATTATGACTTCATGCATTCTTTTTAAGCGTCCTTGATGAGGCAGGCCAAGATGCTGACTCCGAAGGGAAAGCTTTTTCGTCTATTGTTAGAAAGCATGTTCGTTAATGCGTTTACCTCACTGGAAAATACAGTCTCGAGCAATCCGTTTAAAATCGGTCTTGGGAGGCTGAGATCAGTGTTTGCCTGACCCCATTCTTTGCCTCTCATCGTTGTAAATATCCTTACTCCTCTTATTAGCGGATACAAGTAAGTATTGAAGTAGGAAAACAACCGTACCGTGACTGGTAATCCGGTCCAAAGACTCGTGAGTCTCTCCGGTTCGTAGCGCCTGAAATGACCATAATTTTCATCCTGCGGACTCCACATGGACATGTTTGCAGGAACCGTAACAACCATTTGGCCGCCAGGTCTAAGGGTGCCTACCAGCCTTACCATCAGATCACGATCAAACTCCACGTGTTCCAACACATCTAATAACATAAACATATCAATTGCTTCTGGTTTTGTGCCCAGGCACATCGGAGCGTGCCCGCGAATGAATTCAACCAAAGGATATTTTGCCTTGGCCAGTCTGATAGCTTCACCGGAGGTATCAACCCCGATACAATTATATCTGTCAGCCAACGCTGAAATTACTCCCCCGGCGCCGCATCCAACATCCACGACATTCACAGCTTTTGACGGTGGAATCAATTGCTCAACCAGCTTAACAATTATAGACCTTCTTGCTCTGAACCACCAGTGTTTGTCTTCCATTTCCGCATGCAAACAGAACTGTTCTGGTTTCAATTAATTGGGCTCCAAATATTCTTCTTTTATCATGCAAGCAGTTGAATTTCTGAATATGGTTATAGCATTGGTCTGACTCAAGGTAGACCTGCTCCGGATTACTCCATCCGTTGATTTCACGTGACAAGACTCTGAAGACGGGGGACACGGTTGAAAAACCGACCCCTGTCCCCTGTTTGAGTCATGCCGATCAATCGAATGTGATCATGATCAGGACAAATCTGGACCTGTCCATGCCTGGCCTATTTTATTTACCATCGAGCGCTTTGTTCCATTTATCCAGGTATTCCTGCGCCGTGACAAAAAGATCAGTGGTGTCGCCTTCTATGGTAATTGATTCCATAACGTCGCCATTTCTGATGGCATTGACCACCTTTTGGTCCGTTGCATCGACAATTTCACCGAAAACAGAGTGCTTACCATCCAGCCACGGAGTGGGAACGTGGGTGATGAAGAATTGGCTTCCGTTGGAATTTGGTCCCGAGTTTGCCATTGAGAGTATTCCCGGTTTGCTGTGTCTCAGGGTAGCGTCAAACTCGTCCTTGAAATTGTATCCCGGGCCGCCTGTGCCTGTACCCCTTGGACAGCCACCCTGGATCATGAACTGTTCGATCACCCTATGGAATTTTAGGCCGTTGTAGAAACCCCTGTTTACGAGGTTCACGAAATTTGCTACGGTAATCGGGGTTTTATCCGCAAAAAGATTGAGATGAATTTCACCTTTATTGGTCTTGATGGTAGCTTTCAATTTGTTGTCTCCTTTTTATTGTCTAGCGCTTTATTTAACGCGACTGAATGCAGTTCATGAGGGAGCGCCTCTGCTCGTGCCAATTCGGCCAATGATATCACCCCATGAGGGGCGCCCATCACTATAATGGAATCCTCCGGCATTATTAAGTCATCTGCTCCAGGATTGCCAACAATATTAGCTCCACGTCTGATGGCAAGGACAGTTACCCCGTGATCCCTGCGAAGATCAAGCCGGGAAAGTGTTTTGTTGGCTAATGGTGAGCCATCGTGGACTCTGATGGTGGTGATGTCGGTATCGGGAATGTGAAGCTCCAGGCTGCAAACGTTGTTTTCTCCCGGGGTCAGGCTTCTAAGGAGTCCGTAATGATCGGATCTTACCTGGGCCACAAATTTTTCAATGTCTTCACGTGGGACAAAATATCGTGTGAGCACGTGATTCAAGACTTCAACCGAGGCCTCATAATCCTCGGGAATGACCACATCGGCCCCCAGTTCAAGGAGCGGATCCATTTCTGTTACATATCTGGTTCGGGAAACCACGAACAGACTGGGGTTGAGTCTTTTTGCCGTCTCCACAACTCTTCTGGTTGCCGAAGGGTCTGAAATGACTATGGCCATCGAGCGGGCGTCGTGAACTTTTGCATGTTCAAGAACAGCTTCCTGTGCGGCGTCTCCGTAAAATATCGGAACCCCTTTTGCCTTTTCTTTTCGCACTGTTTCCGGGTTCATTTCTATTATCTTCACGGGAATGTGAGCCACCTTTGCCGCCTGATACAGGTGCCGGCCATTTAGACCATACCCTACTATTATCAAATGATTGAATAGCCCGTTTTCATCGTCTGATTCCGTAGCCTTTCTCAAACCCGTCTTTAATTTTTCAGGAATGGGCAACCTGTTAAGGCGGTCCGCAAACAGACTCCCTCGACCTATGAGGAACGGAGAAGCTATCATTGTCAGAATGGAAATGCCCAGAAATGACTGATAAAAACTGGAATCCACAACTTTCAACTTGAAACCTGAAGCGAGAAGGACAAATGCGAACTCACCGATGCCGCAAAGCGCAAGCCCCGCCAGAATTGCCGTCTTCAGGGGAAATCCCAGAATAATGGCCGGCAACCCGGAAGTAAAAAATTTAATGGCCAGAATTCCAGCTGCAGCCAATATGATAGATACAGGTCGTCCTGCGAAAAACTTCAGGTCCAGCAACATTCCGATGGAGACGAAAAAGAAGCTTGTGAAGAGGTCTCGAAAGGGAATAACCGATCCCAGGGCCCTGTGGCCATAGTCGGATTCGGAAATAATGAGTCCTGCCAGAAAAGCGCCCAAAGCCAGTGATAAACCGGCCAGCGAAGTAATCCACGCTATTCCCAATCCGATGAACACGATGCCCAGAAAAAAAAGCTCCCTGTCTCTTAAGGTCGCCACCCGGTAAAGAGCTTGGGGTATGAACCACTTAGCGGCGGCAACCACTACAAGGAAAACGCCGATGGCCTTCATCACGAGTGTGATCATGGTTGAGGTGGCGCTTCCTGTGTCTCCGGCCAGCAGGGGAACAATCAGTGTCATTGGAATCACCGCGATGTCCTGGAAAATAAGTATCCCGAGAGACATCCGGCCATGAGGGGCAGATATGTCCCCCGTGCGCTGGAGAATCTGAAGGACTATGGCAGTGCTGCTCAGGGAGACCAAAAGACCAAAAAATATTGCCTGGTTGTATTCTAGGCCGAAGGTTGCCCCAAGCCAGGCGCAGGCAAAAGTGGTCACCAGCACCTGAAGGGCGCCTCCCACTACCGCAATAGTCCTGATCTGTAGAAGGCTGTCAATTGAAAACTCCAGACCGATGGTGAACAACAGGCATACCACCCCCACCTCAGCAAATTGTTCAACCACATGAATCTCTTTGATGAGTCCCAGGCCGTGAGGACCTGAAATGATTCCGGTGAAAAGGAAGCCCACTATAGCCGGTATTCCAAATCTGTTGCACAGGTAGGTGACAGATAAAGCCAGGCCACAAATTACAATTATGTCGGATAGTATATTATTTTCCATCAGTCAGGTTTTGTACGCCTATAGTCTGGTAAACTTCTTGCATTCGCCATCAAACTTTTCAATAAGTTGGACATTAAGAGTCGGCTTGATCTCTGGTAATAACACCTGAAAATCACTGGTGGCAACCTTGTAATCTTCGCCTTCCGAAAGCTCAACCTCAAATGCTCTCTGGGTGACTTTTCTGAAAAGGTATTCAATGTCGGCTGGAGTGAAGAATTCCAACGTTTCAACGAGCTTGTCCACATCGACATCCCCATGGTTGGTCTTGTTCAGATAATGATTGAATATGGTTTTACGCCCTTCACTGTCCAGAGCGCCCACAGGTATAATGAGATCAAAACGACCGGGTCTGAGCAATGCAGCGTCCAACTGGTCGATGTAGTTCGTAGCGCATACCAGAAGAGTGTTTCCAGCCTGTTTTTTGAACAAGGGAACCTGTTTCAGGAATTCATTGGTTATTGACTTGTCCACTCTGGAGGCTTGGTCCCTGTTACTCGCTATTTCCTCGAATTCATCAATAAAAATGACGGCGTTATCTATCTTTGAGGCTTTCTCCATCAACTGCTTGAGATTTTTCCCCAATTTGTCCTGACCGTCAGCCATCAAATCGCTCGGAGAGGCTTCAATATACCACCAGCCAAGCACGCCGGCTATGGCTTTGACAAAATGTGTCTTGCCGGTTCCCGGAGGACCGAAGAAAATTATTGTCTTGGGTGGAGTCACTCCATGTTTTTGGGCCAGTTCCACTTCTGTGAGAGGCAAGATGATCATTTTATCGACGATTCGTTTGGGAGGTTGAGTCTCGGATATGGTCTCCCAAATGGCTCGATCGACAACTTGCGCTCCAAGTTCCTTGAGCAGGCTGACCGTCTGCTCTTTCATCAATTCCTGCTGAATTGACTCCGTATTTTCCAGGAAATCCATACAGGCTACTTTGAAACCAACGTCACGCCCTAGTTTTTCGGACAGGAACCACTTGTGATGAAGCACTTTCATCCAGCAGTCGGCCGCCACGTCAGGATCGAATTTTTGGCCCGAATAATTGAATATGCGGTTAGCGCACTCTTCAGGAGTCGGGATGTCCACAACTATTTCCATGGTTCCTCCTAAAAAACAAAGAGCATGTTCCCGAAAGAGAACAGCTCTGTTAGGAACAGCGTTCTTATAGTCTATAAAATCTACTGTCAAGTCCTACAATAAATTCACTCGCAATTTCAGTTTGTTAAAATAAGAAAATTGGAGTGGCTGTTACCACATTTGGCGGTTGATCAATAGAGTATGATTAACAGTTGTCTAAAAATAGGTTAGACTGGTCCAAAAGAAAAAAGTTTCCAGTCATTTTCAGCAACCGTGATTCTAAACCTCCCAATCCAGGGCGTCAATGATGTTAAGTGAGATAAAAATCCAGGAAGTTAGCCCTAGGGACGGTCTCCAGAATGAAAAGACCATACTTTCCCCGATTCAACGTTCTCGTTTCATAAAGCGTCTGACCGCATCCGGACTCAAAAGAGTGCAAGTAGGATCATTTGTCAATCCAAAGTTGGTGCCTCAAATGGCGCATACCGATGAGGTCATACGATTCCTTGATGTAAACTCGAATGTCAGGTTCAGCGTGCTGGCGCTTAACCTGAAAGGTGTCGAATCGGCCATACGTTCCGGTGTCAGCCATGTTGAGCTGTTTGTTTCGGCATCTGAGACACATAGTTTGAAAAACGGCGGAATGTCGATAGACAGGGCAACAGATTCCTCCCGGCTGATGATCAAGGAAGCAAGGAACGCAGGTCTGACAATAACGACAGGCGTGATGTGCGCATTTGGTTGTGAGTTTGAAGGGCGAGTCGAAATTGAGAGGGTAAAACGAATCATTGAACATTTTATCTTGATGAATCCGGAAGAAATTTGTCTGGCGGATACCACCGGTCAGGCAAATCCCGATCTGATTGAATCAACCCTGCAAAAAATTCTGACCATAGTGGATGTGGAAAAAATATCCCTGCATCTTCACGATACTCACGGAAATGCGGAGAAGAACCTCCTTCGGGCTTTGGATCTAGGGGTTCGAATGTTTGATTCATCGACTGGAGGGTTGGGCGGTTGTCCGTTCATCCCTGGGGCCGCCGGTAACATTGCCACGGAAAGAATGTTAGGTCTGCTCCATGAGAGGGGTTTTTCGACGGGAGTGGACCTGAATAGACTGTTAAGCGCCAGAAATTTCATAAAAGAGCTGTTGGGAATGGGAAACTAGTTGTTTCTCATTTAAATGGTGAAAAAAGATCGGGTATGTGGTAATTTATCCGTCATCCATCATGGTATCATACTATGTGAATAGCGAACCGGACAGAATGATACGAATTGTGTAGAAATGGCCGGTGGTGCGGATATTATCCCGATTTACGGGAATTTAAAAGTCGCCTCAGGAGAAGAAAATGGCCCGCATACTGGTAGTAGATGACGAACCTGAAGTGTTGCTGTTGTTGACCGACATACTTGAGAGCGTAGGCCATGAGGTGGTCCAGGCGACGAACGGAGTAGAGGGCCTTAGAGAGTTTCAGAAGGGCGATGTGGATCTTATAGTCACTGACATCATCATGCCGGACAAAGAAGGTTTAGAGTCCATAATGGACTACAAACAGTTGAATCCGGAAGTGAAAATAATAGCTATTTCCGGTGGGGCCCGCATAGGACCGCACACCTACCTCAAGATGGCGGAAAAATTTGGAGCCAAAAAGGTCTTTTCGAAGCCATTTCGGAACAAAGAGCTACTGGATGCAGTCGAGGAGCTTCTCTCCGAACAGTAGGGATAATGCCTTGTCAATCTGGCTGAGTTTTGTCAAAAGACTTACCAAGCCGGTAGGAGTTGTTGGCGATCTGGCCGTTTCCGGCAGGATCGACCCATCTTTGAGACACTTTTTTTCAAAATCAGGATAAATGGCATGATGTAACCTGGTCTCAGGCCGCTCAGGCAATTCAAGTTTGGATTGTGGCCTGTTTCACATGAAGCCCGGGTTGCGAGGATCATAATTCATGTTCATCCTCAACCTCATCCAGAACATTGCATTGCTGGTAGCCCTGGCGGCGCTTTACCAGGTTATCGGGGCGCGCTTCCGTAAAGAAAGCCTGGAGAATAAAATTATATCAGGCTTTTTATTCGGGGTTGTAGGAACAATCGGTATGATGACGCCCCTTCACTACTCCCCCGGAATAATATTTGACGGCCGCAACATAATACTGAATATAGCCGGTCTTTTTGGGGGGCCGGTGGTGGCTTTGGTAGCCGCATCGATGATGGTGGCCTACAGGGCGTTCATCGGAGGGGCTGGAGTCTACGTCGGGTTGGCAACCATTACGCAGTCAGCAGTTCTGGGGGTCATTTTTCATTATTGGTGGAGCCTGAGGCAAAAGAAGGTAACTTTGTTGAATCTCTGGCTTTTTGGACTGTTGTCAACCGTTGTGCTGCTTCTGACTTTCCTGGCGCTGCCCGGTGATGCCGGAATCTCCGTAGTGAAACAGATAGGTTTGACCATTCTAATACTTTATCCTCTGGCAACGATGTTGCTTGGCCAACTCTTTATAGATTATGAACGACAATTGATTGACTCAGAGACCTTACACCAGAGCGAATCATTATATCGGGGCATATTTGAGAACGCCGCCTCCGGAGTGGATGTAGTCGATAGAGATGGCAGATTCATCCAGGTCAACAGCACCTTGTGCAGAATTCTCGGATACTCACGAGAAGAAATGTTGAAGATGACAATCCTGGATGTTAGCCATCCTGATGATAGGGAAATATCAGATATCAAGCACCAACAGATGGTTTCCGGCCAGACCGGATCTTACAAATTTGTGAAACGCTATGTCCGGAAGGACGGCCAGATCGTCTGGGTGGAGGCCTCGGTGGCTGCGGTCATGGGACCGGATGGGGCCTATTACGCCACGGTCGGGGTAATTTCTGACATTACGCCCCTGAAACAAAGTGAAGAAGCTCTCAGAGAAAGAGAACGCATGTGGATGTCCATGATAGGCAATCTGCCCGGATTTGTCTATCGGTGCGCCAATGATCGTCGTTGGACGATGGAATATCTGAGTCCGGGTTGTATCGAAATTACCGGTTACGCCCCAGAAGATTTGTTGATGAATCATCGATTGTCATTCAACGACGTAGTAGACCCTGACCATCGGGAACAATTATGGGAAAAATGGCAGGAAGCCTTAAAGGGGCGTCAGCCCTTTGAAGGTGAATACCCCATAATAACCCGAGACGGTAGCAGAAAGTGGATATGGGAGAGGGGAAGAGGCGTTTTCTCTGATGAAGGAACCCTAATGTTCCTTGAGGGATTCATTACCGATGTCACTCAGAGAAGACAGGCAGAAGAGGCTCTGAAGGATAGTAATCAGCGCTATCAGGATATTTTCGAGAAATCCAGGAGACAGGAAGAGTTATATCTGTCCATGTTCAACTGTTCGGCTGATCCAATAATAGTCTACGATCTGGATGGTGAAGTCATATACCTCAATCCCGCTCATACCGAACTTTTTGGGTGGCCTCTTGATGAAATACAGGGCAAACGGTTCGAAACAGTTCCCGAATGGGATCATGAGGCAACCGTTAACATCATTAAAGGCATTCTTGAAACCGGCCAGACTAATCGATCCTATGAGACTCAACGTTTGACCAGAGACAAACGGCTGGTGGATGTGAGCATAAGCGCCTCACGTTACCTGGATCATCAAGGCAATCCAGCAGGGATGCTGGTGATCATCCAGAATATAGCCGAGAGAAAAAGGGCCCAGGAAGTTCAGAGACGCCTGGCTACTGCTATTGAACAGGCTGCTGAAGCTGTCGTAATTACAGATTCGGAGGGTGTGATACAGTATGTAAACCCGGCTTTCGAGCAGATCACCGGCTATTCCAGTTCTGAAGTCACTGGACAAACCCCGAGTCTCCTTAAAAGTGGTCTGCATGATGACAGTTTTTATCAGAAACTATGGGAAACCATTGAGAGTGGTGAGGTCTGGCGTGGTCGTCTCACCAATAAAAAGAAAGACGGCAGCATTTATTACGAAGACGCAACAATTTCTCCCGTGAAAGATCTAAAAGGGAGAATAATCAATTATGTTGCTGTGAAACGCGATGTAACGGAAACCATTGAGCTTACCCAACAACTGCTACATTCTCAAAAGATGGAGGCCATTGGAACGTTGGCCGGAGGCATAGCGCACGATTTCAATAATTTATTGCAGGTTGTCATGGGCTATTGTGAAATCCTGATGGAGAGCAAGGGGCAGGAGCATGAGGATTTTGGGGATTTACAGAAAATATATCAGGCCGGTAAGAAGGGAGCTGACCTGGTCAAGAAACTTCTGACTTTCTCGAGGAACGAACAAACCAAACTGGTTGAAACGGACCTGAACGCCGAAATAACTCAGGTCTGCGGTTTGCTACTTAGAACAATCGCTAAATCAATCAAAATCGATCTCAACTTGAGCGGGGCCCCATGCCTTGTGGATGCTGACCCCAATCAACTGGCCCAGGTGATCATGAATCTCGTGTTAAACGCTCGCGATGCCATGCCTGACGGCGGAACACTGTCGATTGAAACCAGAAACGTATCTCTGGATGATGAATACTGTTCAAAACATTTTGAAGTAAAACCGGGAAATTATGTGCGGCTGGTTTTTTCAGACACGGGCGAGGGTATGGACAAATTAACAATGGACCACATCTTCGAACCATTTTTCAGCACCAAAGAAGTGGGAAAGGGAACAGGCCTCGGGCTTGCAACTGTTTATGGCATAGTGAAAAACCACGGGGGGCACTTGACGTGTGAAAGCTCTCCAGGGAAAGGATCGACTTTTCGAATTTATTTTCCCGTGGCTAAACCCCGGTAAACCGGACAGACGCCAAGACCGTTGTTGAACCCGGGTTTATGGCGACTCGACGCTCTTTAGTGAATACATGTGCATGGTGAACTCAGGACGCCGCCAGATTACACGAACGTCGTAGCGCATGTTCTGACAGAGCAGTGTTGAGATTATTTCCAGTTCTTTCGTTTCATTTTTGCTGAATTCGAAAATCTTGTGCAACATTTTCCTGTGAAGTGCCGTGTCCTTGGGTCTTATTTCGTTGAGCGCTTCCAGCCATGCGTTGACATTTCCATCATGACTGCCGTCGTAGGGCGGCAAGGTATAACACAAGCGCTCATTGCCAAAGGCTTTTATAACTTTCATTATGCATCTCTTCACAAAACGTGTAAAATCATGGTCATCAAACAGCCACGATGTGGCACGCCATTATCATTGACCTGGAAACTTGTCAACCATAAAGCCCTTTTTTAAATGATGCTTAAGAAAAATAACTAAAACTCGGTATGGTTAATATATATATAACCTCGGTTTAACAGTGGAAAATATAATGGATCCTTTTGATTCACGCGGATTTTCACGTTGTGGAAATAAAAGCGAACGTGTCTGAAGCTCTTCAGACTTTTTGAGTTAATCTCTGACCATGAGTCATTGAATTCACAGGACGCCGGAATGACACAGATACAGGAACTATCAGCTTATCGTCAGATCATTGATGGGATGAACGAAGCTTTTCTGATTTATCAGGATGGCAGTGTGGGCATTGCGGGTGGCGCGTGTAAAGAGGTCACCGGCAGGACTGAACAGGAATGGATCGGCTCAACTGATTTCTCTGATTATGTCGCCGATGAATACAGGCAGATGGTTCGTTGCATAAATGAGGCATGTGTAAAGGGAGACGGGAAAGTCTTTACATTCGAGTGCAGGATGGATGGAAGCCGTCTCGAAGACAAATGGCTGAGGGTGAAGACATCGTTCATCAGCATTTCGGACAGACCGGCTGTGATGCATGTACTGACCGACATAACGGCTCAGAAGGCCGATCAGCTCCAGTTAAGCTCTCTTGAGTGCGAGTTCAATCAGTTACAGGAGCTATTTGAAAGTCAGAACGAGCAGGTGGTAGCCGTAAACAGGATTGTGGCGGAGTTGAGTCGCTCAGAGAGTCTTGAGGAGTGCTGTTCCACATTAATATTGCAACTTTCTGAGAATCTTGATTTTCAGAAAGTTCTGGTGGCGTTAAGTGATGGTCGGGGTGGTTTTAGCAACATTGTTGCCAGAGGTGTCGATATATCTCCCGATAAGATATCAGACTTGCTGAATATCGACAAAGCCTTTGAGAGGGTTGTTGAAAGCGGCCGAATCCTTTTAAGAAGCGACATGGACTGTGAATATGCCGCCTGTTGGGATGATATCTTTGGTTCATGGACGATGTACCCGCTTAAAGGCAGGAAGACGGTTTTGGGAGTAGCAGTGCTGGGCGGTGATTCGACTGAAAACAGGGACACCATCGGCCTTATCCTGAATCAGGCCGGGGTGGTTATAGAAACCCTGGCTCTGACAAATTCGCTGGCGGGCACAAACCAGGAGTTGATTCGATTTATGGGTGAGTTGAGTGAGGCCAAGAACGCCGCTGAGAAGGCCAATGAATCGAAAAGTCAGTTTTTTGCAAACATGAGTCA